>CP019326.1:2223589-2541244 GCA_001971685.1 Halomonas sp. 1513
CCAAAGCGGCAATTGGCGAGCAAAACTCCGGCTTTTCTTCCCTTTAGCCTTTACCTACCTCCGCATAATGGCGTTCATCAAACGACCGCCCGCCGAGCAGGGCGGCGAATCGGACAGCTTGTGGAGCCGGATGGCGCAATGATCTTCGACACCGACGCAGGGCAACGCCGCAAAGCCGCAGGAGGCACGCCGTGAGCGAGGCCCAGACCCATGCCGGCGCACAGCCTGCCGGCAACCAGACCGCCGGCGGCGGCAACCATCGTAGCGCCGAGGGCGGCGCGAGCGGCGCGCGCGGGCTTTCCACCGCCAAGATCGCCGAGCAGCTGCGTGCCAACCCGCTGGTACCGCTGATGATCGCCGCGGCGGTGGTCATCGCGATCATCATCGCCCTGCTGCTGTGGGCCAAAAGCCCCGACTACCGGGTGCTCTACAGCAACCTGAGCGAGGCCGACGGCGGCCGCATCATCAATGAACTCGACACCCGCGGCGTCAACTACCGCATGAGCGAAGGCGGCCAGGCGCTGCTGGTGCCCAGCGACCAGGTCCACACCCTGCGCCTGCAGCTCGCCGAACAGGGCCTGCCCCAGGGCGGCAACGTCGGCTTCGAACTGATGGACAACCAGGCCTTCGGGGTCAGCCAGTTCGCCGAGCAGGTCAATTTCCAGCGCGGCCTGGAGGGCGAGCTGTCGCGCTCCATCGAGTCGCTGGGCCCGGTCAACCGGGCGCGTATCCACCTGGCCATGGCCAAGCCGTCGGTCTTCGTACGCGAGCGCGAGCCGGCCAAGGCCTCGGTGGTGCTCACCCTGCACGGCGGCCGCAGCCTCAGCGAAGGCCAGGTCGACTCCATCGTGCACATGGTCTCGAGCAGTGTGCCCGAGCTCTCCGCCGACGACGTGACCGTGGTCGACCAGGCCGGGCGCCTGCTCTCCCAGCGCGGCAGCAGCAGCCGCGACCTCGACGGCACCCAGCTGGCCTACATCGACGAAGTCGAGCGCTCCTACCAGCGCCGCATCGAGAATATCCTGTCACCGATACTCGGCAGCCAGAACGTGCGTGCCCAGGTCGCGGCGCAGATCGATTTCTCCACTCGCGAGGAGACCTCCGAGCGCTTCGGCCCCAACCAGGCGCCCAATGAAGCCGCGGTGCGCAGCTCGCAGCTGAACACCTCCTACCGCGGCGGCGAAGAGCTGGCGCTGGGCATTCCCGGCGCGCTGACCAACACGCCGCCGGGCGTCGCCCCATCGCCGATCAACCAGCCCGTCGACGAGGACGGCAACCCCATCGAGCCGGACGAGCTGGCCGAAGGCGGCGCGCCCAGCGACCTGCAGCACAGCAACGTCATCAACTACGAGGTCGACCGCAACGTCGCGCACATCCAGCACCGTCGCGGCCAGATCGAGCGCCTCTCGGTGGCGGTGGTGGTCAACTACCGTGAAGAGACCGATGAAGACGGCGAGGTCCAGCGCGTGGCACTGAGCGACGCCGACGTCGCCCAGCTCAACCGCCTGGTGCGCCAGGCCATGGGCTTCTCCGAGGCCCGTGGCGACGCCGTCGAAGTGGTCAACAGCCCCTTCACTCTCGACCAGGAAGAGCTCGACCAGCGCGCCTGGTGGGAATCACCGGAACTGCAGGCCATGGCCATCAGCGTCGGTCGCTACCTGCTGATCGCCTTCATCGCCCTGCTGCTCTACCTGCTGCTGCTGCGCCCGCTGATCAAGCGCTACACCGAGCAGCCGCTGACAGCGGTGGCCATGCCCGAAACCGGCTTCCGCGCCAGCGTCGGCAACGACGAGGATGACAGCGAGGGCGCCGAGCGGGTCGAGGACGACACGCCGTATGAAATGCCGCGCAAGAAGCGCAAGGCCTCGGCCTACGAGCAGCAGCTCAAGGACGTCCGCGAAATAGCCCAGGAAGATCCGCGACTGATCGCCATGATCGTGCGTAGCTGGATCCATAACGACGAGGGCAACAGCTGATGAGCAAGACCGCCCCGATCCCCATGAGCGGTGCCCGCCGCGGCGCCATCCTGCTGCTGGCCCTCGACGAGGACAGCGCCGCCGAGGTGTTCAAGTACCTGGCGCCGCGCGAGGTGCAGGAGATCAGCCAGGAGATGGCGACCCTCGACCAGGTCTCCCATGAGGAGATGCGCCAGGTGCTCAACGACTTCAACGACGAGTCCGAGCAGTTCAGCGCCATCAACCTGCACTCCAGCGATCACATCCGCTCGGTGCTGACCAAGGCGCTGGGCAACGAGCGCGCCTCGAGCCTGATCGAGGACATTCTCGAGACCACCAGCACCAGCTCCGGCATCGACTCGCTCAACCTGATGGAAGGCTCGCTGGTCGCCGAGATGATCCGCGACGAGCACCCGCAGATCATCGCCACTATCCTGGTGCACCTGGAACGCCACCAGGCCGCCGATATCCTTGAGCACTTCGACGACAAGCTGCGCAACGACGTGGTGCTGCGCATCGCCACCTTCAGCGGCGTGCAGCCGGCGGCGCTGCAGGAGCTCACCGAAGTGCTCGGCGGCATGCTCGACGGCCAGAACCTCAAGCGCAGCAAGATGGGCGGCGTGAGAACCGCCGCCGAGATCCTCAACCTGATGAATTCCAGCCAGGAAGAGGTGGTCATCGAGACCGTGCGCGCCCACAGCGAAGACCTGGCACAGAAGATCATCGACGAGATGTTCCTGTTCGAGAACCTGCTCGACCTCGACAATCGTGCCATCCAGATGGTGCTCAAGGAGATCGACACCAACTCGCTGGTCATCGCCCTCAAGGGCGCCCCGGACGCGCTGATGGAAAAGTTCATGCGCAACATGTCGCAGCGCGCCGCGCAGCTGATGCAGGAGGACATGGAGGCCCGCGGGCCGATCCGTGTCTCCCAGGTCGAGACCGAGCAGAAAAACATCCTGCAGGTGGTGCGCCGCCTGGCCGATGCCGGCGAGATCGTGCTGAGCGGTGGAGACGACACCTATGTCTGATCCCTGGCGCGACGACGATGCCTGGCGGCGCTGGCAGATGGACGAGCTGGGCCAGCCCCAGCGCGCCCAGCAGGAGCGCGAACGCCAGCGTCGTGATGCCATCCGCCGCCAGGCCTTCCAGCGCAACGCCGAGATCGAGGCGCTGCGCGAGAAGGTCCGCGAGGAGGCGCGCCAGGAAGGCTACGCGGCCGGTCAGGCCGAGGGCTATCAGGCCGGCTACGACCAGGGCCTCGCCGAAGGCCGCGAGGCCGGCGAGAAGGAGCTGCAGCGCCAGACCCAGCAGACCCTGGCACCGCTGGTGCCGCTGGCCGAACATTTCAGCGAAGCGCTGAACCGCCTCGACCAGGACATCGCCGACGACCTCGTCGAGCTGGCGCTGACCACCGGCCGCCAGCTGGCCGGCGAGGCCCTCGATGCCCACCCCGAGCAGATTCTCGACATCGTCCGCGAGCTGCTCCACGCCGACCCGACCCTCAGCGGGCGCCCGCGACTGTGGCTGCACCCCGCCGACCTCAGCCTGGTCAAGGCCCACCTCGGCAGCGAATTCGACGCCGCCAACTGGCAGCTGCAGCCCGACGACACCATCAGCCGCGGCGGCTGCCGGGTGACCAGCCCCAGCGGCGAGCTAGATGCCACCTGGGAGCGGCGCTGGGCCTCCATCACCGCCATGGTACGCCAGCGCAAACCCGGCGACGCCAGCGCCAACGGTGACCGCAACGCGGATGACGCGTCCAGCGACGAGGACCCCGCACATGGCTGACGTCGCCGCCGACAACCGCCACCAGGCCCGCTGGCAGCAGACCCTGTCGCGAGTCAACTCGCGTATCTCGGCGGTGCCCCACTACCGCAGCAGCGGACGCATCGTGCGTGCCACCGGCATGGTCCTCGAAGCGGTGGGGCTCAAGGTCGCGCTTGGCAGCGGCTGCCGTATCGAACTTAGCGGCCAGGGCGATGCCCAGTATGCCGAGGCCGAAGTGGTCGGCTTCGCCGGCGACAAGCTGTTCCTGATGCCGCTGGCCGAGATCAGCGGACTCTCCCCCGGCGCGCGGGTGCTGCCGCTCACCGACAGCGACGGCGGCAGCGCGCGACGCTTCCCAATCGGTGACTCGTTGCTGGGCCGGGTGGTCGACGGCAACGGCCGCCCGCTTGACGGCCAGGGCCCGCTCGACGAGGCGCCCTTCGCGCCGCTGGCCACGCCGCCGCTCAATCCGCTGTCACGGGCGCCCATCGAGGCACAAATCGACGTCGGCATCCGCGCCATCAATGCCCTGCTCAGCGTCGGCCGCGGCCAGCGCATGGGCCTGTTCGCCGGCTCCGGCGTCGGCAAGTCGGTGCTGCTGGGCATGATGGCGCGCTACACCCAGGCCGACGTGATCGTGGTCGGCCTGATCGGTGAGCGCGGCCGCGAAGTCCAGGACTTCATCGACAATATCCTTGGCGAAGAGGGCCGCCGTCGCGCCGTAGTGGTCGCCGCCCCCGCCGACACCTCGCCGCTGCAGCGGCTGCAGGGCGCCTCCTACGCCACGCGCCTGGCCGAGGGCTTCCGCGATGCCGGCCGCAACGTGCTGCTGATCATGGACTCGCTGACCCGCTACGCCATGGCCCAGCGCGAGATCGCCCTGGCCATCGGCGAGCCGCCGGCCACCAAGGGCTATCCGCCGTCGGTGTTCGCCAAGCTGCCGGGGCTCGTCGAGCGCGCCGGTAACGCCCAGCGCGGCGGCGGCTCGATCACCGCCTTCTACACCGTGCTCACCGAAGGCGATGACCAGCAGGATCCCATCGCCGACTCGGCGCGGGCGATCCTCGACGGCCATATCGTGCTGTCGCGCACCCTGGCCGAATCCGGTCACTACCCGGCCATCGATATCGAGGCCTCGATCAGCCGCGCCATGACCGCCATCGTCGACCACGACCAGCAGCGCCAGGCGCAGCAATTCAAGCAGCTGTTCTCGCGCTTCCAGCGCAACCGTGACCTGATCAGCGTCGGCGCCTACAGCGCCGGCCACGACCCGCAGCTCGACCAGGCGGTACAGATCTACCCGCACCTGGAGCAGTTCCTGCAGCAGCGGATCGATGAACAGGCCACCGCCGACCAGTCACGTCAGTCGATGACCGCACTCATTGGAGGGGGTATATGACGCAGCAGCAACCGCTCGACACCCTGCTCGACCTGGCTCGCGAAGCCCGCGACAGCGCCGGCATGACGCTGGCCAACGAGCGCCGCACCCAGCAGCACACCGTGGCTCAGCTCGACGCCCTGGGTCGCTACCGTCTGGAGTACGCCCAGCGCCTGCAGGATGCCATGCACGCCGGCATCGACCCGGCCACCATGCACAACTACCAGCAGTTCCTGGCCTCGCTGGATGCCGCCATCGTGCGCGCCAGGCAGGCACTCGGCGAGCAGGAGCAGCGCGTCGCCTCCAGCCAGCAGCAGTGGCAGCAGGAGCAGCGTAAGCTCTCCTCCTACGACACCCTGGCCAGCCGCCGCGCCGCGCAGATCCGCCAGCAGGCCCAGCGCCACGAGCAGCGCGTCAACGACGAGCTCAGCGCCAACGCCATGCAGCGCCGCCAGCGCGAACACGACGACAGTCACTGACACGATACCCGAGGCCGCGCCAGCGCGCGGCCTTTACGCCGGCCATGCCGGCAGGCCCGAACGAGGAGGCACCATGGACATCACCGCGCTTCTGAACGCCAGCGCCGGCAAGGCCGCCCAGCCCCAGGCCGGCGGCAAACCGCCCGCCGACGGCGCGTTCGCCGAGCAGCTCAGCCTGGCCGCTCACGGTGCCGGGCTCGCCGAGCTGCTGGGCACCCGTGCTGCCAAGCCCGCGGCCAACGCCGACAGCGAACTGCCCGCCGAGCTGGCGGCGCTGGCCGAGCGCATCGCCGACGACCTCGGCGATGAGGGGCTCAGCGCGACTGGCCAGCACCAGGCCCTGGCCCTCATCGAGGGCGTCCTCGACGAGGGCGGCAGCGAGGCGCTGGGCAAGGCGCCGCTGGCCGCCCTGGAGGCGCTCCTGGAGGGTCAGCAGTCGGCTCAGCAGGCAGGCGGTGTCAGCCTTGATGCCGCCGAGGAGTCGGCACTGCTGGCCGAGGTGCGCCAGCGCATGGCACTCATCGACGCCGCCGGTCGGCCGCTGGCCGAACCGGGTCAAGGCCCGGCCAGGCCGCAGCCTGGCGCCGAGCTGGCCGCCCTGACGCCGCGTGCGTTCGGCCAGGCTGACGGCGACGCGCGCCCGCTGCGCCCCGCCAATGAGCCTCTGCTGCTGGATCCCGCCGCGGCGCGGGAGGCCAAACCCGCCGGGCGCGAGGCGCTCGCCGAGATCACTCAGCAGGCACTGCGCAGCGCCGCGCAGGTCGCCCCCGGCGCCAACACTCTCGCCACCACGACCACGGCACAGCCAGGCGCCGGCCAGCCGCAACCCGCCAGCGAAGCGCCGCTGTTCGCCGCCCTCAGCGGGCGCAGCGAGGCACCCAGCGCCGCCAGCGGCGAGTCTCACGGCATGCCGGCCGCTGCCGCCGCCAGTGCCCAGGGCACCACCGCCACCCCGCAGCCGCTCGCTCAGCCGCCGGCCAGCGCCGCGCTGAGCGCTCCTGTGGCCAGCCAGCAGTGGCAGCAGCAGCTCGGCCAGCAGTTGGTCAACCTCTCCCAGCGCGGCGACCAGCGTGTCGAGCTGCGCCTCAACCCCGCCGAGCTGGGGCCGCTCTCGGTGAGCCTCAAGCTCGGCGAGAGCGGCGCCCAGGCGCAGTTCCTCTCGGCCCACGCCCAGGTGCGGGCCGCCATCGAGCAGGCCATCCCACAGCTGCGCGAGGCCCTCGAGCAACAGGGTATCTCGTTGAGCGAGGCCACGGTCGGTGAGCATGGCAGCCGCCAGCAGGGCGAGATGCAGTTCGCCAACGGTGGCAACGGCAACCCGGCAGGCGGCCAGCCGAATGGCGCTGAAAGCGGCGAGACAGAAAGCGAGCAGCAGGCCCGCCCGCTCGACCTCGACGGCCGCGTCGACCTGTACGCCTGAGCGCAGCGGGTGGCGGCTACATTTGGCCGCCGCCCTCAATCTCCCGCCCCCGGGGCCGATAATGATATAGCAGGTCAAGGCCTGGCGAATCTGGTAAAGCGCCAAGATACGCGGTTTAGGCCGGCCTTTTCGAACCATGGCGATGGCACGGCTATCGCCATACTGCTTTCTGGAATGCACCCCTCGGGGTCGCCCATCTGATGGTGGCAAAGATAATGGCAAAGAATCAAAGCGCGGGAAGCCGCAAACCCTGGTGGATCATCGGCCTGCTGATCATCCTGTTCTCGATGGGCAGCTCGGCCGCCATGTACTTCATGATGGACAGCCGCGACGGCGACGCGACGGCGAGCGCGCAGACCGCCGTGGAGGAGGCCCGCGCCCCGGCGCCGATCTTCGTCGACATCAATCCGTTCACGGTCAACCTGCAGAGCCGCCGCTATGATCACCGGCTACTCTACGTGGGGCTCTCGCTGCGGGTCGGCAACGAGACCACCCGCGAGCTGATCGAGGAGCACATGCCCCAGGTGCGTAGCCGACTGCTGATGCTGCTCTCCAGCCAGGAAGCCGAGGAGCTGACCAGCCCCGAGGGCAAGCAGCAGCTGTCGAGCGAGATCCTGGCGCTGTTCGATCAGCCGCTGACCGACCCGCAGCCGTCGCTGATGGTCAACGACGTGCTGTACACCGAATTCATCGTCCAGTGACCACGACGCTGAACCCTTGAGTCTTCACCGAGAAGTGCACTAGCGCCATGTCCCAAGACGACCTGCTCTCTCAGGAAGAGATCGACGCCCTGCTCAAGGGCGTCAGCGGCGAAGAAGAGGCCGCCCCCAGCGATACCAAGGGCGGCGACCCGCGCATTCGCCCCTATGATCCGGCCACCCAGCACCGGGTCATTCGCGAGCGCCTGCACGCCCTGGACATCATCAACGAGCGGTTCGCGCGGCACTTCCGCATGAGCCTGTTCAACCTGCTGCGGCGCAGTGCCGACATCACCGTCGACACCGTGCGCTACCAGAGCTACAGCGATTTCTCGCGCAACGTGCCGGTGCCGACCAATCTCAACCTGGTAGCACTCAAGCCGCTGCGCGGCTCGGCGCTGGTGGTATTTCCGCCCAGCCTAGTGTTCATGGTGGTCGACAACCTGTTCGGCGGCGACGGGCGCTTTCTCACCAAGTCCGAGGGTCGCGAATTCACCCACACCGAGCAGCGCATCATCCGCCGGCTGCTCAAGCTCGCCCTCGACGCCTATCAGGAAGCCTGGCGTTCGGTATACCCGCTGGAAGTGGACTTCCTGCGCTCAGAGATGCAGGTCAAGTTCGCCAACATCACCAACTCGCCCAACGAGATCGTGGTCAACAGCACCTTCCACCTGGAAGTCGGCAACCTGACCAGCGATTTCCAGATCTGCATGCCCTACTCGATGATCGAACCGCTGCGCGAACAGCTCAGCGGCCCGCTCACCGACAGCCATCCCGAAGAGGAGCGCCAATGGGGCCAGCGCATGGCCGGCGAGATCAAACGCTCCCACGTCGAACTGATTGCCGACTTCGTCGAGATCCCCAGCAGCATTGGCCGGGTGATGTCACTCGAGGTCGGCGACGTGCTGCCCATCGAGCTGCCGGAGATCGTCACCGCCAGCGTCGACGGCGTACCGGTGATGCGCTGCGAATACGGTAGCCAGCACGGCCAGCGAGCGCTGCGCGTCAACAGCCTGATCGAGCACGCCTCGCCACCCAAGTCGGCCAAGGAAACTTTCGTCAAAGGGTCAACGCCGCAAGCCAAGGAATTCGATAATGACTGATCCCAACAAGCCTGATCCCAACAAGCCCGATCAGAGCGCCACCGACGACGACTGGGCAAGCGCCATGGCCGAACAGGGCGATACAGCGCCCGCCGAGGATGACCCCTGGGCCGAGGCGCTCGCCGAACAGGCCGAGAGCGAGGCAGACGCCGCCAGTCCGGCCAGCCAACCGGAAGCCGCCGGCGCCCAAGTCTTCAAGCCCCTCGACAAGGGTCAGGGCAGCGGTGCCGCCCGCGACCTGGAGATGGTCATGGACATCCCGGTCAAGCTCACCGTCGAGCTCGGCCGCACCCGGATCACCATCAAGCAGCTACTCGAGCTGGCTCAGGGCTCGGTGATCGAGCTCGAAGGCCTGGCCGGCGAGCCGATGGACATCCTGATCAACGGCTACCTGATCGCCCAGGGCGAAGTGGTAGTGGTGGATGACAAATACGGCATCCGCGTCACCGAGATCATCACTCCCTCCGAGCGTGTGCAGAAACTCAACCGATGAGCGAGCGTGCTTCGACACCCGAGCCCAGCGTCCAGGTCGATACCAGCGGCCTGGCGGCGCTCGAAGGTAGCGTAGGCAGCAGCGACGCCCTGCTCGGCATGGCCGCGCTGGGCAAGACCGCGGCCGCCCTGGCACTGGTGGTCGCGGTGATCTTCCTGTGCAGCTACCTGGTCAAGCGCCTTCACCCCCAGGGCCGCATCCACGGCCAGCACCTCAAGGTGGTCGGCAGCACCGGGGTCGGCAACCGCGAGCGGGTAGTGATCGTCGACGTCGAAGGCACCTGGCTGGTGCTCGGCGTGGGCGGTGGCCAGGTCACCAAACTGCATGAATGCGCCGCGCCGGTGGACGCCACGCCGCCTGTCGCGGAGGCCCCCGAAGGCAGCAGCTTCGCCGCGCGCTTTGCCAGCGCGCTCAAGCACAATGCCGGCCTGGGCCGTGGCAAGGGTAGTCGGCCGTGATCTCGCTGCAACGCCTTGCACTACTCCTGCTGACCACTGCGCTGCTGTGGTGGCTGCCCAGCGCCGCCTGGGCGCAGGCCGCCATCCCCGGTATCGTCAGCCAGCCCACCGAGGACGGCGGCCAGCAGTGGTCGGTGCAGCTGCAGACCCTGCTGCTGCTCAGCTCGATGGCGTTCCTGCCGGCGCTGCTGCTGATGATGACCGGCTTCACCCGCATCATCATCGTGCTCAGCCTGCTGCGCACCGCCATGGGTACCCAGTCGGCGCCGCCCAACCAGGTGCTGCTCGGCCTGGCGCTGTTTCTGACCTTCTTCGTGATGTCGCCGGTGTTCGCCCAGGTCTATGAAGATGCCTGGCTGCCGCTCTCCGCCGACGACATCAACTTCGACGAGTTCCTGCTGGTGGCCAGCCAGCCGTTCCGCGAGTTCATGCTCGCCCAGACCCGCGAGCCGGACCTGGCAATGTTCGTGCGCCTGGCCGATGTCGGCGAGATGCAGGGCCCCGAAGACCTGCCGATGCGGGTCTTGATGCCGGCCTTCGTCACCAGCGAGCTGAAGACCGCCTTCCAGATCGGCTTCACCATCTTCATTCCATTTCTGATCATCGACCTGGTGGTCGCCAGCACCCTGATGTCACTGGGCATGATGATGGTGCCACCGGCGACCATCTCGCTGCCCTTCAAGCTGATGCTGTTCGTGCTGGTGGACGGCTGGCAGCTGATTATCGGCTCGCTGGCCGAGAGCTTCTACATATGACCGCCGCGAGGAGTACGCAATGACACCCGAAGTCGTCATGGGCATGGCCTATCAGGGCATGCGGGTCACGCTGTTCCTGGCCGGCCCGCTGCTGATCACCGCCCTGCTCACCGGCCTGACCGTCAGCCTGTTCCAGGCCGCCACCCAGATCAACGAGATGACCCTGTCGTTCATCCCCAAGATCCTCGGCGTGTTCACGGTACTGGTATTCGCCGGGCCCTGGCTGCTCAAGCTGATCAGCGACTTCACCCGCGAGCTGTTCACCAACATCCCGCTGATGCTGAGCTGACGGCCCCCGCCCATGGTCGAGGTCACTTTCGCCCAGCTGCAGGGCTGGCTGATGCTGTTCCTGTGGCCCTTCGTGCGCATTACCGCCTTCCTGATGGCCTCTCCGCTACTCGGCCACTCGGCGGTCCCCAACCAGGCCAAGATCGGCCTGGCGGTACTGCTCACCGTGGTGATCGGCCCCACCCTACCGGACATGCCGGACGCGCCCATCGTCTCCTGGGCGAGCCTCGGCATCATGATCGAGCAGATGCTGATCGGCATCGCCATCGGGCTGACCATGCAGGTGATGTTTGCGGTGGTGCAAGCGGCGGGCGAGTTCATCGGCCTGCAGATGGGCCTGGCCTTCGCGACCTTCTTCGATGCCGGTAGCGGCACCAATACCATGATCCTGTCACGGGTGTTCTACATGATCACCCTGCTGATGTTTCTGGCCTTCAACGGCCACCTGATCGTGATCGAGATCCTTGCCTCGACCTTCGTCACCCTGCCGATCGGCATCGGCAGCTTCAACGCCGGCGCCTTCGAGATGCTGGTGCGCTTCGGCGGCACCATCTTCGTGTCGGGCATGTTGCTGGCGCTGCCGCTGGTCGGCTCGCTGCTGATCATCAACCTCTCGCTGGGCATCCTCAACCGTTCGGCGCCGCAGCTCACGGTGTTCAATATCGGCTTCCCCACCTCGCTGACCGTGGGTATCTTCCTGCTGATGGTACTGATGACCGACTTCGCCCGCTTCCTGCAGCGGCTGTTCAGCGACAGCCTGGGGTTTCTACAGCAGATGCTGGAGGCGATGGCACCGCTGAGCTGAGCCGCTAATCGTCGCGCACCTCGACCTGTTCGAGGTTGAGGCCATGACGCAGCGCCACTCGCACCACCTCATCACGACTCTCCTGGCGCGCCAGGCGGTGGATGAGCAGCCGCCGCGGCAAAAAAAGCAGCTCTACCAGCGCCCAGCTCAGCGGCAGCGCCGCGACCAGCCAGCGCCAGGCATCTGGGTCCAGCGAACCACCGCCGGACAAGAATAGTGCCAGCCCCACCGCCGCGGTGATCGACAGCGCCCAGGCCAGGTTGGGCAGGCCCAGGAAGCGATTCTGGCGCAGCAGTTCACGGCGGTAGTAACGAGGCGAGCGGGCGTGGGCATCAGGGCGGGAAGTCGTGTTGGCGTTATCGTTCTGCATCGATGCACAGTACCGTTGAGGGACTCGGACATACGATGTTCCCTCATGCACGGTTATGCAAAGTCACGATAAGGCGCTTGATAAACAGCTATTTACCCAGGGTTACAGGTGCAAGCGCCCAGCGCCAAGCGTGAGGCTAGCGGTTGATATAGGCCACCGAGGCGGTTTCCAGCGGCGTGTTGTGTTCAGGCTCGCCGGCGCCGTCGGACAGCTGGCGGCAGCGCTCGTCCCATACCAGATCGGCGATCTCCCCCTGGGGGTCGTAGGCCGCGGGGGCCTCCAGCAGCAGCCGGCGGATCTCGTCATGGCGCTGCTGGTTACAGGCCGCGAACAGCTCGCCCAGCAACATGTCCAGCTGGGGCCACTCCCAGTAGGTCTCGTTGGCGGTCATGATCCGCGGATGGCGTGTCTCTGCTACCTCCTCGCCGATTAGCAGCTCTTCATAGAGCTTTTCGCCGGGGCGTAGGCCGGTAAACACGATCTCGATATCGCCTTCCGGGGCGTCGTTGGCCGTGCCCTTGGCACTGCCCGGCGCCGTCGTGATCGGCGGCACTACCGGATCCAGCCCACTCAGGCGCACCATGTGTCCGGCCAGTTCGGCGATCTTCACCGGCTCACCCATGTCGAGCACGAACACATCACCGCCCTTGGCCATGGCGCCGGCCTGAATCACCAGCTGCGCGGCCTCGGGGATGGTCATGAAATAGCGGGTGATCTCAGGGTGGGTAACGGTCACCGGACCGCCCTGCTCGATCTGGCGGCGGAACAGCGGCACCACCGAGCCCGAGGACCCCAGCACATTACCAAAGCGCACCATGCTGAAGCAGGTACTGCTACCACGGCTGGCCATGGCCTGGCAGACCAGCTCGGCCAGGCGCTTGCTGGCTCCCATAACATTGGTGGGGCGCACGGCCTTGTCGGTGGAAACCAGCACGAACGACTCCACTCCACAGCTGGCCGCTGCTCGCGCCATCTCCAGGGTGCCGAAGACGTTGTTACGCAGCCCCTCTACCACGTTGTGCTCGACCATCGGCACGTGCTTATAGGCGGCGGCATGATAAATCGTCTGCACTCCGAAGGCCGTTAGGATCGCTTCGTTGCGCTGGCGATGCTGCACCGAGCCAAGCAGCGCCTTGACCTTGACGGCCGACGCGTAGCGCTGGGTTAGCTGGAGGAGCTCCTGCTCGATGCTATAAAGCGAGTACTCGGCAACATCGAACAGCAGCAGCGTCTCGGGCTGGCGCATAATGATCTGGCGGCACAGCTCGCTGCCAATCGAGCCGCCGGCGCCGGTCACCATCACCACCTTGCCCTTGATATTGGCATCCAGCAGCGCCTCGGCGGGCGGCACCGGGTCGCGGCCCAGCAAGTCTTCCACCGAGACGTCGCGAATTTCGTTGATCTTGGCCTTGCCCGACACCACATCGGCAATGCCCGGAATGGTCTGCACCGGCACACTCAGAGGCTCGAGCCTCTTGAGTAGATCGCGGCGCCGCGCACGGGACGTGCTGGGCATCGCCAGCAGCACCTTCTGCACGCCGTACTCCTCGACCAGTCGCTCGATTACATCCGGGTTATAGACCTTGATGCCCTCGATATAGATGCTGCGCAGGCCGCGGGCGTCGTCGACGAATGCCACCGGCCAGTACTCCTGCCCCTGGCGCAGCGACGCCACCAGCTGGCGCCCCGCCGCACCGGCGCCGTAGACCAGCACACGGGTCTTGTGGCGCAGCTGGCTGTTCAGGTAGAGCGCACGCAGCCCGAAGCGCACCCCGCCGATGGTGATCAGTGCCAGCATGGCGTAGATGAACGGTACCGAGCGCGGCACCGGCAGATTGAGCAGATAGCTGGTCACGGCAAGCGACAGCGCCGAGGCCGCCACTCCTGCACAGATCGCGCGGATCGCCTTCTGATTCATATAGCGGATGATGGCGCGATAGAAGCCCAGGCGGATAAAGATCACCAGGCTCGCCGGCACCATGAACAGCAGCACCAGCCAGGTGCGCGGCTCAGCGATCGGTGCCCAGCTATCCAGGCGCAGCATCATCGCCAGCAGGAAGCTCACCGCAATCAGCATCACATCGGCAAGCAGCTGAATAGCGCGCTTGCGCTTTCGCGGCAAACGAAACAGTGGCTTGAGCAGGGACATCAGCATCGCAGGACGGTCTCATCCATGAGGTGGGCAGTTCACAGAACACTTAAGAATTATCCCACAACGGATGATGAACTTCATCGTACATAAACATCAGCAATGTCGTCATTTGGTGCTAGGAAAAAGCTTACACTTGTAAGAAATAGCTTACAAAGCTGTGTGTTTCCCCGAGGCGCGCCAGAACAGCGCAAGCCATACGGCATATACGGCGATACCCACTGGGTAGGCGAAGAAGGCGTAGCTCAGACCGAAGTCGATAAAGGCAACCGGGATCAGCATCCCGGCCACGGCGGTAGCTCGCCGTGCCGGGTCGCCGGTGCTCAACTGCCGCGAGAAGTGCCAGAGCGGCACCAGATAAAGCGCCAGCACCGCCACCAGGCCCAGCAGGCCGCGGCGCACCCAGGCATCGAGCAGTTCGTTATGCGCGTGCCAGTAGCGATCGAGGCCGGCGGGCAGCCGCTCGGCCTCGACCAGCGCCTGCATACGCGGCTGGTAGCCCTGGTGGCCGAGCCCCAAATAGGGCTGGTCAAGAATCAGCAGGCCGGCACCGCGGTACATCTCGAGCCGCGTGCCCACCGAGCCGCGGGCATTGCCCGCCAGGTAGTCGTGCACCTCTTCTCGCGCCTCGCTCACGCGGTTCTGCACGCCGGTTTGCGGCGTGGCATACACCGCCAGCAGCAGAGACAGCACGATGGCTGCGCAGGCCCAGCGCCAGCGGGGCGCCCAGCCGCGCAGGTAACCACGGTAGAACACCAGCAGCGCCAGCGGCAGCGCAATCCACCCCCCGCGGGTGCCCGACAGCACCGAGGCCAGCAAGCCCCCAGCGGCGCCGGCCAGCATCAATAGCCACCAGCCCACCAGGCGTTCGCCCTCGCCGCGCCGGCTCCACACCCATCCCAGCCCTGCCAGGCACAGCAGCCCGCTGAGCAGCGCAACGTTACCGAAGAAAATCGCATGCAGCGGCGCATGGCCGTTGGCGCGCCAGGCGCCGTCCACCAGCGCCTGCCACAGCGCCCAGCCGCCGGCGCCCATACCGCCCAGGGCAAACCCCGCCCACACACAGCCGAGCGGAATCACCAAACGCCGCCCTAGCGCCCAAGACAGTGCCGCCAGTGCGCCGGCAGCCAGGGTCGGCCACGCCGCCAGCCAGTCCGTATGCCAATAGCCCGCCAGTGCCTCACCCAGGGCGAAGCACAGCAGCGCAGCGCCCAGCCAGGCGCCATGGGGCTGGGCCGCACCTGCCTGTTCAGCAGTAGGCGGCACGCTATACGGCGGTTGCCCCCTCCAGCGTACCGCCAGCCCCCAGGCAAGCAGCACCGCCAAGGCCAACCAGTAGCCAAACGGCACCAATACCGGTGCCGCGGCTAGCACCGTCACAAGAATCCATCCCATCAGTAGGCGCACTTATAGCAGCAAGGTGTATTAGTAAAACGGTGAGTCATCTGATCCTCCTGAAGGCCGCACTATAACCCGTGAACGCGTGCCGTCGCGCGAGGCATGCTGTTCTCACGCCTTCTAGTGTGGGAGCGAATTCATTCGCGATGCAGCGCGAAGCGCTGCCGGGCCCCCATCGCCCATTACCATAAGAGACTTTCATCTCAACTCAGCGGCTGTGGGGTAAGTCGTTGCTTACATGAAAAAAGGCTGATTTGATAACCGCGACATAAAGAACAAGCCCAGGGGCGACAAGGCCACCGAGGCGCCATAACGCAGGGAAGCTCGAATGCTGCCATTGATCGAAACGGCGGTGCGCTGGATGCGCACGCTATGGGACTATGCTGCCATTCGCATGGTCGGGTATTTTCTACTCGGCTTTTGGGCGCTGTCCGGCGACCCGTTCCGGCTCTCATCAACGTCGGATCAGGCGCTCTCCGCGGCCTACCACAACCTCCAGGTTCGCCTGAGCAGCGTCTCGCCGCCGCCGCTTACCGTGCTGACCATCGACAATGATGACATTCGCCGCGCGCACGCCGAGGACTTCTTCGACAGCGACGACTGGCCCCTCGACTATGACGACCATCGCCGCCTGCTGACCTGGCTAGTGGACTCCGGCGACCGGCCACCGGCGGGCGTCTTCTACGACATCTTCTTCGAGCAGCCGCGCACCAGCAGCGGCGACCTGGCCGGCCTCGGCGAGCGCCTGGCCAAACTTGCCGAATTCGACGACCTGCCCCCGGTTTACCTGGCCGGCGGCGGTGACTACATGCCTATCTCACAGGCCACCCAGGACGCGCTAGGCGGCGCTCAGCTCACCCCCATCGCCTGGTCGGGCCTCGGCGACTACTACCCGCTGGCGGCCCCGCTAAGCCCAGGCGCCCACCCCACTGCCACCCCCGCTCCGCTGATGTATCAGGCACTATGCGACGCCAGCAACCGCGCGTGTCGTGAGCTGGACTTGCAACAGCCGCCGATCTCGTTGCGCTGGGGGCTGCGCAGCGGCGATACCTGCGTGCCCGACAGCTGGCCATCTCGTGCCTGGTCGAGTACCGCCCGAGTCTTCGCATCGGTGATGCAGGGCGTGGTGAATGTGGCACCACCCCCGCCCGCCAATCCGGCGTGTTTGCCCATCCGTACGCTCCGGCTCCAGCAGCTGCACGAATACGGCCCCGCGGCGCTGGTGCCCCCTGGTGTAGCCGAGGACGAACCCTACGCCGTGATGGTCGGCGTCACCATGCCCAGTGCCGGCGATTTCCACCCCACACCGGTCTATGAATCACTGCCGGGCGTCTACCTGCACGCCATGGCCTTCGAGAATCTCTGGCGCGCCGGCGACAACTACCTGCGTTACCACGACTTCACCTGGCTGAGCATCTTCGTTTGGGGCTTGGCGGTGATGGCCTTCATGTGGGAAGGCCAACGACGGCAACGGGCAGGCAACCAGGGCAGCCTGGGGCTCACCCTAGTGTGGTGGGGCGCCATTATTGCCGTAGTGCTGCTGCTACAGCTGGTGTTCCACCACGGGCTGCGCATCGTGCCCGAGGGCTGGCTCTCGCTGGCCGCGATCATGCCGCTGTTATACACCGTGGTCCTTCGCAACGAAGTGGCCTATCAACATAAAAAAACGTCAATCCAACACACAGGGAACCCATGAATAAAAGACTCTTGCTCACCCTCTGCGGCCTGGCCTGCTCGGCCAGCGCCATGGCCGACTTGCGCATCAGCGATATCCCCGCGGCCCGCTTCACCGAAGCACAGGCCGTCGACACCCAGGAGTGGCACCGCGTCAGCGAGATTGCCAGCCTCAGCCTGCCAACCACGGCATCGCCTGTCGACGGCGACAGCCAGCTGCTGGAATTCCAGGCCGGCGACACGCGCTATCATATCCCCCGCGCCGACGTGGTCGTAGCCGGTGAACGCCTGGTGACCGGTGCCTGCGACACCGCCCCCGCCACCATCGCCTCGGATGCACGTTCGGCCAGCGTCAGGGGGGCCGGCGAAGCATGCGACTGATACAACGCCTTGCCACAGCGCTGGCCCTGAGCGCCGCGCTTGCCGGCTGTGCCGGCATTCACCAGCCCGACCGCAGCTTCGACAACGTCGACCTGGTCATCCCTACCCGGGACAGTCACACCATCCATCAAATGGAGCGCACCCTGGTGCTGGACCAGGACGTGCTCGACTACGTCAACGACATACGCCAGCGCCTGGAAACCGCCCACGGCACACCCTGCAACTGCCAGGTAGTGGTCGACGCCTTCAGCGGCTACGAGGGCTACGCTGTCTCGCCCTATACCATCGTCGTCACCGCCGGGGTACTGGCTCAGGCCGACTCCGAGGACGAAGTGGCCGCACTGATCGCCCACGAGATGAGCCACGCCATCCACGACGACACCACCAAGCAATGGATGCAGGAAGCCGTGGCCTCGACCCTGCGCCTGGGCGCCTTGGTCGCCGGCGGCTCCGACAACGTCGGCTACGCGGCACTGATCGGCGAGTCCGCCCACGAAGCCACCAACGGCATTATCTACCGGCACTGGAATGCCGAACACGAACTCCAGGCCGATGCCTTCGCCGTGGAGGTACTGGCCAAGGCCGGCTACTCCCAGGACGGCGTGAAGATGATGATCCGCCGGCTCGGCGAATACAGCGAGCAGGCGATTGCCGGGCGCTCCACCCCGCCTTCGCAATGCGTCAGCCAGCAGGGCGACAACAACCTCGCCGTGGATTTCAGGGCCTGCACCGCACAGCTGACCGGCTCGGGAGAGAGCATCTACCTGCCGCCGCAGGCGCGCCTCGAAGCCGCTCTGGAGCACGCCTGGGAACTACCGCCGCAACAGCGCCGCCAGCGAGCCGCACCGCCACCGCCCTCCTTCGATGCCATCGATTACCTTTACGCCATGAACGCGCTGGTGTTCAGCGACGAGGATCTGCTGCGCAACAGCGTAGAGGCGATGGCATCGCGGCCGCTACCGGCCAGCCTCGAGGGCAACGTCTCGGTCTCCAACCGCATGGCTCAGGCCTACTACCTGCTGGGCGAATACGACAAGGTGATGCCGTACTGGGAGCAGAGCGCCAGCAGCCCGCAGCGCACGCCCTGGACCTTCACTCAGCAGTTGAAGTTAGCCGACCAGCAGCGCGACCGCGACAAGGTACGGCAGCTACTCAATGAAATGAGCGATGAGCTCGGCATGGTCCCCGCCATGCTACCCGCAGAGTACTACCTGGCCCGGCGCTACGAATTGCGCGTACATGAAGGCCTCACGCTTGCCCGCTGCGCGCTAAATTTGGCCGGAAGCATCAGTACCGCACAGCTGTGCAGCGAATACGGCCAGTTGGCCAACCGCCATCAACCGCTAAACTGGTAAGCCCAGAAACGCGAAAGCCCCGTGAGTTGATGACTCACGGGGCTGGCTGTCTTGCGTGATTTAAACCACTCCCACACTTGCCTTGGCGCCGCCGGGCCCTATCTTCCTCAATGCTCCCGCTCTACCCTCAACAGCCCCAGCGCTTCGTATACCGCCCACGGCATCGAGCGCCGGCCCGACGAAGGGTGAACCCTCGCCAATCCCAGGGCCAACGCAAAAAGCCCCAGACCGATTGGCAGGGGCATCAAGAGTTGGGCGGCGAGTGCTTTGAGGAGATCGTAAATGCTGGCTACCACTCCATCAGTTTCAGCTTATGGCCGCTTGACGCCCGGTGACCATAGGGCGGTTTCAGAGAGGAAGCTGCCAGGTGGCACTCATTCTGCTGGCGAATGGAGAGCACTACCACGGCGTTACCATCAAGGCGATAACGAGCGATATAGCCGCTGTCGGCGAAATCGATCCACCAGTCACGGTACTCATCGCCAAGGCATGACATCAGTCGCCCATAGCGAGGCTCGTCCCCCAGCCAGCGTATGCTCTTGACGATAACAGCGGCGACTTGTTGCGCCACCTGCGGCGGATGCTGCTCCAGCAGCCTTTCATGCAGACGCTGCAGATATTCCACGGCGGGCGGCGCCAGCATCACCTGTGGCACCGCGGACCTCCTCCTGACACTGGGAGGGGCATCTGCCGTGCCCCAACAGGCCAGCCACTGCTCCATCTCATCGGCCGAGATGTGCAGCCCGCTCGCCTGGTACTCCTCCCAGGCCATGAGCGTTGCCTGCTGGAAAGCCATGGCACGCTGCTCGCGCGCCACATATTCCTCAATGGCGTTACTCACGATCCAGTCGGCAGAATGCCCGGTGGCATAGGCCGTCCGCTGGATGCTTTCTCTCAGCGTTTGGTCAAGTTCTATTGAAGACGGGGCCATCATTCTGCCCTCCGTTGTAAAAGGATCCGGTCTCATTATTCAAGAGGCTTACCAAGCGCCCTATCAGCGCAGGGCTCGCCATGGCGTTATCTGCGGGGAAGGTCACCATGTCGACGCCTCACTCATCGTCGGTGTCGATGGTCTCTAGCGTTTCCACAACAGGCTGCTTGGACTGCCGGGGCTGCAGCAACGGCGCGGGCTGCGACGCAACCTTGCCGAGCAAGCGATAGCGGGTGACACGCCGCTCCGTGCACTCGGCCATCACCTCGCGCAGCACCTCGCAGGTCTTGTCGATCTCGGCCTCGGTCAGGGTGGGGTGACACAAAAACATCAAGCTGGTATCGCCAAGCTCCTGGGCTACCGGCAAGGGCTGCTCAGGCCGCCAGCCGGTGCCATCGAAGGCTTTTTCCAGATAGACCTCCGAGCAAGAACCAGAGAAGCACGGCACTCCACGGGCCGCGATCTCTGCCTGGATGCGGTCACGGTTCCACCCCGGCTTGAGCGCACCGGCCTCGACGAAGACATAGCACTTGTAGGCGGCATGCTCGATATGCGCAGGCAGTGCCGGCACCCTAAGCCCTCTGAAACGATCGGCGGCCTGCCAGATCCGCTGAGCATAGGCTTGCCGCGTGGCCTTCCACTCCGGCATGCGGGTGAGCTGAATGCGGCCGATGGCCGCCTGCATCTCGGTCATCCGCCAGTTGGTGCCGAAGCTCTCGTGCAGCCAGCGAAAGCCTGGCGGGTGCTCGCGCTCATAGACCGCTTCCCAGCTCTTGCCGTGGTCCTTGTAGGCCCACATCTTGCGCCACAGGGTTTCATCACTGGTGGTGACCATGCCCCCCTCGCCGCCGGTGGTCATGATCTTGTCCTGACAGAACGACCAGCAGCCGACATGGCCGATGCTGCCCACGCTACAGCCACGGTAGCGAGCGCCATGTGACTGGGCACAGTCTTCAATCACATAAAGGCCGTGCTGCTCGGCGAGTGCCATCAACGCGCCCATCTCACAGGGCCAACCGGCCAGATGCACGGCGAGAATCGCCCGGGTGTTGGCGGTAATCTTCTTGGCCACCGTCTCGGCAGTAATATTCTGCGAATCGCGGTCGACATCGGCAAACACCGGCACCGCCCCAGCGGTGACGATGCTGGACGCAGAGGCCATAAAGGTACGCGAGGTGACGATCACCTCGTCACGCCCCCTGCCCTCGCCTTCACCAATGCCCAGCCCTTTCAGGGCCAGGTCCAGCGCCGTGGTGCCATTGGACACAGCAATGGCGAAGTCGGTAACGGCAAAGGCGGCAAACTCACGCTCGAACTCGCGCCCCTCCTGGCCGGTCCAGTAGTTCACCTTGTTGGAAAGCAGCACGCGCTGCACGGCCAGGGCCTCTTCCTCGTTGAAAGAGGGCCAGGGGGAGAAAGGTCCATTAAGCATCAAAGCACCCAACTAAAGTAAATTGCCAAACTATCAACTGCGACACGTCGCCTCTCGAACCTCGCCCCTTGATCACCCCACCACCGTCTGCCATATATAACGAATATCCCCAAACAGGCTCCAGCGCCGAACGTACTCCAGGTTAAGGCGTACCTTGTCGGGCCAGATCACCTCCCGGTTGTAGCGCTCCGGGTCGGCCTGCTTGGTCAGCAGTTCTTCTTCGTGGCGGTACGCCAGAGTGGCCGGCCCGGTAATGCCAGGCTTCAGGCTGAGCATGGCGCGCTCCTCACCCTCCAGACGGTCGGCAAAGCCCGGCACATCGGGCCGGGGGCCTACAAAGCTCATCTGCCCCAGTAGCACGTTGAAGAGCTGGGGCAGCTCATCGATCTTGGTACGGCGCAGAAAGCGGCCGATAGGCGTGATACGCGCATCCCGCCCGGTAGTTACCGTGGTGGTCACCTCTGCTGAGGGGCGCATGGTGCGAATCTTGACCACGCTGAAACGACGACCGTGCTGGCCTACCCGCTCCTGAATAAAGAAACCGTTCTGGCGGGTATCCAGAGAGGCCAGCAACCAGGCCAGGCCGATCAACCAGAATGTGAGCAGCAGCCCCCCTGCCGCCCCCAGGCAGTCGAAACTGCGCTTGAGCGCCTGTTGGCGGCGGGAGAGCCCCGGCGCCACGCGGCCAGCGCCAGCGGTAACCGCATTATCCAGAGAAGAGTGTGGCGTAGACACGATGACAGAAAGCTCCTGAGGAGAAAGGGAGCTGGCTAGACCCAGCCCCGCAGGCGGTAATAGAAAATGCCGATGATTTAATGCATGGCGCGAGTACTGCAGGACAGCGCCCCGGCGTGGCGCAGCTGTGTATAGCCACTAGGGTTTTTCAAGGATAGGGCAGCAGCACCAAAGTCTTGGCAAGCTCGTAGATCACAGCTCGACCGTTCGCTGGCCCGTAGGCACATCCACGAACTCCACCAGCAGATAGTCGTTGCCAAGCTCACTCACAGTACGCGCATGGGAGTTGTTCTGATGGGAGCGCATCACCGCCTGGTTGTGCTTGGAAATGGTGGTCATGCAGTGAAAACCTGACCACCAGGCCGTGTGGTACATGATCTGGTTCATCACCCGGCCGATGCCCTGGCCTTCGCTAGGCGCATCGATCATCCGCCCTACAAAGCAGCGACGATTGCAGAAACAGCGCAGGAAGAAGTAGCCGACAAGTTCACCACTGACATTCCACACGCCGAACATCAGGAAGGCGGGATTGGCCCACATGCCCCGAAGGCTCGGCAGAGCAAAACCGTGGGGCTGGAAATAGCGCAGGCGCGACGCCTCCTGTCGGGCCAGCAGCTCAGCCAGCTGGGGCAGGTCGTCACGACCCATGGGGCGGAAGGTAAAGCCCTCCAGGGTAAAGGTCGCAAAGGCGCGCCGCATCTGGCGCTGCATGCGCCGGCTGTGTAGCAGCGCATAAAAACGGGCGTTGAGCCACTCCACCCAGCGCCACAGCCAAGGCAGGCGGTGTTTGATATACAGCATTATACGGGCAATCATCCGGCCTCCAACATCGCCTTGAGCCCTCGCCGTACCGGCAACTGCCACACTAGCTTGCACCAGTCGTGGTTGCCCTCGATCAAGCCGGGCCCCTCCGGGGTGATCACCACATCCCAGCCGATGGAGCGGTTCTCGGGGTGTTTCAGGCTGGCCTGGCGAACCAGCTCCAGGGTCTCGTCCCAGAAGGGTAGCGCAAAGCCCTCGATGGGCGTGCCAGTGACCGGATGAACGGACTCCGGCGGTCGGGTGGTATCAGAGTAGATCCCAGGGCCGTTGATCCTGCCGCTCGCCTCATCGATGGACGCCGCCAAGTTACCGGCGGCCAGGTTGTCCACGTGAGAGTTGACCGAAATGCGCAGCCGACAGCCCAGTACCCGGTAGTTGCCCTTCTCATCCAGCAACGTGAAGATGCGTACCGTGTTGACCCCGGAGGGCGAAAGTGCCTGCAGCTCGGCATGCTGCTCCACGAAGCTCTCCACCATGTCGAAGCCATGCTGTTTCATCCAGCCCACCAAGTGCGACGCACTCAACTCGACGGTGGCGTGAACCTGCACGCTGGCCCCGCAGTTGCCGGTGGCATCCTTGAACACCAGACGCTCATGTTCGGCCAGGATGCGCTCGGCAAGTACCGGACTCGACTCCAGCTCCTCGATTGACCACAGTGAGTGGCGGAAGAACTCCCGGTAGGCCTGGTAGAAGCGCCGCTTGTCGTTGAGCAACCCGCGTGCCCCAGGAGGGTTTACCCGCCGCTGGAACTCGTACATGGTGCCGGTACCCGCCCAGGCGGCCTTCTCGGCACCGCCCAGGCCGGCAAAACCAAACTGGTACCATTCCAGAGGAGAGATGTTGTAGCGCAGAGAATCTCCAACCAGTAGCACTGCCTGGCGCAAGGTGCCCATGCCCTCGACCTGATGGGTGTGATGCATGAAGCGGCGCAGCAGCGGCCAGTTCATGCGGCGGACATAGTAGCCCAGATAGGCTGTGCGACGTGCCAAGGCCAGCGTCATGATTTCACTCCAGATCTTCCATTGCCATTATGCCCATTAACAATTGCCGGACACTGCAAAATGGCATCAGTGGCGCATTGAGCCGATTGCACAGTCGGTGCAACTACTCCCATAGCCTCCAGCATCACCGCGTTGACTTTATGCACGTCGTATTTCTCATCGGCGATGGCCCGTGATCTCTGCCCCATCTTGGCCACCAGTTCTGGCTGATCGATAAAACGCTGCATGGCAGCGGCCAGAGGCTCCACCGACTTGACCGGT
This sequence comes from Halomonas sp. 1513, assembly GCA_001971685.1. Taxonomy (NCBI): domain Bacteria; kingdom Pseudomonadati; phylum Pseudomonadota; class Gammaproteobacteria; order Oceanospirillales; family Halomonadaceae; genus Halomonas; species Halomonas sp. 1513. The sequence goes on from CP019326.1 coordinate 2,247,701, forward strand.
ACCAGGTAACCGTTATCACCCTCTACAACCGTCTCCCGGCAGCCGGGGGCGTCGGTGGTGATGATCGGGCGGCCCATGGCCATCGCCTCGAGAATCGTACGCGGCACCCCCTCACGGTAGTAGGTAGGCAGAACAAACACGTGGGAGTTAGCTAAAGCAGGTCTTACATCATTTAACCTGCCTAAATATTCAATGCTTCCACTTTCTATCCAGGCATCAAGCTCTTCACGCCTAATAGACTCTGGATTATCATCCAAGTCTCCTACCAAAAAAAATGTAACATCTGGATGCTTAGATTTTATTTGCTTTGCTGCTTCGGCGTATAGTCTAACGCCTTTATCCGCAATCAATCTTGCGGTAAGCAAGAAGCTCACAGGAGAATCAGGAAGCGGCGCTTTCTCAAAATGCTTCATATCAACACCGGAGCCGTTCACCACAGTGGAAGGGACATGGTTAGGCAAAATACCGAGTGAGCGGAACAACGCCTGATCATCGGGGTTTTGAAACATCACATGATGAGCACGATGTATAGCCAATCGATAGAGGCGACGAACAACGTACAGTACAATCGCACGTTTTCCCTGTGCCTGGTCGCTAAAGGCATAACCTAATCCCGTAATCAGTACATAGCGTTTGGGCACCCTCGCAACCCAGGCCGCCAAGGTGCCGTAAAACACTGGCTTGATGGTGTAGCCCATTACTGCATCAGGCTTAATCTCACGAAACAGACGATACAGAGAGCGTAGTGTACTCAGATCTCTCAGCGGGTTGGTGCCAGTGCGCTGCATTGGCACGTCATGGGTGATGACGCCCCAGGCCTTAAGTTGCGCTTGGGTAGCCTGATCATCGTTGAGACCTGGGGCGATAGCGTGGACATAATACCCCGCAGAGAGAAGCCTTTGAATTAAGGGGCCTCGAAAGTTAACAAGCGAAGATGACATCCCTGCCGCGACAACGAAAGACTTCAAAACAACCTCCTTCATAACACCACCCACTAATCAAATGCGCCTCAACACTTCCATATATTTCGCGCCATAAGCCTCAAGAGAGAAATGTTCTTTTGCATACTCACGAGCAGCAATTTTAATTTCCATCACCTGGCTCGCATCACTCAAAAAGGAGACCAGCCGAGATGCCCACCCACTTTCGTCAAAGTTTGGCATCAACAATCCCGTGCGTTCATGCTCAATAATATCCGGAACCCCTCCAGCACATGATGCTATCACAGGAAGTCCGGTCACCATTGCCTCTTGCACCGCATTAGGGACGCCTTCATTAAGTGAAGTAACGATTAAAGCATGGCTTGCTTTCATTAACGCGTTGATATCATCGCGCCAACCCAAAAACTCCACTCTCCCTGCAAGGCCAAGGCTTTCTATCTCACAAATTAGTTTCTCATGATAACTCGAATCATCAACCCCACCCACCATACTTAGCAAGAAATCCAATTCCGGATTTTGTTTGGCAATTTCCGCCATTACCCTAACTGCAAATAACTGGTTTTTCCTAGGATGCACCTTCCCAACATGCAAAAAACCAATGCGGGCATAGTTACACGATTGCGAACTGGTTGTACTAGGAGCATTTGAAGAAGTCTCGATCCCTGGCGTGATATTGACAACCTTGCGACGTATCCCTTTGATTTGCTCTTTTGATAACTTCTCCTCAAGCACCGATGAATATTGGGTAACAATTAGACTTGATCGCTTCAGTGACACCTTTCTGGCCAAGTTCACCAAGGGGCTGGCCGGCAGCTCCAAGTCAATATCTAAAACGACTTTTTTCCCCGGAATAAAATACGCTGCAAAATACACAAGCCCGCTCAAAGTGGACCTGAGAACAACCACTTTCCCATTAAGCTTTAGAACAAAAAAAAACAAATATGGCTGATATAAAAAAACCATTAATATGTACAAGAGCTTCTTAACAAAGGAGCTTCCTGAGAACCCTCTTTCCAGCAAGGAAGGCCTCCATAGATACTTCATATCGACGCCTAGATGCTCTACATACTGGTTCACCTCATGGGCACGATGCGTTATGTAGCTAACTCCCTCATGATATTTTGAGAGTTCTGATGACAACATCGCTAAGCGTTTTGGCGCCCCAGTTTTACCAGAGCCTGAAAAAAATACACTAATCATCGCTGCGAACCATTTCTTCTATAAGCACAAGGAAACAAACCATGTCTTTAACAAGTTAGGATAAGTTGGTTGCATTGCCACCGCACCTTAAAGAAATTGAAAATTTTCAGCCGAAAATGAAGTCGGTTTATCTATTTCCATTCAGAAAAAACCACAATCTGAGCCACTCAACTGAAGTCCCCCTACAGAACAACACAGACTATAGTGCAGCGATCAGGAGGATGAGATTAGCAGCGAAATTATCGTCAAACACTGTACCGCTAAGCGCGATGCCATCGTGATTATGGATCATGTGCAAGGCCATGAGCACGCTTGATCTTACTCATAGTTGAAAGCAATAATTACAACTAGAGACTTTTAAATTTACACCTAAGCACATAATAAAAAGACAAATAAACAGCGAAAGAATAGGATAAAAAGTGGAAAAAGCCGTACAGCGCATCAGACCCTAGTGAAAATCTAAAAACGACAGCCAAAAATAGCAATGATGATAGAGGCGAGAAACTATTATACAGCATGGTATTATATGAGATCTTATATATAAAACCAACTATCAGCGCTGACAAGAAGACACCAAAATAAGAAAAGTTCCAATATGCCTCAGCAACACTCCCTATTGGCCATGCAGTATCTACTCTTCCAGTTAATTGATTGACATAATGATAACCTGCTGCATTAGGCTTATCGAATGGAAGGGCTGCAGCAGGTATAAAAATGAAAGGAACAGATAGATATGTCTTTCCAAACTGATAACTTATAACTTCTGGAGTGTTGAGATGCATACCAATTGCCGAGTTACTTTCTGCCCCTCTACGAGAAGCTTCACTGAAAGTATCTGAAACACCTTCCGCAGAACTTGAGATATACCCCCAAACACCTAGCTGTTGGATACTGTCAGATGAAAGGGACCTATTGGCGGTCATAGCCCCAATTGCGACGAGCAAAAGTGAAGCAGCCAGAAAGACTGTCTTGAAAGGAATTTTTTTATTATGGATAAAATAAAGGCATAAAAAAATTATAACCTTTGATAGGACTCCTCCCCTGCTGCCTGTTACCAAGAAGCCTAACAGCAAAGTGAACAAGACAATCCCCCAAAAAAATACTTTCTTAGAAAACCTTCCATTAAAAGCCATTAAAGTTAATGGCACAAGATAAGATTGATTGATTAAAAAAGTGTAATGGCCACCAATAGCAGCAGAAACCCTTTCGTTTCTCGCTATACTTCGCTGAGTTATAGCGTCCAAAAAGCCGCCTGCATGTCGCGAATAAACAAAAAAAGCAAAAATAGTAATTGCCAACCAAAACGCAACCACGATGTAATATTTATAATTTTCTTCGAGCAGCGCTTTTTTTCTTTCCTTTATAAAACAGTAATTACTGGGCGTCAGATAGTATGAAACAACCAAAGTTATAGTATACCCGCCCAGCAAGATGTAATGCTTAGACACTGCTTCATCTAAGCTGGAACCAAAGTTAAAGGCATGATCTCTATGATACCTCACCCCTTCAATACCAACTGTATAACTGCCTATAAATCCGAAAACAATTGAGGTGAGAAACACATAGAAAAGAGGGTTAAAGTAATCCTTATTATAAGAAAAAACAAACATAAAAAAAATCAAAACGGAAAAATAAAACAGGTATGGGATCGCTTGCAAGTTGCCAGCGAGGAATCCATTTGCAACTATGAACAACAGCAAGATAGAAAAAACAAATAAAGCAATAAATACTGAGTGGTCTAGGCCTTTTACATTCACTTTATCCATAAATTATGATTTACCCGCTTATCACCTTTACATGTTTTGGTTAACTGCTAACCTAGGGATAACTATCGAAAGCAATCGGACAGCGAGAATGTCCGCCTGGTAGGTCTCGTCCAGCGCAGCTTTCTTCTGTTCCCGCCGGATGCCGCCTTTGAAACGCATCTCACCTTTCAGGTAATTCATAGCGGTATGCCGCAACCTCGCAAGGCTCCCAGCGGCACGATTGTAATGACCCCCTGGTTTCTGCACACCCTACGCAGCTAATGCCGGGTGTGCACGGGGTGCCACATAGCCCAACGACTGATGTGGCCGCTCTTCGTTGTAGTACCGGATCCAGCGGCTGATGACCGCTCGGGCCTGGCCCAGCGACTCGAACCGATGTTGCCAAATGCACTCTTCTTTCAAGGACCGGAAAAAGCGCTCAACCAGCCCGTTCTGCTCCGGCGTGTAGGGCGTCGTGAACTCCTGGGTGAGTCCGTAGGCCTTCACCGTCCCTGTATAGTGTCGGCTGCTGAAGACGAGGCCATTATCGGAGCGCAGGGCCAACGGTTGATGAATACGGCCCAGTGCGCCGAATCGATGCACCAGAGCCTCTTCCAGCGCGGCTTCAGCGGTCTTGCTGCTGCCGTTGTCCGATAATCGCCAGCCAAGGATTTCCCGCGTGCAGCAGTCGATGATCACCGCCAGGCTGGCCCGCCGATCCTTGCCGCACCACACATGCGTCAGATCGGTCACCCAGCGCTCATCCGGCCGTGAGGCGACAGACGGCAGGCTCCTGGCGCGCGGTCGAAAGCCCTGAGGCCGCTTGCGCACCTGCCAACCCTTCAACTGAAGGATGCGCTGAATCGGCTTGCGGTTCTCACCAAGCACGCAAGCCAGACGGCGATAGCCGTAGGTGGGAAACCGCTCCAGGGCCAGCTTAACGCTCGCTGCCAGGTCGGCATTGATCACACGGCGCCGCGGCCTGGGGCGGTAATACAAGGTCCGCCGGGGGAGCCCCAGCCATCGACAAAGTTTGACGAGCGATACCACATGGCCTTCCTCAGCCAGCTGCGCCTGCAACGACCTCACGAGTTCTCGTCCTCGTCGAGCAGGCGCTTGAATTTTTTTAGTGCGTAGATCTGCAGGTGGGCCTCGCCCAGTGCCTCCTTGGTCTCCCGGAGCTCGGACTCGTACTGCTCACGGATGTCCTTGGGGCGGGCTTTGAATCCGTTCTCCATGTTGCGTTGGGCATCATCGATCCAGCCCTCGACCTCGGAGACAGTGAGGTCGTATTGGCGCGCCACCTCAGCGACCGTGGTCTTGCCCTTGAAAATGTCCATGACCACAGCGGCCTTGCGCTTGGCGGTCCATCGCTTGATGGGGTTATCGTCACTCATCCTGTCCTCCTGATGGCTGCACTATAGCCTGTGCAGCTCAGAAGGGGGTCACTTCACCCCGGCCGCAGTACCGGACGTGCGCGATTGACGAATCCGGTAGCCGTCAGGAAAGTTATCGCCTCTAAGGTTATTCAGGCTCTTGCTTTTCTGGTTCGACGACGGTGACCTAGCGCTCACGCTCCGAGTTGAGTGGTCAGTATATCAATATGACATGCATACACTGGCTCAGTAAGTTAATACTAAGTACCAGGTGAGTACAATTCACTATACAATAAAAACTACTACCAATTAAGCTTGATCATGGATATAACTTGATCAGAAGCAACATTAAGCCACTGAAGAAAATTTGACCGATCACCCCTTTTAAATGACCCCATCAAATATCGAAATGTCACTGGAAGATAACGAGCCTTTTTAATATCATCTTTAGAAAAATCCCTCAAATTGGCTAGCCTTTTCTCTTTAATATCTTGATCTAGCTCTTTTGCAATAGACTTAAAGTAGCGCTGCTCTACTTTCCTACCAGGTGAAAAAGTAAACCCATCGGAAAAAGCAAACCGCCTATACAAAAATGCGCCAAGCACATTTATCTCACACACATTAATCAACCGTGTATACAGATCCCAATCACTACACATTCGCATTCTAACGTCGTAGCCGCCTACATCTTCGTAGTATTTTCTAGACAACATTAAAGTGCCATGAGTAAATGGTACCCGTTTAGCGAGACTGCACTTTGAGACCTGGTAGTCATCACCTTCTTTCAACAGGTCAAAGCTATCGTCCTCTGGAATTTCAAGACTTGACTTGGAGCCAACAGCACCTACAGAAGGCGAATTAGAAAGAACTTTATATTGCCTTCGCAACCTGTCAGGTAAAGAGATATCTCCAGCACCTTGAATGGCGATGTAAGGTGCCTGCGACTCATCTATAGCCCGGCGAATAGCCTTAACAAACCCTGCATTATTTTGATGGATAACACGCAACCGTGGATCGCTGTAAGAGTTTAACGTCTCTTTTACACGACTATCTGTACTGCCATCATTAACAATTACCACTTCAAAGCTATCAAATTTTTGCGCCAACAAACTGTCGACAGTAGTTCGGATATAGTCGGCGCGATTATACCATGCGCACACAATAACAACTTGGGGAGTAGAATCAGGCATGTTAAAAAATCCTTAGCCAATTTTATCGGCAGGGAAGATCATCCCGTTCGGATGAATATAACGGGCTTCTACTTCCATCCTATAGCCAGTAGCATCAGCCGCTCTATTGACGATCAACTCAATCAGCCCCAGCACATCAGAAGCCCTTGCTCCACCATAGTTAACAATGAAATTAGCATGATGACAGGACACAGATGCCTTACCAAGGCTAAAGCCTTTCAGGCCTATACGCTCAATTACAGCCCCGGGCGGCCCAACATCTTCATACATCGCCGGATTGCTTTTGAAAACCGAACCACAATTCGGCATCTTACGTGGAAATTTCCGGTTCCGCTCAGCCAAAATACTGAGCATCTCTTGGCGTATTTTCAGCTTATCGCCTGATAAAAAACTCAGCTTTGCTGAAGCAATAACCTCACTATTACTTTGACAGACCGAGCTACGGTAAGAAAACTCACACTGTTCCGCATCACGCTGGTGAATATTCCCTGCAGCATCAACGCTCTCAACAGTGACCACCGAGCTGCCAATGCCTTTACGCTGACTCCCACCGTTCATACATATCAAACCACCTAGCGTGCCTGGTATCCCACAGGTGTGCTCAGCGCCGGTTAATCCTGACAGCATGATTTTTCTTGCCAGGAAAGGCACCCACACTCCAGCTTGGGCATAAACGATATTGTTTTCTATATGCACCGATGACATTCGTGAGCTAAGACGAATGCAAACAGCCCTTAGCCCTTCATCGGAAAATAGTAAATTCGAGGTATCTCCAATAACAACGCTAGGGAGGTACTCTTGTGCAATGAAAGTTCTCAAGGAGCAAAGCTCCGCTACTGTACTAGGTTCTACGATGACGTCAGCAACTCCCCCTATCCGCCACCGGCTAATAGCTGCAAGTGAGACGTTTTCTTTCACACCGCCCGGGCATATTCGCTTTAGCTCATCGATATGATTCTGTTCTAATCGCCGCATTCGACGCTCGCCCCAAGAGCTTTTAATTTTTCCGGAAAGTTCACATAACCACGTGCAATTTGCCAAGAATCTGTAATCGTCGTCTCACCTTCAGCCATCAGCCCACACAAAGCTAACGCAGCTCCTGCACGAAGGTCTAACGCTTTGACCTCTGCACCATGCAATTGGCCGCCGGCACCATGCAAGACCAGCATGTCTCCACGAATTTCGTGCTTGGCTCCCATCCTGGCCATTTGCTCTGCATAGGCGTAGCGACCAGGAAAGCGTAGATCAATAATTCGTGACTCACCCTTCGCTTTAGCGGCCCATGCTGCGAGTATGGGTTGAACATCCGAGTTTATGCCGGGATGTGGTCCGGTACTAATTTCAATTGGATAGCAGTTCCCCCCGCGCACTATAAGCGATTCATCATTGTGGTATAGTTTTGCCCCGGCGGCACGGAGGTGTGTAAGAACCACTTCCAAGTCTTGGTGCGGGAAGCCATGAATCTCTATATCGCCTCCTGTGATCACTGCACCAGTCAACCAGGTTATAGCCTCCATGTTGTCAGCAATAATACTATGCTCAGCACCATGCAGCCCATCCACGCCGGTGATTTCGATGTGCTCCTGCCCAAACACCTTGATTTTAGCGCCCATCTTTCTCAGCAGCGCAATAAGATCGAGAATTTCGGGCCGTATGTGTGGATTCCAAATTCGTGTCACGCCTTCTGCCAGCGTGCCACACAAAATTGCATTTTCGGTCGCACCAGTAGAGCGAAGCGGCAGGTAAATATCTGCTCCCTTTAGCCTACCCTTTAGCTCTGCGCAGAGATAATCATTCTCCTCCCATACAAGTGCCCCTAAGCTCTCGAGCACCATCACGTGCAGATCATACTTACGCTCTCCAAGTTTACAGCCGCCTGGAAGCGGTACCGCACCAGCACCTAACCTTGCAGTGAGTGCGCCAAGAATTAGCAGCGTGTTGCGAATAGAGCGATCTTCCCAACGCAGCGTGCTGTTGAGTTGGTTAGGCTCAGAAATCGCAATGCTTTCTTCTCCCGCCAGTGCACACTGCTTGCCTAGCTGATTGAGCATGTCTACATGAATTTTCGCATCGAGAAGCTGGGCTGGATAGTTATCTAACACAATGGAGTCTGAAGTTAGCAGACTAGCCGCTAATAAGCGAAGAGCTGAGTTCTTTGCACCGCTAAGGTTAATGGAACCTTCAAGCCGCTGAGGGCCGGTAATTTTGACCGTCATAATAGCGCTCAATTTTATCTAGGAATAAACCGCAAAGCGTACCAAGTGCTCATTAAATAATGGGCAGATAGCGTCAAGGCATATGCCCAGATCGTCGCTTCGGGCGTAAAGTTGAACAGGTAGGAAACCCCAAAACAAATGAACAACAAGAGCACTCGCTGCAAGTTCAGTGCTAACAGTTTCTTTTGTCCATCAAAAATGTAAAAAATATATGCCACCGGCGTCTGGACAAACTGAAATACTAGGTAGACAGCAAGAATTGAAGCGAAAGTTCCTGCCTGAATCCACTCATCACCAAAAACCAGTGAAAAAAACATAGGACCGAAAACAAGCAAGGCTATCGCAGGAAGGAGAGAGAAGAAGGCCAAGCGCTTAATTACAGCATGAGCCATGCTACGCACTTCCCCAGACCGCTTATAGCCTAAATTGGCTGCTTCTGCATAGAAAGCTTTAGCCAGCGTTCTCCCAAAAAGCTGAAGAGGAAGTCCGAGTGCCATCAGCGCCAATCCAAACTGACCTGTCGTGTTCGCATCATAGAGAGCAGCCATAAAAAGCAGCGGCGCTTGGGATGAAGTAGCCAGCAAAAATTGGGATGGCACTCTAAAGAATGGGAAGCCACGATGACGCCATGCAGCCTTACGCATTCGTGACCAGCGTAGAAATCGCCAGTTTTCTCTGAATTCTCCTCCAAAGCCACGAAGCAGCGAACTAATTCCGCCTCCAGTTGCCACTACCTGCCCAATTAACAAACCAGCCGGCTTTAATGCTAACAATCCGAGCCCAATCTTAACTATTGAACCACTAGCACTTTGCCAAACGCTGGTACGGGCAATAATTCGATAATTTCGCCTGCGTGTAGCCCAGAGCGTTAACATCTCGTAGGAAGCTGACGCTAACAGCCCCATTGAAATTAACCACCACCAAGGCGCCAACTCCTCCATTGAAAATATGCCTAGGAGTTGCACTCCAAATGCCCAGAGTAGCAAAGTGATCGAAAGTGTCACTATCAGCATGAGGCCAGTTGAAAGCATCAGCAGGTTAAATGCCATACCGTCATGACGCGGGAGTGGAATGGCTAGCACGTATCTGAAGGTGAGAAAAGGAGCTAGAATGGAAAGCAGGGCTGTAAATACTACTAGAACGCCAAAATCTTCTGGATTATAAAGACGTGTCAAAATAGGAATGGCGGCAATGCCAATGATACGCGCTATGCCACTACCAAGGGCTAGCGTTGCCATACCCTTGAAGACATTGCTGGCCGAGCCACCAAAGGCTTTTTTCAGCAGCTTTTGGGCCGGTGATGATAACGCGAAACGAAACTTCATTTTTCGCTACTTATATGAGTAGTTATAGTACCCATACCCATAACTCGTCGCAGCTTTGCGCTGCATGGCATTGAGGATAGAGCCTTTGACGGCCACACCCGCGGTTTCCAGGCGGCGTTTGGCAACCTCGATTTCCTTGATCGGGTTCAGCTCGAAGCGCGCTACCATCAGCGTGGTGCCACACTGCTTGCCTACCACGGCAGCGTCGGTCACGGCCAGAATTGGCGGGGTGTCGATAATCACCAGGTCGTATTCCTGGCTGGCTTGCTCGAGGAATTCGCTGAAGCGCTGCGTCATCAGCAGTTCGGCGGGGTTAGGTGGTGCCATGCCCCGCGAGAGGTAGCTCAGCCCGTCAATGGGCGTAGTTCGCACCGCGCCCTGCATGTCGAGCTTGCCCGAAAGCAGTTCCGAAAGCCCGCCTTCGCTGGCCTCGCCAAAGGCGTTGTGCACGTGGCCCTTGCGCATATCGGCATCCACCACCAGCACCCGCTGGCCGCCCTGGGCGCATATCGCCCCCAGGTTGATGCTGACGAAGCTCTTGCCCACGCCCGGGCTGGGGCCGGTAATCATCAGGCGGTTGTCGTCGCCTTCCATCATCGCGAAGTGCAGGCTGGTGCGCAGGCCGCGCAGCGCCTCTATAGAAGTATCTGCCGGGGCACGGTCGGCCAGCACGCCGAAGGCCACCGCCTGGCCGTGCTTGTCGCGCTTGTGCTTGATGCGTTTGACCAGCTTGCTCTGCTCATCCGAGAGCGGCACGGTGGCATACACCGGCAGGCCGGTGTTCTCGATCTGCTCCGCCGACTCCACCCCTCTGCGCAGCAGGCCACGCACCATTACCACGCCTACCGCCAGCATGCCGCCCAGCAGAGTGGCCAGCACCACGATAAGCGGCTTTCGTGGTGCCACGGCATTGGGTTGCACCACGGCCTCGTCGAGAATGCGCACATTGCCCACTGTGCTGGCGCGGGCAATGTTCATCTCCTGCATCTTGTTGAGCAGCTGCACGTAGATCTGCTGGTTCACTTCCACGTCGCGATTCATGCGTAGAATCTGCTGCTGGGTTTCCGGCAGGTCGTTTACCCGGGCGTTGAGGCGATCACGCTCGCGCTCCAGTTGCTGGCGCTTATCCAGCAGCGCGGCATAGGTGGGGTGGCCCGGGTTGTAGCGCCGCGACACCTCGGCCTCGGTAAACTCCAGCTCGTTGAGCTGCGTCTCCAGGTTGACGATACGCTCGAGGATCGACTGGGTCTCCAGCGAGAGATCGACGCTGTCCTGCTGCATGCGGTAGGCATTCAATTGGTCTTCCGCCTCGCGCAGCTGGCCACGTACTTGCGGCGCCTGGTCTTCGAGGAACTCCAGGCTCTGCTCGGCCTCGGCGCTTTGGCGCTGCACGTTCTGAGTCAGGTAAATCTGGCTGATGGCGCTAAGGCTGCGCTGGGCGCGCTGCGGGTCGGGGTCGGTAAGGGTGAGGTTGAACACGCCGCTCTCGCGGCCCTGCTCGCTGACGTTGAACCGCCCGCGCAGGTCGTTGATCGCCGCCAGGCGCGAACGGCGCATCAGGCTGAATTCGGCTCCGGCGGGCACGTTAAGCTCGGCCACGCGCAGCCTCAACTGGCCGTCGAGGAAGCTGGCGTCTTCCCCCACCTGGCCTTCGCCCAGGGTTTCCCCTTCCAGGGCCAACTGGTAAGCGCCGGCCTCGCCCGCGGTGAGGGTAAAGCGCGTGCCTTCCAGTTGCTGGGCGACCTCCAGCGCACCGATATTGAGGTACTCCCCCGCCCATACGCTGCGCTCGGCAAAGCCCGGGCGCTCGACCCCGCGCCGCACCAGGAAGTCGCCTACCAGCGGCAGGCGCTCGGGCTCGACCACGATGTCCAATTGCTCTTGGTCCACTGCGCGCCCCAGCACCAGCCGCGAGCGCAGGATCTGCAGCTCGGTGTCGCTGCGGGTGTCTTCCCCCAGCAGGCTGCGAGCGTCGTCCAGCGGGTTGCGCATGCCGCCCTTGCTCTCGACCTGCACCAGGCTGTCGGACTGGTAGATTGGCGTGGCCAGCAGCGCATAGGCCACCCCGGCCATGGCGAACAGCGCGGTGATGCCGACGATCCACCACTTGTGATCGAGCAGCAGGCCGAACAGGCGGCCAAGATCGATCTCGTCATCGGCAACGGGAGAGGTAGGCGTTTGAGACATGATGTTTCCTGAAACAGAAAGGCAGAAGCAGTAAGCGCTGACGTTATAGCTTGTGGGCCCAGGCGTCGGCGGCGCGGGTCAGCAGCTGGTGCACGTGCTGGAACACCTCGGGGCTCTTGCGGTAGGGGTCGGGGATGTCTTCCCCCTGGGCGCCGCCCAGCCAGCGGCCGAACAGCATGGTCTTGCCCATCGCTGCCGGCAGCATCTCGCCCACCGCCAGGCGCTGGCCGTCGCTCATCACCAGGATCAGATCGTGCTGTTGCAGCATCTCCACCGTGAGCTGGCGGGCCTGATGGGCGCTGACGTCGAGCCCCTCGGCCTCGGCCAGCTGGCGCGCCTGGGGCTCCACACCGTGGCCCACCAGCGCCCCCAACCCGGCGGAACTGACCTGCTTGGCGGGCAGCTGCTGCCTGAGCAGCGCCTCGCCCACCGGGCTGCGGCAGATATTGCCGGTACATACCACCAGGATGCGCTCGAACATCAGAAGTCGTCCCGCAGTGTATCGATGTCACGCAGGGTGCGCGTGGTCTGGTAGACCGCGGTCACGGTGGGCAGCAGCTGGCTGACCACACGGTTCCAGCGGCCCAGCGGCGTGGTGGTCACGTAGATGATGTCGTTGGGCTGCAGCATGAACTCGGTGCCCAGCATCATGGCGGCGGCATTGCGCGCGTCGAGCTGGTAGACGGTGGCCAGCTTGTCGCTGGTGGCCGCCGCCTGGCGAATCACGAAGATGCCCCGCGCATTGGCCTGGGCCTCGTTGAAGCCGCCGGCGCGGGTCAGGGCGTCGGTCAGCGAGACGCGGCTACGGCCGATCGGCACGTTGCGCACCTCGTTGACCTCGCCCATCACGTAGACCTGCTGACTGGCGTTATCGCCGATGTGCAGTACATCGCCGTCACGCAGCAGCATGTTCTGCTCCAGGTCGCCGCGGTTGAGCATATCGTAGAGTGAGATGCGGTGGTCCTCGCCCTGCCGCGTGAGAATCACCTCGTGCCAGTTGGCCATCTCACCCAGGCCGCCGGCATGGCTGATCGCGTCCAGCACCGTCAGCGGTACGTTGGTGATCGGCAGCCGCCCCGGCTCCACTACTTCACCGGTGACGAAGACCTTCTGCGAGTTGAAGTCGGCAAGGCGCACTTCTACCTGGGGCTCGGCGATAAAGCTGGTCAGCCGCTGTGCAATGATGTCGCGCACCTCGGCCACGGTCAGGCCTTCTACTTCAACCCGCCCGATATAGGGGTAGAAGATGGTGCCATCGCTATGCACGGTATTGCCCGACTCGGCGGCACTGCGCTCGCTGCCGGCGGGAATGGTCAGTTCCGGGTGGTCGTAGACGATCACGCTGAGCACGTCGCCCTTACCAATGCGGTAGTCGTAGCTGTCGATATGACTACGCAGCTCGTCACTGACCCGGCCGATCTCGCGCGGCGGGGTGGTGTCGCGCTGGGCTCGTACCAGCCCCAGGGTGATCGGCTCGATATCCACCAGGTCATCCACCGGGGCGCTGTCGGCCCGATAGTCGAGGTGCCCACCGGGGGCGAAGGCACAGCCACTCAGGGTGACGGCGGCAAGCAGCGCGGGCATCAGCCGGCGGAGAAGTAACGTATTAGGCACAGTCATACTCGCGGGATTGTCTTGTCGATTCGGCATTTGGGCACGCTACCGCCCCAGGGTGTCATGGCGCATCCCTGAGGCCGGTGGCACTGCCGTTGGCAGAAGCCGGGTGCCTGGCCAGGGGCGTCTTGCCGCTGGCAACTGCTCGCCACGGCGCTCGCGTGAGCACCCGCTGGCAGAGCAGAGGCGTATTGGTGTGGGCTAATTTTAAAGAGGCAACATTTTTGTGGGGCATAGTACAGAAAGAGGCTTAGCCGAACTAGTCAAAAAGCAGGGTGACACCCCAATTGTAGGAAATCTCTTACAAGCATGGAAACAATCACTTACCGGTGGTAAGCATCCCTCAACAACTAGCGCCCCGGCGCCGACGCATGATTGGAGTAATGCGTTTTAACCACTACCATCTAACCATACTAAGAGGTAGCATTAGCCGAAGGATCATTGCGTCGCACCAAGGAGAACATCATGAAAAAGGTTTTTGCCGTCATCGGCATTTTCGGCATGCTGGCATCGCCGCTGGCCATGGCCCAGGGCAGCTCTGAAGTGGGCACCCCCACCGGTGATGCCACCGGCGTAAGTGGCGGCACCAGCAGCAGCGCCGGCGCCCCGGCCAGCGGTACCGCGACTGGCGGCACGGCCTCTGCCGCAGGCGGCGCAGCCACCGCAACCGGCCCCGTTGCCGGCCTGAGCGCTGCCACCGGCCTCTCGACTGCGGCCATCGGCGCGATTGCCGCCGGTGCCATCGTGGCTGGCATTGCCGTGGCCTCCAACTCTTCCAGCAGCAGCGGCGCCACTGGCACCACCGGTACCAACTAAACATGCCGCAGCGCTTAACCTACCGTGCTGGATTCCAAGGCCGCCTCCGGGCGGTCTTGTCGTGTGGGGTGGCAAGCCTGGCCGCCCTGGCCCTTGGCGGCTGCGCCAGCGGCGAGGTCAGCCCGTTGGGCGAGTCGGCCCGCGCGCTGATCCCCGGCGGCAGCGACTACGCCAGCGAGGTGCAGCAGCACGGCTTTGCGGCGCTGATTGTGGATGCCGCCAACCGTGAAGGCATGGCGGTGCTGGGCGCCATGGCCGGCCCCTACACCTATTGGCCCACCGGTGACGGCGGCTCGCTTGCGCTCTTCCACGGCGCGCTGCACAGTACCTCGGGGTTCGATGAAGACCTGCTCGGCACCCAGTACAGGCTGGAAGGCGTCGAGGTGCCCTGGCTGGCGGAGACGCCGGTGGCCTTCGAGCTGAGCCGCCAATGGCAAGTCGCCGGTGGCGCGGTGCAGCAGCAGCGCGCCACCGGCCGCCTGGAATGCGCCCCCGCCGAGCCGGTGAGCCTGACGCTGGATGAGCCGGCACTCGAGCGCTGCAACGAAACCCTGGAATGGGACGACGGCACCACCACCCGCAGCACCCTGTGGCGCGAGCCACACACCCACCAGCTGCGCCAGGTGGCGGCCACGCCGTGGCCGGGCGCGCCGACGTTCGCGTGGCAGGTGGCAAGGAGCTGGTGGTAATGGGCCATTTCACACGTCATTTGGTTGCTGCGGGCGCTCTTGCGTCGCTCGCTTTATCGCTGGCCGCCCTGCCGCTGGCCGCAGCCGCGCAGCCCGCGGCTACCCTTGCCGACGCCTGGCTCGCTCATCAGCAGGCCCATCCCGGGCCGATCAGTTGGAGCCACAGCGCGGCGCTGAGCCACGAGACCGCCGCTGCGCTTGGCTTCAAGCGCCAGCGGCTGATCGCCGAGATCGACAACCTCGCCCTGCACCGCCGGGTACAGGGCGATGCCCTGGCCAGCGCTGGGCTGGCGGAGTGGCAAGCCAGCCTGGCAGAGATGGACGACCGCGCGGCGCGCTCGCCGGGCCGCCACGACCTGCCGTGGCTGGCCGCCAACCTGCGCCATAACCCGCCTCAGTCGCGCTTTGCGCGGCTCGGCAGCTGCGAGATACCGGGCTGGGTCGAGGTGTGGTCTGCCGCCGGGGTAAGCCGCCACGCCTGGCAGCCTGAGCTCACCCCGCGTCAGCTGCTGCGCGAGCTGCCGCAGGCCGCCTATTCCCACGCCGACGAGGTGGTGACCATCACCCCGCTCGGCGACAGCCACGCCGCCCCGGTGGCCGCCTGGAACCATCAGCCACTGCCGCTGGCACCGGGCAGCCGCCTGGTGGTCCCGCTGGCCGCCGGCGTCGACGACGCCGCCTTCGTTAGCGAGCTGCTCGCCGAGCTGCTGGCCACCCGCCTGCCCGGCGACGACTGCACCATGACCGACCTCGGGACCCCTTGAGCGTGACGCGACTTTCTCCTCTTACGACCTGGCTGATGGGCCTTTCATTGAGCGCCGGCAGCGGCCTGGCGCTGGCCGCCGGCAGTGTGCCGGCGCAGAATCTTGGCCTGGGCAAGGGCCAGAGCGACTTTGGCGGCGTAGGGCTGATGCAGACCCCCACCGCCCGCATGGCGCCGTTTGGCAGCATGTCGGGATCGTTCAACCGCACCGCGCCCTACCGCCGCTATAACCTGTTCTTTCAGCCCGCCGAGTGGCTGGAGGGCGGGTTTCGCTATGTGCAGGTAGAAAACCGCACCTTTACAGCCGCTGGTGAAGGGACGCCCAACCTCGACAAGGGCGTGGATGCCAAGCTGCGGCTGTGGAACGAGAGCCGCTATCTGCCGGCGCTGGCAGTGGGCCTGCGCGATCTGGGTGGCACCACCCTGTTCGGCGCCGAGTACCTGGTGGCCAGCAAGCGCTGGCACGACCTGGATTTTTCGCTCGGCCTGGGCTGGGGCTATCTGGGCAACGAAGCCGACCTGCGTTCGCCGCTGGGCGTGCTCGACAGCCGCTTCGATGAGCGCCCCGGCGAGGCCGGCGGCGATCAGGGCGGCGAGTTTGCCGTCGATGCGCTGTTCCGCGGCTCGGCGGCAGTGTTCGGCGGGGTCGAGTACCAGACGCCCTGGGACCGGCTGCTGCTGCAGCTGGAGTACGAAGGCAACGACTACCAGAACGAGCCCCAGGACAACGATCAAGTGCGCGACTCGCGCGTCAACCTCGGCGCACGCTTCAAGCTCAGCGACGGCCTGGAGCTGCGCGCCGGCTGGCAGCGCGGCAACACCGCCATGGCCGGCATCGCCTATACCACCAACCTGGCGGGGCTCTCCCAGGCCAAGCGCGACCCGGCACCGGCGGCGCTGGACGCCGAGCCGCAGCCCGACTGGGCGAGCCTAGCCGAGGAGCTGGAGTTGAACGCCGGCTTGCGCGCCACGCGCATCAGCCAGGAGGGGCAGGACCTGATCGTCGAGGGCGAGCCAACCCGCTTCCGCGCACTGGCCCAGAGCGAGGGCCGCGCCGGTCGCCTGCTCCACGCCCAGACAGACGACGACGTGCAGCGGCTGCGCTACCGTTGGGAGAACCGCGGCATGTTCCTGCGCGAGAGCGTGCACGATCGCCAGGCACTCGTGGCGGCGGCCGGTTCCGCCGAACATGAGACCGCCCACAAGCACGGCATCTATCAGCATGCCCGGCTGACGCCTCCGGCGGCCGACGCCGAGACCCTCTACGAGGCGCCTACGCAGCGCCTGCAGTACAGCCTGGGGCCGGGCTTTCAGCAGAACTTCGGCGGGCCCGACGGCTACTTGTACCGGCTCTCGGCCGTGGCCAGCGCCGAATACGCCACCGACCGCAACGGCTGGTTCTCCGGCACGCTGACCTACACCCTGGCCGACAACCTCGACAACTACGAGTACATCGCCGACTCCGACCTGCCGCGGGTGCGCACCTTCATCGGCGACTACCTCGCCGAGACCGACCTCGGCATCGACAACCTGCAGTACACCCGCACCGCCCAGCTGGGCCGCAACTGGTATGCCATGGGCTACGGCGGGCTGCTGGAGATGATGTATGCCGGGGTCGGCGCAGAGCTGCTGTATCGCCCCTTCAACAGCCGCTGGGCGGTCGGTGCCGACCTTAACCGCGTGCAGCAGCGCGAGTTCGACCAGCGCTTCGGGCTACGTGACTACACCACGACCACCGGTCATCTGACCGCCTATGTGGAGACCGGCGTCGAGGACGTGCTGGCCAAGGTCAGCGTGGGCCGCTACCTGGCGGGTGACATCGGCACCACCATCGATCTGTCGCGGGAATTCGAGTCCGGCGTGCGGGTCGGCGCCTGGGCAACCTTTACAGATGCCGGCGACGATTTCGGCGAGGGCAGCTTCGACAAGGCGCTGTATATGTCACTGCCGCTGGACGCCTTCTTCATCCGCTCGACCCGCGACCGTGCCGATATCGCCTGGCAACCGCTGACCCGCGACGGCGGCGCGCGCCTCAACCGACGCTACTCGCTCTACGAGGTAACCGAGGAGCGACGGTTGAACGGCTACTGGGACGACTACGAGGCTAGCTGGCGGTGAGGGCTGCCAGCGCCCGCTCCAAGGAGGCCTGCTGGCGCCGCTCGTAGAGCGCGATCTCATCGGTGACCGCGGCGCCTAGTGCCTCTTCGAACAGCGCCTGGTTGGAGTGACTGGCGTATTCATCGCGCACGCCGTCGCCGAGGTTGGACTGGAAGATCCCCGCCGCGCTGACCGGCAGAAAGTCTTCGTAGGTCATCGCCGCGGCAGTCAGTGCGCCCTGCGCGATCAGCGCTTCCACGTCGTGTTCATCGCCCGCTGTCGCGCCGGGCACGGCACGGTAGTGGAAAAACGCCAGCTCCTCACGGCGCAGTACGGCGGGGTCGTCGGGGAAGTCGGCAAACACCTCGCTGAGCTGCGCCTGGTGGCTGGCGTTGTCGGCGGCGGGGTCGCCCTCCCGCGAGGCCTTCAGCAGCCGGTCGTAGAGCGCGCGCCCCTTGCGCGTCAGCGCCACGCCGCGCTGCTCGATCTCGCCGAAGCGGGCGGTGTGGTGGCCCTGCTCGTTGCCGGCGAAACGGATCGGCTCCTCCAGCGCCTTGAAGCTGGTCTGGCGCAGCAGGATCGGGCAGGCGCGGCGCGGCGGGCCTTCGATGATCGCCTTGGGGTCGATGCCTGCCTCGGGCATGCGCTGCTGAACGGCGTCGATGTCCAGGGTGCGCGGCGTGAGGTGGTTGATATGCGGGCCGCGAAAGCACACCACGTCGGCGATCAGGCGGTGCTCGTCGCTCAGCGCGCGGTAGGTGGCCAGGTCGACGGTGGCCTCGCGATGCCAGCGGAAGGTCTCCAGCGCCTCGGCCACGAAGCGCTCGGCCTGCTCGGCATCGAGCCCACCCTGGCGCTCGGCGGTGGCGACCAGCTCCCGCGCGCCGGGGGTGAAGATATCGCGGGCGGCGAGGATCTCGGCAGCGCGCTGGCGCAGCTCGGCGTCCTCGATCAGCTCCAGGCGCAGCAGCGAGGTAAACACGCGGAACGGATTGCGCTTGAGCGCAGCGTCGTCCACCGGACGAAACGCCGTGGAGTGCACCGGCACCCCGGCCTCCGAGAGGTCATAGTAGCCCACCGGGTGCATGCCCATCACCGCAAACAGGCGGCGCAGCATGGCCAGCTCATCCGGTGTGCCAACGCGAATCGCACCGTGGCGCTCGACGTCGAGCCGCGCCAGCTCGTCACCGTCGCGCAGCTCGGCATGCAGCGTGGGGTTGGCTGCCAGCGTCTCGCGGTTGACCGCCTCGACCAGCGCCAGCAGCGTGCCGTACTGCGGCACCTCATGGCGGTACATCTCCGACATCGCCTTGGCGAAGTTGCCGCGAATCTCGTCCGTGGCTATCCAGTTGCTCATCTGGGCCTCCTGTGGCCGATATGTTCTTAGCATAGAAGGATCTGGGCCAGCGGCTCAGGCCGCCAGCGACTCGAGGGCACGTTCGAGAATCGCCAGGCCTTCGTCGAGCCGCTCGGCTTCGATGGTCAGCGGCATCAGCAGACGCAGCACGTTCTTGTGGCGTCCGCTGGGCATCAGCAGCAGGCCCTGCTCACGAGCCTTGACCAGTAGCGCGGCCAGGTGCTGGCTGCCGCTGGCCGCAGCGGTGTCGTGGAAGACGATGCCGCGCATGGCGCCGATGCCGGTCAGCTCACCCAGCATCGGGAAGCGGCCGCTCGCCTGCCAGCGCCGGTGCGCATCCACGATGGCCACCTCGATCCGCTCGCTCCACTCGCTCAGGCGCGACTCGGCCATGATCTGCATCACCGCCCTGGCGGCGGCGCAGGCCACCGGGTTGCCGGAGTAGGTGCCGCCCAGCCCGCCCTTGGGCAGGGCGTTCATGATCACTTCGCGCCCGGCCACCGCGGCCAGCGGCAGGCCGCCGGCGATACTCTTGCCCATCAGCAGCAGGTCGGGCTCGATGCCCAGGTGAGAGAAGGCGAAGCGCGTGCCGCTGCGGCCGAAGCCGGACTGGATCTCGTCGATGATCAGCACGATGCCGTGGCGGTCGCATTCGGCACGCAGCCGGGCGGCGAAGTCGCGGTCGAGCAGCCGGAAGCCGCCCTCGCCCTGCACCGGCTCGACGACGATGGCGGCCACTTCATCCGCTGGCACCTCGACCTCAAACAGGCGTGCCAATGCCGCCAGGCCCTGCTCGGCGCTGATGCCGCCGTCGCTGCTGGGGAACGGCAGGTGGTAGACAGGCCCCGGCAGCGCACCGAGCCGGCGCTTGTAGGGCGCGACCTTGCCGTTGAGGTTGAGCGCCGCCAGGGTGCGGCCGTGGAAGCCGTCATCGAAGGCGATCACCGCCTGGCGCCCGGTGTGCCCGCGCGCCACCTTGAGGGCGTTCTCGGTGGCCTCGGCACCGCTGTTGGTGAGCATGCAGCTCAGCGGGTAGCTGACCGGCACGAAGTCCTGCAGCGCCGCGACCACGTCCAGATAGCCGCGGTGCGGTACGGCGTTGAACGCCGAGTGGGTCAGCTTGGCGAGCTGCGCGCCAGCGGCTTCGACGATGACCGGATGGCAGTGCCCGAGGTTGAGCACGCCGATGCCGCCGACGAAATCGATATAGCGCCGCCCCTGCTCGTCCCACACCTCGGCATTGCGGCCCTGCTCCACACAGATGGGGTGCACCACGCCCATCGACTCGCTGACAAAGGGTAACTCCATGCCCTCTCCATCCTCCTGCTGCGGCATTCACTCGTGCCGCTATCAGAGCAGAGCCCGCCCCACGTCTCAAACGAAAAAAAGCGCGCTATGCATTCCGTTTATTCAAGGTGATACCGGCGTCAGGCCTGCCGCAGACACCATCAGCACCAGGCAGGAAAAAATGGAATACAAAGGAGACTAAATTTCTTTTGCCTGATATGCCGCGGGCGACAACAATGGCCGCCCAACAGTGGATCCGGGCCAACCACCGCGAAGACGGTAGGCGCCACGGCATACAACAACCACAGGCAAGTGAACAGGAGACGACATGAAGCGCGTAATTCCCCTGGCAACACTCGGCGCTGCGGCAGGCGCTCTGCTGGCCGGTTGCGGCAGCGACGGCACCAGCACACCGAACATCGCCATCGGCCCGCCGGCCAGCACTACCCAGAGCGTGTCGCAGCTGATCTTCGACGCCTACGGCATTGGCGAAGACGACTACAGCACCTATCAGGAAGGCTTCGGCGCGGCCCTCGACGGCGTGCAGGATGGCAACATCGATATCTCCATCGGCATTCTCGGCCTGCCCTCGGGCAGCATCGAGAACCTGCAGGCCTCGAGCGGCGATGCCCGCATGCTGAGCCTCAGCGATGACGCTATCGACTACATCGAGGCCAACAGCGACTACCAGCGCTTCACCATTCCCAGCGACAGCTACGAGTTCCTCGACGAGGACGTCACCACCATCACCGCCTACGCCATCCTGATGGGCAACACCCATACCATCGATGAAGAGCTGGGCTATGAGCTGGCACGCCTGATGGTCGAACACGCCGAGGAGAACACCCACTCCCAGTCGGCGTTCATGACCCTCGAGAACGCCCTCAACGGCGCCGACGACCTGCCGATCCACCCCGGCGCCAAGCGCTACTACGAGGAGCAGGGCCTGACCGTCGACAACCCGGTGGCCGAGCTCGGCGAGGTCGAAGAGAAGCGCGAGTTCATCCTCGGCACCGGTAGCCAGGGCGGCACCTACTACCCGCTGGGTGGCGAGATGGCGACCATCTGGAACCGCTACCTGGACGACGCCAACTTCACCAACATCGAGACCGGCGCCTCGATCGAGAACATGGTCAGCATCCGCGATGGCAGCATGGACCTGGGCATGACGGTGCACGCGCCGGCTCGCGAGGCCGTGGAAGGCCGCGGCGAGTTCGACGGTGGCCAGGTCGAGAACGCGGCCTTCATCGGCCACATCTACCCCGAGGTGATTCAGATCGTGACCCGTGAGCGTTCGGGCATCACGTCGCTCGACGAGATCGGCAACTGATCCGTTCTTCACGATCGCTGCCGGGCACCGCGCCCGGCAGCGCCTGTTTCTGCGAGGCTACCGTGGTTAAAAAAAAACCGCTGACGACGCATCACTGCTAGAAAAGTACGACCGCGAATCCAATACGCGCACCGAGCTCGGCAAGTGGGGCTGGCTGGTGACGCTGATGGGTATCACACTCACCTGCTTTCACCTGTATACCGGCTACTTCGGCACCCTGCCCTCCCAGCAGCAGGGCGCGGTCCATCTGGGCCTGGCGCTGGGCATGATCTTCATCCTGTTTCCTGCTACCCGCGGCGGCAGCCGCCAGCACGTTCCCTGGTACGACGTGATACTCGCCTTCGTGGCCACCTTCACCGCCTACTACAAGATCCTCTTCTACGAGGAGGTGTTGCGCGCCCGGGTCACCGGCTATTCGAGCTTCGACCTCACCATCGCGGCGCTGGGCGTGCTGTTCGTCCTCGAGGCGACCCGCCGTACCGTGGGCATCCCCATCGTGATCATGGCCAGCTGCGCGATCCTCTACGCACTGTTCGGCAATCTGATTCCCAGCCAGATTCTCTCCCATCCCGGGTTCTCCTTTACCCAGGTCTCGCCCTACCTGTGGTTCCGTGAAAGCGGGGTGTTCGGTACGCCGCTACAGATTTCGGCGCGCTTTATCTTCCTGTTCCTGTTCTTCGGCGTGGTGCTGATGCACACCGGCGTGGGGCGCTTCTTCAATGACTTGGCCTTTGCAATGACGGGCCGCTTTACCGGTGGTGCCGGCAAGGCCGCGGTGATGGCCAGCTCCTTTCAGGGCATGATCTCGGGCAGCTCGATCGGCAACACCGTGGCCTCGGGCTCGTTCACCATTCCGATGATGAAGAACGCCCGCTTCAAGCCGGAGGTGGCCGGCGCCGCCGAGGCCTCGGCCTCCACCGGCGGCCAGATCATGCCGCCGCTGATGGGGGCGGCGGCCTTCATCATGGTCGAGTACGTCGGGGTGTCATACCGCGAAATCATGGTCTCGGCGCTGATCCCGGCGCTGCTCTACTTCGCCGGTATTTTCATCGGCGTGCACTTCGAGGCCAAGCGCCACCGCATCCTCGGCATGCCCAAGGATCAGCTACCCAGCAAGCGCAGGCTGATGCTGGAGAAGGGCTATATGCTTCTGCCGCTGCTGGTTATCGTCGGCACCATCATGGTGGGCTTCACCGCCCAGCGCGCCGCCCTACTGGGGATCGCCTGCGCCTTTGCGGTCAGCCTGATCCGCAAGGAGACACGCCCGTCGTTGCGCAAGGTGCTGACGATCTTCGAGCAGGGCGCGCGGGTGGCACTGCCGGTGATCGCCGCCGTGGCGTGCGCCGGAATCATTGCCGGCGTGGTGGGCATGACCGGCCTCGGCTCGAAGTTCGCTTCCGGCATCATCAGCCTCGCCGACGGCGTGCTGATCCTCGCCCTGCTGTTCACCATGGTGGCCTGCATCGTGCTGGGCATGGGGCTGCCGACTACCGCCAACTATGTGGTCACCGCCACCATCGCCGCCCCGGCGCTGATCAACGAGTTCGGCCTGCCGCCCATGGCGGTGCATCTGTTCGTGTTCTATTTCGGGATTATCGCCGATATCACGCCGCCGGTTTGCCTGGCCGCCTTTGCCGGTGCCGGTATTGCCCGTGCTAATCCGATGAAGACCGGCTTTACCGCCGTCAAGCTGGCCATCGGCGCCTTCATCATTCCCTACGCCTTCATCTTCAACCCGATGCTGGTGATGGTCGATGTGACGCCGCTGGGACTGGCAAGCGCGGTGCTGTTCTCGTTGCTGGGTATCATGGGGGTCAGTAGCGGGTTGATCGGCTACTTCGTGCGGGATTCCCTGCCCTGGGAGCGTCTGGTAATGTTGGCCGCTGGCCTGGCCATGGTGGTACCGGAACTGCTGACCAGCGGGGCCGGGCTGATCGCCATGGCCTTGATCGGCTGGCTGCAGCAGCGGCGGCCGGATAGCGGCGCCCTCAAGCCCGCCACATGAGCCAATCACCGCCTCTCAGGCCACTCCGGCGCCAACGCGCCGGAGTGGCCGGCCAGCACTCCGGAGCACCGCGCTTGGCGTCTCGCAACCTTCCCTCCACCACCGCCATGCAGTGCTTCGAGGCCGCCGCGCGGCACAAGAGCTTCACTCGCGCCGCTGAGGCCCTGAGCCTGACCCAGAGCGCGGTGAGCAAGCAGGTCGCGCAGTTGGAAGCCCACCTGCAGCACAAGCTGTTTCGCCGCGTGCGACGCAGCCTGGTGCTGACGCCGGAGGGCGCGATCTACCTCAGCGACGTGCGCAAGGTGCTGGCGCAGATCGAGATGTCGACCCACGCCATCATGACCTACAGCGGCAACAGCGAGGTGCTCAAGGTGGCGACCCTGCCGAGCTTCGGCACGCGCTGGCTGGCCGACCGGCTGCCGGCGTTCCTGGCCGCCAACCCGCGCATCAGCCTGGAATTCCACGACCGCGTCGAGGACTTCGACCTCGAGCAGCAGAACATCGACGTGGCGTTTTTCTACGGCCACGGCAGCTGGCCCGACCTTGAGTGCCACAAGCTTGCCGACGAGGAGATGGTCGCCGTGGCCGCCCCGGCGCTGCTGTCAGCCCGCGCGCCGGCTTCGGCCAGCGACCTCACCGAGCTGCCGCTGCTGCACCTCTCGACCCGCCCCGACGCCTGGCACCAGTGGTTCGCCGAGCAGCACATCGGCACCGACCGCAGCTACCACGGCACCCGCTTCGAGACCTTCCCGATGCTGGTGCGCACCGCCATGGCCGGCGGCGGCGTGGCGCTGGTGCCACGTTTCACGGTCGACGAGGAGCTCGATAGCGGGCGCCTCGCCGTTGCCGCCCCCCACCGCCTGCGCAGCGCCAGCGCCTACTACCTCGTCTACCCCGAACACCTCGGCGAACTGGCCAAGGTGCGACGCTTCGTCGAGCATATCCTCAGCACGTTGCCGGCGTAGCCGCCGGTGCTGCGATTCGCTCACCGATCCAGTCGATGAACGAGCGCACCTTGTAGAGCTCGGCCATGTGCTCGGGATACGCCATGTAGTAGCTATCGCGACTGGTCAGGGCAAACGGCCAGGGCATCACCAGCTTGCCCTCCTGAAGTTCCTCTTCGGCCAAGAACCGTGGTACCAGCGCCACGCCACACCCTGCCTGAGCCGCGCGCAGCGCCATGTAGAAAGTATCGAAGCGCGGCCCGTGGTAGCTGTGCTCGGTGTACTGCTGTTGGGCCTCGAACCAGTCGTGCCAGGCTTCCGGCCGCGTTGCGCTCTGCAGCAGCACCAGCTGGGTCACATCCAGCGGACGCTCGATCGTGACACGCTGCAACGCCTGAGGGGAGCACACCGCCACCATCTCTTCATCGAGCAGCTTGACGCATTCGGCCCGCGGCCAGGCGCCGTGACCGAAGAAGAACGCCACGTCGATACGCTCCTGCTGCAGGTCGAAGGGCTCGACCCGGTTGCTGATGTTGAGGTTGATCTGCGGGTAGCGAAAACGGAAGCCGTTTAGGCGCGGGATCAGCCAGCGCGCACCGAAGGTCGGCAGGGTCGCCACATTGAGCACATCGCTCTCACCGCCATAGGACTGCATGTAGCGCGTCGACATCTCGACCTGGGCGAGGATCTTGCGCGCCTCGCTGAGGTAGACGGCGCCCTCCGGCGTGAGATGCAAGCGGCGGCGGATACGCCGGAACAGCGGATGCTCGAGTACCGATTCGAGCTGGGCTACCTGCTTGCTCACCGCGCTCTGGGTCAAGCTCAGTTCGGCAGCGGCGCGGGTAAAGCTGAGATGCCGGGCGGCGGCCTCGAAACACTGCAGGCCGGCCAGGGAAGGGAGATGGCGGCGATTCATTGGGCCTCCACAGGTCATGAAAATAGGGAATGATATCTATATTAAACATCGTTTGCCGGTGCCTAACCATGCTGGTGATACTCGATTCAGGCTTTTGCACTCAACGACAATGATAGGAGCAAGAATGATCGACGATATCATGCAGCGCCTTGGCGTCAGCGCCGATGCCTACCGTGACGGCAATCTGGCCGTCACCACCCCCATCGACGGCAGCGTCATTGGCCGTGTCCAATCGGCCTCAGCCAGTGAGGTCGAGGCGCAGATCGCGGCCGCCGAGGCCGCCTTCCTTGCCTGGCGCGAGGTACCGGCCCCGCGCCGCGGCGAGCTGGTACGCCTGTTCGGCGAACAGCTGCGCGCTCACAAGGATGACTTGGGGGCACTGGTGACCTGGGAGTGCGGCAAGATCCTCCAGGAGGGGCTGGGCGAGGTGCAGGAGATGATCGATATCTGCGATCTCGCCGTGGGCCAGTCGCGCCAGCTGTTCGGCCTGACCATCGCCTCCGAGCGACCCGGTCACCATATGCGCGAGAGCTGGCACCCGCTGGGGCCGGTGGGGCTGATCACCGCGTTCAACTTCCCGGTGGCGCCCTGGGCCTGGAATGCCGCTCTGGCACTGGTGTGTGGCAACAGTCTGCTGTGGAAGCCTTCCGAGAAGACCCCGCTGACCGCCCTGGCCTGCCAGGCGCTGCTCGAGCGCGCCATGGTCGACTTTGGCGACGAGGCTCCACAGGGCCTGAGCCAGGTGATCATCGGCGAGCGCGAGGCCGGCGAGCAGATGGTCGATGACCCTCGGGTGCCTCTGGTCAGTGCCACCGGCAGTACCCGCATGGGCCGCGAGGTAGGGCCACGGGTCGCCGCGCGCTTTGGGCGCAGCATCCTCGAGCTGGGCGGCAACAACGCCATGATCCTGGCACCCAGTGCCGATCTCGACATGGCCACCCGCGCCATCCTGTTCTCGGCGGTAGGCACCGCGGGGCAGCGCTGCACCACGCTGCGCCGGCTGATCGTCCATGAGTCGATCAAGGACGAGGTGGTCTCGCGGCTCAAGAAGGCCTATGCCGGGGTCTCCATCGGCAATCCGCTGGAAGGCAAGCTGGTCGGGCCACTGATCGACCAGCAGGCCTTCGATGCCATGCAGGGCGTACTCGCCAAGGCCCGCGACCAGGGCGCACCGGTGTTTGGCGGCGAGCGCCAACTGAGCGATACCCACCCCGAGGGCTACTACGTGTCGCCGGCCATCGTCGAGATGCGCGAGCAAAATGACCTGGTCAGGCACGAGACCTTTGCGCCGATTCTCTACGTCATGAGCTACCGCGAGCTGGATGAGGCCATTGCCCTCAACAACGACGTGCCCCAGGGGCTGTCGTCGTGCATCTTCACCACCGACGTGCGCGAGGCAGAGACCTTCGTCTCGGATACAGGCAGCGACTGCGGTATCGCCAACGTCAATATCGGTCCCAGCGGCGCCGAGATCGGCGGCGCCTTCGGCGGCGAGAAAGAGACCGGCGGCGGCCGCGAGTCGGGCTCCGATGTCTGGAAGACCTACATGCGTCGTCAGACCAACACCGTCAACTACTCCCGCGAACTGCCGCTGGCACAGGGGATCAAGTTCGACTAAACCGCCCACGCCCCCGTCTGCCTGACGGGGGCTTGCCTGACCCTCGCGACAATCACAACAAGGAAGGCACCTCATGCATGACGACATTCGTATCGGCCCGCCTCCCGGGCTGCTGATGGCGCTGTTGCCGCTGCTGGTCACCACCGCGGTACTGATTCTGCAATTCTTCGTCTTCGCTGACTTTACGCCGCACATCCCGCTGGCCTGCGGCATCATGGTCTGCGCCTTCTTCGGCCGCCTGCGCGGCATCCGCTGGACCGAGATGGAAGCCTCGATGCTCGAGGTGGTCAAGATCGGCATTCCGGCGATCTTCATCCTCATGGCAGTGGGCATGGTGATCGGGACCTGGATCCTGTCCGGCACGGTGCCGATGCTGATCTATTACGGTTTCCAGATGATCTCGCCGTCTGTGTTCCTGGTCGCTACCTGCCTAATCAGCGCGCTGGTCTCGCTGGCTACCGGCACTTCCTGGGGCACCGTTGGCACCCTGGGCATCGCGCTAATGGGCATTGGCGAGGGACTCGGCATCCCCATGTACCTGACCGGCGGTGCGCTGGTCTCGGGTGCTTTCTTCGGCGACAAGATGTCGCCCCTGTCTGAGACGACGAATCTGACCCCGGCGGTATGTGAAACCGACCTGTGGAGCCATATCAAGAGCATGATGGCCACCACCGTGCCGGCCATCGTGATTTCGCTGATCCTCTATGCCTGGCTGGGTGCCGGTTACGCCGACCAGTTGGAACGCACCACCGATATCACTACCTTCCGCAACACCCTGGCGGATACCTTTAGCCTGTCGTGGATCACCATGATCCCACCGGTGGTGGTGATCGGCATGGCACTGGCCAAGCTGCCGCCCTTCCCCACCATCTTCACCGGCGCGGCGCTCGGCGGCCTGGTAGCCATCGGCATCCAGGGCGAGAGCCTGCACACCGTGTTCGATGTGATGCAGAACGGCTACACCAGCGATACCGGCAGCGGCGCCATCGACGAGCTATTGAGCAGCGGCGGCGTGCTGTCGATGACCTGGGTGGTCAAGCTGACCTTCTTCGCGCTGGGCTTCGCCGGCATGCTCGAGGCCTACGGCACCATTGACGCCATCATCCAGCGTTTGATGCGCCTGATACGCGGCCGCTTCAGCCTGGTAGCGACCAGTTCGGGGACCACGCTGGCGGTGAGCACTATCATCGGTGACGTCTACACCACGCTGGTGCTGCCCGGCCGTCTGCTCAAGGGCCAATACCAGGCGATGGGCTACAAGACCACCACGCTGTCGCGCGCTATCGAGGACAACGGCACGCTCTCCTCACCGTTGATTCCATGGAACATGGGCGGTGGTTTCGTGGCCTCGACCATCGGCGTGCCGACCCTGGTCTATGCACCGTTCGCCTTCGCTTGCTGGCTATCGCCGCTGTTCGGTCTGCTGTGGGGGCTAACCGGCCACTTCATCCCGCGCGAAACGGATCCGCAGCAGGCTCAGAACACAACCGATGCATCGGGCGATACCGCCTATACGCCGGCCAGCGGCCATTCATCCTGATAGCACCGCGGCAAGGAGAGACCGGAATGCAAACACGCTGCCTGTGGGAGACCACTGCCCGCGAAACAGCGCCGCCAACGACGACCCTGGAGGAGGCCATCGAGACTCGGGTGTGCATCGTGGGGGCCGGGATCACCGGCCTCAGCACCGCCCTGCATCTTGCCGAGCTGGGTATCGATAGCGTACTGCTCGAGGCCGGCGAGTCGGTGGCCAGCGGCGGCTCGGGACGCAATGTTGGCCTGGTCAACGCCGGGCTATGGATCCCGCCGGACGATATCGTCGAGGCGCTGGGCAAGGCCGACGGCGAACGTGTCAATCAGATACTCGGCGCCGCACCGGCGGCGGTGTTCGACATCATCGAGCGCTACGCCATCGACTGCAGCGCAACGCGGACCGGCACCCTGCACCTGGGCCACAGCACCAAGGGCTGCAGTGAACTGGCGCGACGCCACGACCAGCTCGCCTCACGCGGCGCCCCGGTAACGCTGGTCGAGGATGAGGCATGTCATGCGCTTACCGGCACCACTCGAATCCAGGCGGCACTGCTCGACGAGCGGGCCGGCACGCTCAACCCGGCCGCCTATACCCGCGGCCTGGCGCGTGCCGCCGCGGAGCAAGGTGCGCGTCTGTTCACCTACAGCGCCGCCACCGGCATTGCCCGCCACGGCGACCGCTGGCGGGTGTCCACCGCACGTGGCGCGGTAACCGCAGACCGGGTGGTGCTGGCCACCAACGCCTACACCTGCGACGAGTGGAACTACGTCAAGCGCCATTTCTTCCCCGGGCACTTCTTCCAGGTCGCCTCACAGCCGCTTGAGGGCGACGCCGCCGAACGCATTCTGCCGCAGCGCCAGGGCGCCTGGGACACGCGCATGGTGCTCAGCAGCATCCGCCGTGATGACCAGGGGCGGCTGATCCTTGGCAGCCTGGGCCGGGGGGAAGGTCGCCCGAAGGCCTATCTCGAGCAGTGGGCCAATCGCATCCAGCGCTGCTACTTCCCCGACCTTGGCAAGGTCGAGTGGCAAACCTCCTGGACCGGGCGCATCGGGTTCACCCCCGACCACACCCTGCGCCTGTTCGAACCCCAGCCGGGCATTCTCGCTGCCAGCGGCTACAACGGCCGCGGCCTCACCACCGGCAGCGTGGTCGGCAAGGGCTTCGCCCACTATATCGCCCATGACGACGATGCCCTGCTACCGCTACCGCTCAAGCGTCACACTCCGGTCAGCGCACGACGGCTGAGGAGCGCCGCTTATGAAAGTGGCTTCACGCTATACCACGCTGGACAGTGTCTGCGCGTGGTGACCTGAACGAGGCATAAAAAAACCGCTGCCGAGGCAGCGGTGAAGAGAGCGGCACACACCACTCAGAGACGATCGAACAGCGACATCCCCTGGATGTCGACGAAGGCCTTCTGCGCGGCCTGGAGGCCGACCTGGCGCAGGCTGTATTCGGAGATTGCCTGGGCGTAGTCGAGGTCGACCAGGTCGGAGAGGGTCTGCTCGTAGTTGAGCATGCGGTTACTGCCCACCGAGTCGACCACGTCGAGCTCGTTGAGCCGAGCACCCACCGAGGCGCGTACGGTGAGAACGTTGTCGAGGCTGTTGTCGAGCTCGCGCATCGAGGTGTTGAGGGTGTTGCGCAGCGCGGCCTTGTCCTGGGCGTTTTCGGCGGGATTCTCCAGCACCGCCAAGGCGTTCTCAAAGGTCTTGAACAGATTGGGGTCCATTTCGGTGGCGCGGCCCAGGGTAAAGCTGTCGCCGTCGGCCGGCTCACCGCTGAGGGTCACGCTCAGACCGCCGAAGCGGATCTGTTCGCCGGGAACGTAATCCTCGGTCTCTATCTCCTCATCGCCTTGCCAGACCGTATAGGTGGCATCCTCGCCATCCACGCTGAATTCGATGCGGTACTGCAGTCCATAGCCGTCGTTGGATGAGTCCACTACCGTGGGCCCGCCAACGATCAGGCTGCCGTCATTGTCGCCCATCTGGGTGATGTACTTAGCGCCGCTGGGCACGCTGGCGAAGATCTTGTTGCCGTTGTCGGCCACCGGCATCAGCCGCGAGGAGTCGATACGCTGCTCGCGTACGTTGTTGTCGCCGACATAGCTTACCGAGCCATCCGCCTCACGCACGTAGGGCGGGCTGCTGTCCTGGTAACCGCCGAACAGGTAGCGGCCGTTACCGTCGGTGGCGTTGGCCTGGCCGATCACGGTCTCGTAGATGCCGCGCAGTTCGCTGGCGATTGACTGGCGGTCGACGTCGCTGAGGGTGTCGCTGGAGGCCTGGATCAGCAGGGTCTTGGCGCTGGCGATGGCGTCGCTGACGCTATTGAGGATGCTCTCCTCCTGGGACAGCGAGTTTCGCGCGCTGACCCGGGCATCCATGTGCTGCTGGGTGACCGCCTTGGACTGGTCGACACCCACCGCCCGCGAGGCGGCCTGGGGGTCGTCCGAGGGGTTGACCACGCGGCGCCCGGAGGCGATCTGCTGGCCGACCTTCATGAAATCATTCTGCTGGCGGTTCATGCTCGAGACGCTCTGCTCGAACATGGTCACGGTGCTGACGCGCATTGCGGTTAACTCCTAAACGAATCAGGCACGCAGGCCCAGAATGGTATCCAGCAGCGACGAGCCTATGTCGATGACCCGCGCATTGGCCTGGTAGTACTGCTGGTAGCGGATCAGGTTGGCGGCCTCTTCGTCCAGGTTGACCCCGGATTCGGACTGCTGCACGGCCTTGAGCTGGTCGGTGAGGCCCTGCTGGGCGTCGAGGTTGACCTGGACGATATTGGTGCGGTTGCCCACGTCGCTGACCATCGAGCCGTAGGCCTGGCTGACACTGGAGGTACCGCCCACCAGCGAGACATCCTGCAGGCCCTGCATGGCCAGGGCGTTGCGGTTATTGCCGGTGCCGGGAGGCGCGGCGTCGAGGGTCAGGGTCTGGCCTTCCTGGATATCGCCGAGGGTAAAGGTGACGCCGTCGATGGTCAGTACATCGCCGGCCTCAGCGGTCTCACCAGTCGTCATGGGCTCGCCATTACGCATTACCTCAATGGCACCATCATCATCGAACGTCAGCGCACCGTCTTCGCCAACGGTAAGGCTAAAACCCTCAGCGCCGATATTCTGCAAAGCCCCGCTCTCGGCACTCATCCCGCTGATCGGCATATCGCCATTCGCTTCGACGAAGCTCGCCGCGGCGATCTTGTCGAGGTCGTTGATCCGGGTCTCCATGCTGGCCCCGGCACGGCGCACCGGCTGCACCTCGAAGCGGTCGCCGTTGGCGAAATCGCCGTCGCCGAAGCCGATCACCACGCCGCCGAAGCTGAGCTCATTGGTACCTGGTTCAAAGTCATGGTCGACCACCCGGCCATTGTCCTTGCGAACAACTTCGAATTCCGGGGCAGCGGCATCGGTCACGCGCACGGTGTAGTCGGTGGCGCGCAGGTCGTCGAGATCGCCGAAGCGGGTCGAAGCGATTTCGACATCGCCGGCGTTACGCTCATTGGCGTAGGCCTGGGGCTGGCCGATATTGAAGAAGTCTTCGCCCTGCTCGCCGTTGAGGTCCTGACCCAGGCGGTGCTGCTCATTGAAGCCCGCCGCCAGCGAGACCGCCAGCTGGCCGATCTGGTTCTGGGTCTTGTCGAGGGTCTCGGCACGGAAGGTCATCAGCCCGCCGAGGGTACCGCCGGTCACCGCGCCCTCATTGAGTTGGGAGACGCTACCGTTACCGTCGCGGTAGCCGAGCACCATGCGCTGCGGGTCGTTGGCCGACTCGATGGCCTCGAGATTGAACTGGTTGGTGCCCGACACCAGCGGCTGGCCGTTGGGCAGCGAGATATTGTAGGTCTTGCCGTCCTGGATATTGACGCGCACGTTCATGCGCTTGCTGAGATCGGCGATCGCCTCATCACGCTGATTGAGCAGGCTGTTGGGCGCCTCGCCGGTGCGCGCACGGGCCAGGGCGATCTCCTTGTTCAAGCCGGCGATCTGGTCGGTGAGGTTGTTGATCTGGGTAACTTCGTCGTTGATCTGGCCGTTGACGCCGCGCTGCATGTCCTCCAGATAACGATCAAAGGAGCGGAACTGGGCGCTCATGGTGTCGGCGGCGCCGAGCACACCCTGGCGGGCGGCGGGGTCGGACGGCGACCCGGCCAGGTCCTCCATGGCCGAGAAGAAGTTCTGCATCAGCGGCGCCAGGCCGGCTTCGCGGTCGGCGAGCAGGTTGTCGATCTGGCTGACCTGGCTCTGATAGGCCTTGAGCGCGCTGGAGGAACTGGTCGCGGCGTTGAGCTGGTCGGCCACGTACTGGTTGAACTGGCGCTGGATATCGTTGACCTTCACGCCACCCGCCGCACCGCCTTCGCCCAGCAGCGTCAGCTCGCGGTTATAGCCCGGCGTATAGACGTTGCTGATGTTGTTGCTGGTGGTGTTCAAGGCGTTCTGAGCGGCGTTCAGCCCGCTCAAGCCGATCGAAAAAATGCTCATGATTCCGTTCCCTTAAGCCAATGCTTGTTATATCGGCACCGCCGCTCACATCTTTAATCAAAACCAGCTGTTGCCCGGGGCGAAAATACTGCCGCTGGCCGGCGCCTCGCGGCTGGCCAGGGTCGGGCCGGCGGCGTCGATCGGTCCCAGGGTATTCATGATCGACACCAGCTTGTCGGCATAGGCCGGGTCGGTGGCATAGCCGCCCTGCTGCAGCGCACGAGCGGCCTGCTGGGCGTTGGGCGCCTCGACCACGCCGGCATAGCGCGGGTTGTTGCCGATCAGCCCGGCGTAGTCGGTGAAGGCCTCCTCGAAGGAGTCGTAGACGCGGAAGGTGTCGGTGATCCGCGTGCGCCGGCCGTCGATGTATTCGTGGGTGGTGATATCGGTGGTCTCACCCTGCCAACGGCTGCCAGCCTTGATGCCGAACAGGTTGTGGCTGTTGCCACCGCGGGCATCGGGAATCTCGTGGCGTCCCCAGCCGGTCTCCAGCGCCGCCTGGGCGAGGATCAGCTCGGCCGGCACGCCGGTGACCCGGCTGGCCGCCTGGGCCGGGGCGGAAAGCTCGTCGACGAAGGCGCGCACGTGGTCGGGCCGGTCGCCGCGGGGCTCGCTGCGCTCGGCGCGCGCCGTGGCTTCCGTGGGCTCGGCAGCGTCACGCTGAGCGCCGCGCTGCAGATCGAGGGCATCCAGGAAGCTGCCCGGCGGCGCCACACCGGCCGACTTGTCTGCGCGCTCAGTGGGCGCATCACCGGGCAGGTTACCGGCGCTCAGACCATCGCTTAGGACCCGCGGCGTGCCGCGGGGAATCCCGGCGATCAGCGAGTCGACCTCGCTGTCGGCCTGCTCACGCGCGGGGACCATGCCGCGGCCTTCGAGCTGGTTGACCAGCTGCTCGGCAAGGCCGATGCCGCGGCCAGAGAGGTGCTGCGCCCACTGCTGGTCGAGCAGCGATTCGTAGAACTCGGTCTGCTGGCTGTGCAGCAGGTCCGAGCGCGGCGTGGCCTCGCGCATGCTCTTCATCATCATCTGTACGAACAGCGCCTCGAACTGCTTGGCGGCTTCGTCGAGGCCGGCGTTGGGGTCGCGGCTGGCGGTATGCCGCAGGCGCTGAATGCCCTGCATGTCGAGGGCGAACTGGCCGCCGAGATCGTTGCTCATCAGATGATCTCCAGCTCGGCGCGCAGCGATCCGGCGGCCTTGAGCGCCTCGAGGATCGCCATCAGGTCGTTGGGTGTGGCGCCCAGGGCGTTGAGGGCGTTGACCACGTCGGTGAGGTCGGCGCCCTCGACCATCATCAGGGCGCCCTCCTGCTGCTCGACGGCGATGTCGGTGTCGGGCACCACCACCGTCTCACCCTCGCCGAACGGCGCCGGCTGGCTGACCTGGAACTGGGTGTCGATGATGATCGACAGGTTGCCGTGGGCCACCGCGGCGCGGCGCAGGGTCACCGCGCTGTTGAGCACCACCGAGCCGGTGCGCGAGTTGACCACGACCTTGGCCGGCACGTCGTTGGGCGTGACCCGCAGGTTCTCGACCCGCGCCATGAAGTTGACCCTGTCGTTGGGGTCGGCCGGCCCTTGCAGGCGGATGGTACGGCCGTCCTGGGCGGCAGCCACCGGCCAGCCGAAGTCGCGGTTGATGGCCTCGACCACCTGGCGCGCGGTGCCGAAGTCCGACTCTTTGAGCTGCAGGTCGAGCACACCACCGTTGGCACCCAGCTGCAGCGGCACTTCGCGCTCGACCATGGCGCCGCCGCTGATGCGTCCGCCGGCCTGCTGGTTGATCTGCACGCTGGCTCCGCCGGCCTCGGCGCCGGCACCGCTGACCAGCAGGTTACCCTGGGCGATGGCGTAGGTATCACCGTCGGCGCCCTTGAGCGGCGTCATCAGCAGGGTGCCGCCGCGCAGGCTACGCGCGTTGCCCACCGAGGAGACGTTGATATCGAGGCGCTGGCCGGGCCGCGAGAACGGCGGCAGGTCGGCGGTGACCATCACCGCGGCAACGTTGCGCAGCTGCATGTTGGTGCCCGGCGGCACGGTGATGCCCAGCTGCGAGAGCATGTTGGTCAGGCTCTGTCCGGTGAACGGCGCCTGCATGGTCTGGTCGCCGGTACCGTCGAGGCCCACCACCAGGCCGTAGCCGACCAGGGCGTTGTCGCGCACGCCTGCAAAGTCGGCCAGCTCGCGCAGCCGCTCGGCCTGCGCCGGGCTGGTCACCATGGCCAGCAGCAGGGCCAGCATCAGGGCTTGCAGAATGCGGCTGCCACGCAGGAACGTCTTCATCGGCACTCGGCTCCGCTAGAAAGGTGAAACGTTGAGGAAGAAACGCTGCAGCCAACCCATGTGCTGCGCCTCGTTGATATAGCCGTCGCCGACGTACTCGATGCGTGCATCGGCAACCTGGGTCGAGGGCACGGTGTTCTGGCCGGTGATGGTGCGCGGGTTGACGACACCCGAGAAGCGAATGAACTCGACGCCCTGGTTGATGGCGATCTGCTTCTCGCCGCGCACCCGCAGGTTGCCGTTGTGCATCACTTCGAGCACCGACACGGTGATGGTGCCGGTGAAGGAGTTGTTGGCCTCCGAGCCGCCGCCGCCGGAGAAATCGCTGTTGCCGGACACGTCGAAGCCGTAGTCGGCGAGCTGCTCGAGCACGTCGGGCAACTCGAGGAACGACAGCCCCGCCGAGCCGCTGCGCCCGGCGTTGCTCTGGGCGTTCTTGCTGGCACTGACTTCCTCATCGAGCACGATGGTCAGGATGTCGCCGATCATGCGCGGACGACGGTCCTCGAACAGCGGGTGATGGCCGCGGGTCGGCTGGTAGATCGAACCGTTGGGCTCGGGTGGCGGGCGGTCAGCGATGTTGACCTGCTCCTGCTCGCCGACCACCGACGGGCGCGGCATCTGCGCGCAGCCGGTCACGATGGCGACCAGCAGTAGCGCGCCGAGCAGCCGCCAGGGGCGCGATGAGGACGTGTGCCGTTTCATGCTCTCTCCGGGTATCGCTTACAGCTGGCTCAGGCGCGCCAGCATTTCATCGCTGGTCTGCACCGCCTTGCTGTTGATCTCGTAGGCGCGCTGGGTCTGGATCATGCTGACCATCTCCTCCACCACGTTGACGTTGGAGGTCTCGACGTAGCCCTGCATCAGCCGGCCGGCGCCGTTCATGCCCGGCATGGTCTCGTTCATCGGACCGGAGGCGGTGGTCTCGAGGTAGAGGTTGCCGCCGATGCTCTCCAGGCCGGTCGGGTTGACGAAGGTCGCCAGGCTGAGCTGGCCGACCTCCAGGCTCTGGCTGGTGCCCGGCTGGGTCACCGAGACGATACCGTCCTCACCCACGCTGACCGACAGCGCGTTCTCGGGCAGGATGATCGCCGGCTCCACCGGGTAGCCGTTGGCGGTAACCATCTGGCCGTTCTGGTCGAGCTGGAAGCTGCCGTCGCGGGTGTAGGCGGTGTTGCCGTCCGGCATCAAGACCTGAAAGAAGCCGTTGCCGTTGATGGCCAGGTCGCGGGAGTTCTCGGTCTGCTCCAGGCCGCCCTGGTTGTGCAGTCGCTCGGTGGCCACCGGGCGTACGCCGGAGCCGACCTGCATGCCCGACGGCAGGGCATTCTGGATATCGTTCTGGGCACCGGGCTGGCGCAGGTTCTGGTACAGCAGGTCCTCGAACACCGCCCGCGAGCGCTTGAAGCCGTTGGTGCCGACGTTGGCCAGGTTGTTGGAGATGACATCCATCTGCACCTGCTGCGACTCGAGACCGGTCTTGGCGGTCCACAGCGATTTGATCATGAGAGGTTTCCTTAGCCTTGAATGGACAGCAGGTTGTTGGCGCGCTGGGCGTTCTCGTCGGCGCTGTCGATCACCTTCATCTGCATGTCGTAGCGACGCTGGGTATCGATCATCGCCACCATCGACTCGATGGCGCTGACGTTGCTGCCCTCGAGCGAACCGGAGACCACGCGCACGTCCTGGTTGGCAGCGAGGATCGGCACTTCGCCGTCATCGCCGGGCGGCAAGCGGAACAGGCCGTCGTCGCCGCGCGTCAGGGTCTGGTCCTCGGGGTCGACCAGCTTGAGCTGACCCACCGGCACCAGCGCCGTGGGATCTTCGCCGGGGCCGATGGCGCTGATGGTGCCGTCGGCACCGATCGACAGCCTGGCCTCGAGGGGCACGATGATCGGGCCGTCGTCGCCGATCACCGGGCGCCCGACGCTGGTCAGCATGCCGTTGCCGTCGACCTGCAGATCGCCGCGGCGGGTGTAGGCCTCGCCGCCGTCGTCGGTCTGCACCGCCAGCCAGCCGTTGCCCTCCACCGCCACATCGAGCTCACGCCCGGTGGTGCTCACCGGGCCGTGAGAGAAGTCCGAACCCGGCGTGGTGGCGGCCACCGAGGTGCGCGTTGCCAGCAGGCCGTCGCCCTCTACCGGCACCGCGCGCATGGCGTGCAGCTGGGCGCGGAAACCGGCGGTGGCGGCATTCGACAGGTTGTGGTTGACCACCGCCTGCTGATCGAGGCTCTGCTTGGCGCCGCTCATGGCGGTATATAGGATGCGATCCATGGTTCACTCTCCCCGAGGCGTCATCAACGCAGGTTGATGGCGGTCTGCAGGATCTCGTCCTGGGTCTTGATGGTCTGGGAGTTGGCCTGGTAGGCGCGCTGGGAGACGATCATGTCGACCAGCTGCTTGGCCATGTCGACGTTGGACATCTCGACCACCCCGGATTCGATGGAACCGAACATCCCGGTACCCGGCGCACCCACCAGCTCCTGGCCGGAGGCGTTGGTGGCGGTCCAGCCGTTGTCACCGTTGGGCTGCAGGCCTTCGGGGTTGCGGAAGTACGCCAGGGCAATCTGGCCGGCGGGCCGAGACTGCTCGTTGGCGTAGTTCATCATGATGGTGCCGTTGTTCTCGAAGGTAATGCCGACCAGGGCACCGGAAGTGAAGCCATCCTGGGTCAGGGCGCTGGTGGTGGAGTCGTTACCGAACTGGGTGGAGCCGGCCAGGTTGAGTTCGAAATTCAGTGGCTCGGGGTCGTTGCCTAGCGGGGAGTTATCATCAAAGCCGATGTTTTGCTGGGCGCCATCAGCCAAGGTGCCGTTGTTGTTGAACGAGACCCGGAAATCATTGGCGGTACTGTAGTAGCCGTCCATTACCACCTTGGCATCCCAGGTGTTGGAACCAGCAGGGAATGGGGACAAATCATTGGGGTCAGGCTGATCGGCGGCGTCCAGCAGATTGCCGTCTTCGTCATAATATTCACCTTCACCAAGATAATAGACCTCGTCACCATCGGAGAAAGCTAAGCGCCCTTCCTCATCGGCATCCTGACCAATTTTTTCGTAATACACCGTCACATTGCGCGGATTGCCCAGGGAGTCGTAGACGGTAAAGTTATTCGAGTAGTGGTAGTCGATCTCGTTAGCGTCGCCGTTAACCTGGGTGGTACTCAGACCTTGACCAGCATTCTCCCGCGAATCCAGGTTGATGGTGGTGCGCACGTTCTCAGTGGCGCCGGCCGGCATCTCGTCGGCCGGGACGTTGAGCACCTGCGGCTGGCCGCCGACTTGCACCTCACCGGCGGCGTTGAGGCCGTAGCCCATCAGCTGCGCGCCCTGGGCGTTGACCAAGGTGCCGTCCGGGGTCAGGTTGAGCTGGCCGTTGCGCGAGTAGACGATCTCGCCACCCTGCTCGTAGCGCAGGAAGCCCTCACCGCTGACCGCCAAGTCGAGGTTGCGGTTGGTCGACTCGAGGTTGCCTTCGGTGAAGTCCTGTACGGTCGCCGAGACCCGCGTGCCCAGGCCTACCGAGCCGGCGAAGACGTCGGCGAACTGGGTGCTCGAGCCCTTGAAACCGACGGTCTGCGAGTTGGAGATATTGTTGCCCAGGGTGCCGAGGCTAGATGATGCCGCGTTCAACCCGCTCAAGGCCTGTGAAAAGCTCATGGTCCTTCTCCCTGTGTCACCGTGTGGTGGCTATTTTTTTACGCTGCGTGTCGTGAATGGGGCGCTCAGAGGCGCAGAATCTGGCGAATGTCTTCGAGGCTGGCCTGCTCACTGATGCCGCCCAGGTCGAGGCGCGGCGAGCCGTTCTTGTCAGTGGATACCCCGCTGACCACGGCATAGTTGAGCGCCTTGGTGTCGACCTTGTCGTCGCCCGAGGTGGCCTCGAAGGAGATGCTGTAGGCGCCCTGCGGTGCCATCTCGCCGCTGTCGAGCTTGCCGTCCCATTCGAACGACTCGACGCCCGACGACACCGCACCGATGTCGAAGCTGCGCACCACCTGACCGCCACCGTCGCGAATCGTGGCCTTGACGTTGTCTGCCGACTTGCCGAGCTCGATGCCGAACGGCGTGGCGCCGTCCTTGCCGACCAGGATGCGGTCGCCGGGCACCAGCACGCCCTGGCCGATCAACCCCGCGGCCTGGAGGGTTTGGCCGGCATCGATCTGGCCGGTGATGCCCTTGAGGGTCGTGTTGAGCTCCTCGATGCCGCTGACGGTGTTGATCTGCGCCAGCTGCGAGGTCATCTCCGCGTTCTCCATCGGATTGAGCGGGTCCTGGTTCTGCAACTGGGTGATCAGCAGGGTCATGAAGTTTTCGCGCAGGTCCTCCGACTGGCGCGCGCTGCCGCTGCCGGCGGTCGCGTTCATGCTGTTCATCACGCTGCTATCGATGATGTTGGACACGATCAGCCCTCCCCGATGGTCAGGGTCTTGAGCATCATCTGCTTGCTGGTATTCATCACCTCGACGTTGGCCTGGTAGGAGCGCGACGCCGAGATCATGTTAACCATCTCGTGGACCGGCTCGACGTTGGGCATCTGCACATAGCCCTGCTCGTCGGCCAGCGGGTGCTCGGGACGGTACTCCATGCGCAGCGGGCTCTGGTCCTCGACCACTTCGCTGACGCGCACGCCGCCCACGCCGTGGCGGCCCTGGGCCTGGGTCTCGAACATCACCTGCTTGGCACGATAGGCCTCACCGTCGGGACCGGCCACGCTATCGGCGTTGGCCAGGTTGCTGGCGGTGGCGTTCATGCGCTGCGACTGGGCGCTCATCGCCGAGCCGGATATATCGAAGACGGAGAACATCGACATGGACTGCTCCTGTTACTCGGGCTGCATGGCCGACTTGAGGCCCTGAATGCGGCTGTTGATCATGGTCAGTGACGCTTGGTAGCGCACCGCGTTATCGGCGAACTGGGTGCGCTCACGGTCCATGTCCACGGTGTTGCCATCCAGGCTTGGCTGGTCCGGTACCCGGTAGAGCAGCTCCTGGCCGGCCGGTGCGCTGGCCTGGGCAGGAATGTGCCGCGCCGAGGTGGTGGCCAGGGCCATGCCCTGACCGCCGGTCCTGCCGCTCTCCATCACCTTGGAAAGCTCGCGGGAGAAGTCCATGTCGCGAGCCTTGTAGTTGGGCGTGTCGGCATTGGCGATATTCGCGGCCAGCACTTCGTGGCGCTCGGCGCGCAGATTGAGGGCTTCCTGATGAAAATTCAGGGCACCCGAGAGTTTGTCGATCATCCGCTGAGCCTCCCTTCTCGATGGCCGTTGGCGGCCCTTGGGGTATTGGGTCAGCGTGGAGAATAGAGGAGCCGCTGTCAGGACAAAGGCAAGAACAGGGACCGCTTTTCGCGTCATTTTGAACGTTGTGTTTCTGCCTGGCGGCCTAGAATCGTGATCCTCGGTCAATCTCGCCTGCGCGCTGCGCAGAGGACGTCACCATGCCATTTGCCTGCTCCCTTCGTGTCTGCATCACCACGCTGACCACCGCGCTATGCCTGACCCTGCCGCTGTCGGCCAGCGCCGAGGCCTCGCGCCAGCTGCTGGTCGAGCGGGTCCACGGCTTTCTCTATGAGCGCAGCCGGGACTTGGGCAACGAGGTGCATATCGAAGTGCATCCACCCTCGGCGCACCTGCCGGCGTGCGAGTCACCGCAACCGTTTATTCCTAATGAGCGCGCCCTGTCCCAGGGCCGAATCTCGGTAGGGGTGCGCTGCGGCGACCAGGGCCAGCAGGTGCGCTACATGCAGGCCTCGGTGGCGGTGATCGGTGACTATGTGGTGCTGCGTGAGGACGTCTCGGCCGGCACCGTGATCACTAGCGACATGCTGGAACTCAGCGAAGCGGAACTGGGCAGCCTGCCGCGCGGCGTGATCACCGACCTCGATCAGGTCATCGGCCAGGAGAGCGCCCGTGCGCTGCGCGCCGGCAGCGCCATCACGGCGCAGCAGTTGCGCGAGGTGACCCTGGTGGAACGCGGCGCCTCGGTGCGTATCGAAGCGGTAGGCGACGGCTTTGCGGTCAGCCGCGAAGGCCAAGCCCTGGACAGCGGCGGCATGGGCCGCGAGATCCGCGTGCGACTCGCCAATCGCGAGATCCTCAACGCCGAGGTCAGTGGCCGCAATCGGCTAAGCGTCCATTTTTAACCTCAGCAGCGATTGGCAAAATAGTATTCAAGTTCGCTCCATCCCCGCCGATACTAGGGGAAAGGAACGAGCGAGAGAGGCTTCCCGTGAAAATCGATAGCTCCCACCCCCTGGCGCGCCCCCAGCAAGGCGAGCCGGGTAACACCAGCAAGGCGACGGCCACCGGCAACGCCCCGGCCAAGCCCGGCAGCCCGGCGGCGGTCACGCATTTGAGCGATACCGGCGCCAGCAGCGGCCAGGACATCGACATGGCCCGCGTCGAGGAGATTCGCCAGGCGATCAGCGACGGCAAGCTCGACATCCGTGCCGAACGCATCGCCGACGGCCTGATCGACAGCGTGCGCGACATGCTCGGCCACGACAGCGGCACGCCGCGCTCATGAGCCTGGCCGCCCACCTCGCTCGCCAACAGCAGCGCCTAGAGGCGCTGGTCACGCTGCTCGAGCAGGAGCGTGAGGCGCTGTGTGCCGGACGCGTCGACGGCCAGCAGCTCAACGAGCTGGCGGCCGGCAAGCAGGCCCTGTTCGATGAGCTCGACCGGCTCGAGAGCCAGCGCCGCAGCGCCCAGCACAAGCTCGGTTACGCCGAGGGGCTGCCCGGCGCCGAGGCCGCGGCCCGCGATGCCGACTGCCTGCACGCCTGGCTTGCCATGCGCGACAGTGCCGAACGCGCCCGCCACCTCAACGCCCAGAACGGCGAGCTGATCACCACCCGCCTCAATCACAATCAGCGCACGCTCAACTTCCTGCACGAAGCCGCCGGCAAGGCGCTCTACGGGCCGGACGGCCAGGCCAAGCGCAAGGGGCTGGCGGGAATCGCCTCAAAGGCCTGATCCCAGCCTTGACCTCAACGCAGCGCCTGATCAATAGTCGGTTACGTCGACTTAACAATTGTCAGGCTGGTACGTGGCTCTAGTGCTGCGCTGCTCCTGGCCTTGTAGCAAGTGCCCAGGATGGAGACCGGCATGCCCCACTTCGCAGAACAAGACAGCGCCACCCGCAGCGCTGCAGGGCCCGCCGGCCACTTAGAGGATACCGCCCCCCTGCTACTCCCCGAGGCGTTGGCCAAGGCGGTCGGCGCCAATCGTGCCCTGCCCTCGCTGCCGGCCGCGGTGATGCAAATCATCGAGCTTGCCGACGCCGAGGATGCCAATCTCCAGGAATTTACCGCCGCCATCGAGCGCGACCCGGCGCTGACGCTGCGCATGCTGGGACTGGCCAACAGCGTCTTCCACGCCTACGACACCCCCGCCGAGACCTGCCATGAAGCCGTCACCCGTCTGGGCGTCGACGCCACCCTGTCGGTCGCACTGGGCTTCGGCCTCGCCAATCGTCAGCAGCGCCGCTCTCACGGCCTGGATCTGGATCACTTCTGGCATCGCGCGCTGATCAGTGCCCTGATCGGCCATGCGCTGGCCAAAGCGCTGCACGCCCCTTCGCCGGGTCGCGCCTTCACCCTCGGCCTGCTGCAGGATATCGGCATGCTGGCCCTGGACGCCTGCCTGCCGAGGGGCTATGCCGCGCTGCTGTCGAGCACCGACAGCCACGCTGCCTTGAGCGCCGCCGAGTGCAAGGCATGGGGCTGTGATCATGCGCTGGTGGGTGCCTGGCTCGCCCAGCACTGGGGGTTGCCCGAGCGACTGGTGGCCGGCATTGCCGCCAGTCACCTGCCGCTGGATCAGGTCACCATCGAGCAGCGCTGCGTCAATGCCTCGGGGCAGCTCGCCGAAGCCTGGCTGAGCAGCAACGCTTTGCAGGTCGATGACAGCGAACCGCCGCTGGTCAGCGACCTGCAGCTTGTTGCGCCGGCGCTGAATATCGATTCCGACACCCTGATCGAGCTGCTCTGCGGCCTGCAGCAGACGCTGCCGACCACCGCCGAGCTGATGCACATCAGCTGCCCGCCGGATTTCGATGCCACCCGCACCTTGCTGGTGGCCAAGCAGCAGTTGCACGCCCACCACCTCAAGCTCAGCCAGCAGCTGCTCGACCAGCACCTGGAGATCGAGCGACTGCGCCAGCGCCAGGCCGA
This sequence comes from Halomonas sp. 1513, assembly GCA_001971685.1. Classification (NCBI taxonomy): domain Bacteria; kingdom Pseudomonadati; phylum Pseudomonadota; class Gammaproteobacteria; order Oceanospirillales; family Halomonadaceae; genus Halomonas; species Halomonas sp. 1513. The sequence continues at coordinate 2,291,807 of CP019326.1, forward strand.
CCTCGACCAGCGCGTACGCCACGACCCACTCACCGGGCTGTATAACCGCGCCCACCTGGAAATGCTGCTCGAGCAGCACTTCCGTGAGGCGCTGGTTCAAGGCTTGTCGCTGAGCCTGGTATTCATCGACCTGGACCACTTCAAGCAGCTCAACGACCGCTACGGTCATCGGCTCGGCGACGAGGTGCTGAAGGGCTTTGCCGCCTTGCTACGGGAGCTGTTGAGTCGCGAGGTGCTGGGGGGGCGCTACGGTGGGGAGGAGTTCATTCTGTTTCTGCCGGGCGGCGGACGCGAGGCCGCCAGACGTCTAGCCGATACGCTGCAGCAGCACATGGCAGCGCGCAAGCTGGCGATGACCAGCGACCACAGCGAGATTCGCGTCAGTGCATCCATGGGTGTCGTGAGCCTGGCGGACGGCGATTTCGTCAACTCCGCGGACCTGATCCAGGCCGCCGACCAGGCGATGTATGTGGCCAAGCGCGCGGGCCGTGGGCGCATCGTTCACTACCGCGCCGGCATGGCAGCCCAGGAGCAGCAGGACAGCGCCTGACCCTCAGGCTTCCCCCTCCTCCTCGCGGCGGCGCTCCACCGCCCGCCTTACACCGGCCCCCAGCAGCAGCAGCACGGCCAGCGCCACCAGCGGCAGCACCACGCCGAGGCTCAAGGCGTCACCGGTTTCGACTGCCGCCAAGGCGCCATGAATGGCACTGGCGTAGACTGCCCACTTGACTCCCAGCCCGATCACCGCGGCGATCACGAAGGTGCGCAGCGGCAGGTGCAGCAGCCCCGCCGCGTAGTTGATCACCGAATGCGGGAAGCCCGGCAATACGCGGAAGGCGCACTGGGTCAGGGCATCGCTGCGCCGGCTCATGACGCGCATGATGCGACGCGTCAGGCCCTTGGGGGTGTAGCGCTGCCGGAAAGTGGCCGCCAGCCAGTAGGCGCCGAGCGCGCCCCCAACGCTGCCAACGATCAGCATCGGGGTAGCGACCCAGGGCGGATGGAAAGGCGCGATCAGCCACAGGCCAATACTGCCCGGCAGCCCCACGGCCAGAGTCACCGCCATCACCGCCATCACCGCCAACATGGTCAAGGGGTGGTGAGAGGCCTCATCGGCCCAATGGCGAAAAGCGCTCAAGTCGGGCGACTGCCACACCCACAGCAGTACCGCCATCAGGACCGAGGCGCCGATCGCTACTAGACGCCAGTGGCCGCGCGCTTCGCGCACCTCATCGTTCGTGTCGCTTTGCATCGAGCCTTCCCAGCCTCTGCAGCCAATTCAAAAGGCCCCAATGGTGCCACGAAATGCCGTAAACATCATGCGCGCTACCGTCAAACTATTTAGCGAGCTAGCGAGGGACGCCGGCGGCAGGTCGAAGAGGGGGTTCTGCGCCATGGATGGCGCAGGTAGCGCCCAGGGATGGTTTACAGCGCCCCCTCGTAGGCCTGCCGGCGGATCAGTCCCGAGCGAGGCCGGCAACAGTTAACCCATCGGCGGGGGCGTATCGTCATCCTGCTGGGTAAGCATCGATGAAGCCGGGTTGCCCGGCTGAATTCGCTGATCGATGTAGTGCAGCACGCCGAGCTGCACGACCAGGATCGACACGCACAGCATCAAACTCTTCCACATGATGGCAGGTTCCAGGTACCGGAGCAGGCGCTCCAACAGCGCTAATATAAGCCCTGCCGCGTCACCGCAACAGCGCTTTTTTAGTGCCTCGCTGCGACCTAGAGCCGCGCCTCGACGCGCTCCAAAATCTGCCGGCTGACCTTGCTGACCAGCGGCTTGGCGGCGCGATTGACGGCGCGCTCCAGGAGCCGGTTGTTGATACGGTAGTCGATGGTCAGCGACACCTCGGTGCCGTCGCCGACCTGGCGCAGCCGGTAGCACCCCTGGTTGCGCACGCCGTCCAGCGACTCCCACGCCAGCCGCTCCGGCGCCCGGCGCTCGGTGATCTCGACGTCGAAGGTCCAGTCCATGCCGACCGCTCGCACGTGCCAGCGATAGCGCTGCTCGCCCAGCGCTTCGATGGCTTCGATCAGGTCGGAGTAGTCGGCGAAGTCCTCCACCCGCTCGAGCAGGGCGAAGACCCGCTCCGGGGGGGCCGGCAGAATGGCACTGTGCTCGATGGTGGCCATGACGATCCTTGCTGTGGTGACAACGCTGTTCCGAGAGTACCGGGACGGCCGGCGTATAGCCAGGCCCCAGCGGCGCGGCTACAATGGCGCCGCACCCGGACCGGACCCCGGACAAATTCTCCGACAGGGATTTTCCCATGACAACCGATACTCGACCCGCCGTAGTGATCTACTCCGGCGGCATGGACTCCTATACCGTTCTCCACCGCGCGCTGCGCGAGGGCCATGCCGTCCACGCGCTGTCATTCGACTATGGCCAGCGGCATGCCCGCGAACTCGACGTGGCCGGCGCCGTTTGCCAGCGCCTCGGCGTAGCGCATCAGGTGATCGACATTCGTGCCATCCACGGCCTGATCGACAACTCGGCGCTGACCGATGCCAGTCGCGACATGCCCAGCGGCGACTACGACGCCGACAACCTGGCAGCGACCGTGGTGCCCAACCGCAACATGATCCTGCTCTCGCTGGCCATCGCCCAGGCGGTCAATATCGGCGCCCCCAGGGTCTACTACGGCGCCCACGGCGGCGACCACGTGCTCTACCCCGACTGCCGCCCCGAGTTCGTCGAGCGCATGAACGCGGTGGCGGCAATCGCCAACTTCGAGGCGGTGGAGATCGTCGCCCCCTACCTGCGCCGCGGCAAGGACCAGATCCTCGCCGACGGACTGGCCATGGGCCTCGACTACGCCGAGACCTGGACCTGCTACCTGGGCGGCGAGCTGGCCTGCGGCACCTGCGGCAGCTGCCGCGAGCGGCTGGCGGCCTTCGCCGCCAACGGCGTCCGCGACCCGCTCGGCTATTTGCCGCGCGCCGACAGTGGAGCAGCGCGCTGATGTACCACGTCAAGGAAGCGTTCTATACCCTGCAGGGTGAAGGCGCCCGCGCCGGACGCGCCAGCGTGTTCTGCCGCTTCAGCGGCTGCAACCTGTGGAGCGGCCGCGAACAGGACCGCGCCGGCAGCATTTGCCAGTTCTGCGACACCGACTTCATCGGCACCGACGGTGACGGCGGCGGCCGCTTCGGCAGCGCAGACGCCCTCGCCGACCACCTGCTCGGCATGTGGCCGGCTACCAGCCAAGGGGCAACGCCCTATGTGGTATTTACCGGCGGTGAGCCGCTGCTGCAGCTCGATGGCACGCTGATCGAGGCCATGCACGCGCGGGGCTTCGAGATTGCCGTGGAGACCAACGGCACCCTGCCGCCGCCCGCCGGTATCGACTGGCTGTGCGTCAGCCCCAAGGGTAGCAGCCGGCTGGCGGTCACCGCCGGCGACGAGCTCAAGCTGGTCTACCCGCAAGCAGAAGCGCCGCCGGAGCACTTCGCTGAACTCGACTTCCAGCATTTCTATCTGCAGCCGATGGATCTGGCACCACAGGGTGGCGACGGCACCACCCTCGAGGCCACGCTGGCGTACTGCCTGGCTACCCCGCGCTGGCGACTGTCGCTGCAGACCCACAAGATCGCGGGGTTCGCATGACGCTATTCGTGAATCGCTTGACCCAGTTGGACGTCTCGCTGTGGTGCCCCAGCCGCGGGCTGATCGGCGCCAGCTGGCACGTGGATGTAGAACTCGACGGCACGCTGGGCGAGGACGGCATGCTGTTCGACTTCGGCGAGGTCAAGCCGTGGATCAAGTCGCGGCTGGACGCCGGCGCCGACCATACGCTGCTGGTGCCGAGCCGCGCGCCGGGCATCAGCGTTCAGGAGTGCCGCGAGGGGCTCTCGATACGCACCCAGCTGCCCTACCCCATGGAGGTGCGCGGTCCTCGCCAGGCCTTTACCCTGCTGCCGTGGCAGGCCGTGAGCGCCGAGCGGCTCGGTGAGCACCTGGCCAAGGAGCTGATGCGACGGCCGCCGCCGCGGGTCGAGGCGATCCGCCTCGGGCTGCGCGACGAAGCCATCGACGGCGCCGCCTATACCTACAGTCACGGCCTCAAGCGCCACGCCGGCAACTGCCAGCGCATCGCCCACGGCCACCGCTCGCGCCTCGAGATCTGGCGACAGGGCCACCGCGACGCGGGGCTGGAGGCCCGTTGGGCCGCCTGGCTGGCCGATCGCTACCTGGTCGATGCCGAGGACGTGTTCAGCGACGACGACAGCGACACCCTGCACTGCCGCTACCGCGCGCCCCAGGGCAACTTCGCGATGCGCCTGCCCCGTGCGCGCTGCGCCGTACTGCCATCCCCGACCACGGTGGAGCACATCGCCACCTGGCTCGCCGAGCGGATCGCCCGGGAGTGCGGTGAGCGCATCAAGGTCAAGGCCTTCGAGGGGATCGACAAAGGCGCCATCGCCGAGGCAGGGCCGTGATCGAGGGGCAACAGGACGGCTGCCGGGCCGGCTGCGGCGCCTGCTGCATCGCCCCGTCGATCAGCTCGCCGATTCCCGGCATGCCGTTCGGCAAGCCCGCCGGGGTGCGCTGTGCGCAGCTCGATGATGACAATCTGTGCCGGCTGTTCGGCGACCCGCAGCGCCCGGCCGTATGCCGGGCCTTCGACTACGACGCCGAGCTGTGCGGCGAGCAGCGCAGCGAGGCGCTGACGCGCATCGCTGCACTCGAGCTCTCGACGAGCTAGTCGTTCTCGACGCTCGCCGGGACCCGCTGATCGAGCAGGTTGCGCCAGCGCACCAGCACCGGTGCGTCGCTGTGTGACACCTCGCTGAGCAGCCGCCGGAAGTCGTCTCGCGCCTTGCCGTCGGCCGGGTCGATCAGCGTCAGCCACAGCTCCAGGGCATGCAGCTGCTGGTGCAGGTTCTCGTGTTCGCGGGCCTGGGCGAGGGCCTGCTCGGCCAGCACCCGGACCGCCTCGCGGGGGTGGCCCAGCTGATGACGCACCCGCGCCAGCTGAGTGGCGATCTCCGGCAGGTAGAGCGAGCCGCGCTCCTGGGCCACCAGCAGACACTGGTCGAGGTAATCCTCGGCTCGAGCGTACTCACCCAGCGCCATGCAGGCATCCACGTACCACAGCACCGGACGCGTAAAGCGCTCGCGTCCGGTCACTTCGTCGAACTCCTCCATGCCCGCCTGCAGCATCACCAGGCCATCGGCATCGCCGGCCAGGGCACGCTGCCAGCCGATCAGGCTCTGCGACGACACCTGCCACAGGTGCAGGTCCGGAGTGCCGGTCATCTCGAAGGCGCGCTGGGCACGCATCCCGGCCAGATGGACGTGGCCGAGCTGGCGATAGACCGCCGCCGAGAACAGCAGCGCCATGGCCAGCGAGCCGGGGTGATTGAACCGCTCGGCGAGGCGGATGGCGGCCTCGGCCTGCTGCTCGGCGCGGCGATAGTCGCCGCGCAGGCACAGCGCCCACCCCTGATAGCAGGAGGCGGCAACCTGGGGGTGATCGGAGAACGGCAGCCACTCGATCAACATCGCCTGATTGAGCGGGTCGATCTCCTCGAGATGATCGTAGGCCTGGCGAATGCGCCCGGCCCAGTATTCGCAGGTGGCCTGAGCGTAGTCGGCGAGACGCTGGTAGCGCACGTCGTCGAGGCGCGCCGCCAGGTCGGCGAGGTGGGAGGCCAGCGAGAAGGCGTCGGCATGGGCGTGACGCTGGCTGCAGCCCACCCATAGTCCCCACTTGACCAGAAAGCGCTGTTCGAGGTCCGTCTCTTCATCGACGAGCAGCTCGCTGCCGTCGCAGGCCATCAGCTCGCGGGCACGCACGAAGCTTTCATGGGCCGTCGGTGAGCCGTGCCCCTCGAGGGCGAACGCCGCCTGGCCGCGCACCGTGAGCAGACTGATCTCGCGCTCGGCCTGATCGTTGACATGGCGCAGGCTGGCGAGCCCGAAATCGGCCATTTTCAGCGCGGTGCGGTTGGCGCTGACCTTGAGCGCCTCGCGGGCCGCCAGCTCGAAGTAGCGCGCGCCGCGGGCATAGTGGCCGCTGCGCCGCAGGTGAGTGGCAAAGTCGCCGGGATGGCGGCTGATCCACATCGGGAAGCGCTCCTCGATGAGGTTGACCACCTGCAGGTGAATACGCATGCGCAGGTCCCGCGGGCAGGACAGGTAGGCCGCTTCCTGCAGCAGCTGATGGCTGAACTGGTAGTCGAATTCACTGCCGCTGTCGCAGGCCTCGATGACTTCGAGGCGACACATCTGCTCCAGCGCCTGCTTGAGGCGCGCCGGCTCCCAGCCGCTGCACTCGACCAGGAAGTCGAGCCGGAACTGACGCCCCAGCACCGCCGCCACGTGGGCGATCTCGCGGTCGACGTCGAGCTGGTCGATGCGGCTGGCGAGCAGGCCGAGTAGGCCACGGGGCAGCTCGTCGAGCTGCACGCTGCGCCCCTCGCGGCGGTCCATGTCGAGGCGTCGGCAGATCTCCTGCAGGTAGAGCGGCACGCCGTCGCAGCGCTCGATCAGCTGATTGCGCAGCCGCGGGCTGAGGTGCAACCGATAGCGACGCGCCAGCTGCGACAGCAGCCGCGAGGACTGCAGCGCATCGAGGCGACCGAGGGCGATCTGCTGGTCCCAGTGCAGCTTGGCCGGCAGCGGCTCGCGGCCGTGGTGGCTGGCCACCATCAGCAGCGGGCAGTTGATCGGCAGCCGCGCCTGCAGCCCGGAAAGCACCTTGAACGATGGCTCGTCGAGCCACTGCAGGTCGTCGATCATCATCACCAGCGGCCGCTCCTGGGTGAGCAGCTCGATCAGGCGCTGCATCAGGCTGACCACCAGCTCCACCGCCTCACCGCTCTGGGTCAGCGCCGAGAGCTCCTCGGGCTCGCGAACACCGAGCGCCTCTTCGAGCAGCTGGCGCTTACCGTCGTCCAGCGTCAAGCCCGGCAGCTGCTCGAGCAGCGCACCAAACGCCTCGCTGTCGACGGCATCGCCCAGATGCCAGTAGAGCAGCTGACGCGCCACGCCATACGGCATCTGCACCGAGAGCCGCGTGGTCGGCTGCCAGCAGACGGCGGCATCGCGGCTCTGCTCGACCTGGCGGAAGCCGACCAGCAGCGCCGACTTGCCCATGCCCGAGGCGCCGCGCACCAGTACGCTCTGGCGCAGGCCGATACCCGCCCGCGCCAGGGCGTCGCGCAGCTTGCGCAGCGCCGACTCGCGACCGATCAGGCTCGGCGGCAACGCCTCGCGGCCGCCCTCGTTGGCGCCCAGCACCAGCGCTCGCAGGCGAATCTTGCCGTCGCTGGCCAGCAGCCGCGACGACAGCCGCGGCTGCAGGTCGAGGGCCGGCGGCATGTGCTGGCTCGACTCCTGGGAGATCACCAGCTCGCTGCCTTCCGCGGCGCTCATCAGCTCCAGCGAGACCTGGGTGACCTGGCCGAGCGGATCGACCAGCTGGCGCTCGGGCAGGTAAACCACTCGCCCACTGTTGAGACCCGCGGCCAGTTCGAAGGACGGCGTCGCGCCGTCGCCGTGCCAGTGCCGCGCGCTCTCATCAGGCAGCGCGCGCCGGCAGTGTTCGTAGAGCGCCACCAGCTCGGCCAGCTGGTGCGCCGGACCGTGGGTACCAAAGCAGGCCAGGCCCAGGCCACCGGTGGCGCCCGGCAACCAGAAGCCCCCCAGGTGGTGACACTGCTGCTCGAGCCAGCGCATCAATTCGATCTGCAGCGTCAGGCAGGCGCGGGTCTCGGAGCGGTCCTGCCACTCGCCCTTGAGGCGCAGTCGGATAGCCATCACCGACAGCTGGCGCTGCTCGATCTCATCGTCGCGTAGCGGTGAGCTGTCGGCGGCCAGTGCGCGTGAAAACGCCCCCTGGGGCGAGAGCCGCTGCATGTCGGCCTTGCCGTCGGACCAGTGGCGAGCCAGCTGCAGGAAGTTCGGCTCGGGCTGCTGACCGGAGAGCGCCAGCAGCTGCAGGTAGGCGTTGTACTGTTCATGGGCGGCCGCCGACTGGCCCTGTTCGGCAAGCTGACGTACCAGCCGCTCATGGAACGGGCCGTAGCCGGAGAAGCGGCTGACCAGGGCGCGCAGCACGTGCTCGGGCACCTCGTCGTGGGCGTCGAGCACCGTCTCGGCGTAGGCGATGACCCGCTGACGCCACTCGTTGCGCACCCGCAGCAGCCAGCGCTGGAACTCGGCGCAGGCCGACAGCTGGAGTTCCTCGACCAGGTCGCCGCGGTAGATATCGAGGATCGTTTCGAGGTTGGCGATATCGGCCGGCGCGTCGAGCATCTCCTGCAGTTCGTAGAGGTCGAACCCCCACTCGTCGGGCAGCTTGAAGGCGATGGTCTGGCGCGACACCACCAGCACCCGCTCGGCCTGGTCGCCCAGCGACTGGCGCAGGCAGTGCAGCGCGTGGCGCAGGTTGGTACGCCCCGAGGACAGCCCCTGGTCGGGCCACAGCAGCTCGGCCAGGGTCGAACGGTTGACCGGCTGGCGATGCAGCAGCAGATAGACCAGCAGGGCCTTGACCTTGTCGTAGCTGAACTGGGAAAGGCTGTCCTCGCCGAGCATCAGAGAAAAGTGACCGAATAGCGCTAACTGCTCGTTGACAGGTGATTCCCGCATGATGATGGTTCCTGCGTTATTATCTGCTCAGTATGCCGCTGCCCTGCCTGGACGGCTCATGCGGCGCACGGCAAGCCGCTGTGGAAGCGAAACTCGCTGTCCTCACGGTTGATCAAGTCGGCTTCGCACTCGGCGAAGAAGACGATGCGCGCCTCGACCTCGGCATCGCCGCCCTCTTCGGCGTAGCGGCGCGCCAGCATCAGGTAGTCCTCGAAGTGGCGCCCTTCCGACTTAACCAGACTGCGATAGAACTTGGCAAGTTCAGCGTCGAGGTGCGGAATCAACCGCGCGAAGCGCTCACAGCTGCGCGCTTCGATATAGGCGCCGATAATCAGGATATCGACCAGCCGCGCCGGATCTTCAGTCCGCACATGGCGGCGCAATCCCTCGGCGTAGCGCGAAGCGCTGAGATGACGGTAGGTCACGCCGCGGGTCTCCATGACCTTGATCACCTGCTCGAAGTGCAGCAGCTCCTCGCGAGCCAACTGCGACATCTTGGTCAGCAGCAGCGGTCGATCGACGTAGCGGTACATCAGGCTCATCGCCGTCGAGGCGGCCTTCTTCTCGCACTGGGCGTGGTCGATCAGCAGCAGGTCCTGATGTTCGAGTGCCGCGGCGATCCAGGCATCGGGCGTGGGGCAGCGCAGAAAGTGCGTGAGCGACTCGGGCAGCAGTGCCTCCGGGGCGTCTTGCATGATGGGGTTCTCTTGCATCGTTAAGGACCGATTGAATGTAGACAATGAAGGTCAGGGCTCGGCGTCGCTGCGTGCCTGAGCGGCAGCTTCAAGCGCCCGGTGCATGGCGGCGTAGAGCTCGGCCGGCGTCAGCGCCGCGACCTCGGCCCGCGGCGCCAGGCCATAGCGCGTCAGGTCGTTGATGCGCTGGCGTCCTACCCGCAGCAGCTCGATGGCGCGCGACAGCGCCGGCTGCTCGGGCCGGAAGCGCACCCGATAGCGCACCAGTTGGGCTTCGAGCAGGGCAGTATCGGTGATCTCCAGGTAGCGCTCGGCCACCGCCACGCGCAGCGCGTCCAGCGCCTGCATGCGCGCCTCGCGCTCACTGCCGTGGTAGCCCAGCCAGTCACGAATCTCGCGATCGTGGCGCTGGCAGCCACGGCAGGTGGTATCTCCCACGGTGGTCGAACACAAGCCCACGCAGGGCGACACGATCCGTCGGCTCATGCGCCTCCCCACTCCATCCATCAGACGAATTCACGGCGTCGATGGTACCGCGTCGAGACGCCCGGGGCATCCTCGATATCGTCGCCGCCTACCTCGTCGAGCGCCGCGCCGACCAAAGTTGAAGGCCCACCACGCTGCGCTTCCTTAACATTGTCGACAGTTTCACGTATAGTCCGCAGCACCCATTCACATGGTTACCGCGAGAACCGGGACGACGTGAAACGGTGCCGTCAGCGGGACATCCGCACTCGGCGACCGGGCAGCGTCCTGGCTTAGACACTTGATGAGGGCCCTATCGTGCTTGAAGCTTATCGCCAACATGTCGAGGAACGTGCCGCCGAGGGCATTCCGCCGAAACCCCTTAACGCCGAGCAGGTCGCAGCGCTTGTCGAGCTGCTCAAGACGCCGCCGGCGGGCGAGGAAGAGTTCCTGCTCGAGCTGATCACCGACCGCGTGCCGCCGGGGGTCGATGAGGCCGCCTACGTCAAGGCCGCGTTCCTCAGCGCCATCACCAAGGGCGAGGCCAGCTCACCGCTGATCGACAAGATTCATGCCGTCAAGCTGCTCGGCACCATGCAGGGCGGCTACAACATCGCCACCCTGGTCGAACTGCTCGACAACGACGAGCTGGCCCGCGAAGCCGGCGAGCAGCTCAAGCACACCCTGCTGATGTTCGATGCCTTCCACGACGTTGCCGAACGCGCCAAGAACGGCAACGCCGTGGCCAAGGACGTGCTGCAGTCGTGGGCCGACGCCGAATGGTTCCTGGCCAAGCCCAAGCTCGAGGAGAAGGTCACCCTGACGGTGTTCAAGGTACCCGGCGAGACCAACACCGACGACCTCTCCCCGGCCCAGGACGCCTGGTCGCGTCCCGACATTCCGCTGCATGCCAACGCCATGCTCAAGAACCCGCGCGACGGCATCGAGCCGGAAGTGCCCGGCAGCAAGGGGCCGCTGGCGCAGATCGAGGCGGTCAAGGCCAAGGGCTACCCGGTCGCCTACGTCGGCGACGTGGTCGGCACCGGCTCCTCGCGCAAATCCGCCACCAACTCGGTGCTGTGGTTCTTCGGTAACGATATTCCCTACGTGCCCAACAAGCGCACCGCCGGCTACTGCTTCGGCGGCAAGATCGCGCCGATCTTCTTCAACACCATGGAAGATGCCGGCGCCCTGCCCATCGAGTTCGACGTCACCAAGCTCGAGATGGGCGACGTCATCGACGTCTACCCCTACCAGGGCAAGGTCTGCAAGCACGGCAGCGACGAGGTGCTCTCGACCTTCGAACTCAAGACCCGTGTGATTCTCGATGAAGTGCGCGCCGGTGGCCGCATTCCGCTGATCATCGGCCGTGGCCTGACCGAGAAGGCGCGCAATGAGCTGGGCCTGGGCGCCTCCGAGGTGTTCAAGACGCCGGAGCAGCCGGTCGACACCGGCAAGGGCTTCACCCTGGCTCAGAAGATGGTCGGCAAGGCGTGTGGCATGGACGGCGTACGCCCGGGCATGTACTGCGAGCCGAAGATGACCACCGTCGGCTCCCAGGACACCACCGGGCCGATGACCCGCGACGAGCTCAAGGATCTGGCCTGCCTGGGCTTCCAGGCCGACCTGGTGATGCAGTCGTTCTGCCACACCAGCGCCTACCCCAAGCCGGTCGACGTCGAGACCCAGCACACCCTGCCCGACTTCATCATGAACCGCGGCGGCGTCTCGCTGCGCCCCGGCGACGGCATCATCCACAGCTGGCTGAACCGCATGCTGCTGCCCGACACCGTGGGCACCGGCGGCGACTCCCACACGCGCTTCCCGATGGGCATCTCGTTCCCGGCGGGCTCCGGCCTGGTGGCCTTCGCCGCCGCCACCGGCGTGATGCCGCTGGACATGCCGGAGTCTATCCTGGTGCGCTTCAAGGGCAAGCGTCAGCCCGGCGTCACCCTGCGTGACCTGGTGCATGCCATCCCCTACTACGGGATCAAGCATGGCCTGCTGACGGTCGAGAAGTCCGGCAAGAAGAACGCCTTCTCGGGCCGCGTACTGGAGATCGAAGGCCTCGACGACCTCACCGTCGAGCAGGCCTTCGAGCTCTCCGACGCCTCCGCCGAGCGCTCCGCCGCCGGCTGCACCATCACCCTGTCCGAAGACAGCGTCGCCGAGTACCTGAAGTCCAACATCACCCTGCTCAAGTGGATGATCGACAGTGGCTATGGTGAAGAGCGCACCATCCGTCGCCGCATCCAGGCCATGGAAGAATGGCTGGCCAACCCCAGCCTGATGCGTGCCGATGCCGACGCCGAGTACGCCGAAGTGATCGAGATCGATCTCGAAGAGATCAAGGAGCCGATCCTCTGCGCACCCAACGATCCCGACGATGCCCGCCTGCTCTCCGACGTCGCCGGCGAGACCATCGACGAGGTCTTCATCGGCTCGTGCATGACCAACATCGGCCACTTCCGCGCCGCTGGCAAGCTGCTCGAGCAGCAGCCGGCCGGCAGCCTCAAGACCAAGCTGTGGCTGGCCCCGCCGACCAAGATGGATCAGCACCAGCTCACCGAAGAGGGCTACTACGGCATCTACGGCCGCGCCGGCGCGCGCATGGAAATGCCGGGCTGCTCGCTGTGCATGGGCAACCAGGCGCGGGTAGCGGCCAAGTCCACCGTGGTCTCCACGTCGACGCGCAACTTCCCCAACCGCTTGGGCGATGGTGCCAACGTCTATCTCGCCTCCGCCGAGCTGGCGGCAGTTGCAGCGGTTGAAGGACGCCTGCCAAGCGTGGAAGAATACCAGCGTTACATGGGACAGTTCGACGCGATGGCATCAGAGATCTATCGTTACATGAACTTCCATGAAATCGAGCAGTACCAGAAGGCTGCCTCGAATGTGATTCCGGTCGCCCAGGAAGCCTGATCGACCGCATCACACCTATCGTCGCCGATGCTCGCAACATCGATGGCACGCTGCCTGGCAGTGATCGCCATAGCCGATGACCGAAACGCCCCGCTCATGCGGGGCGTTTTTTTGCAGGAAGCCATCCCTGCGCCTATAGATAACCTAACCGTTACGGCCTGACACTACTCGACACATCACCTTCGACTCGGCCAGCAGGAGCATGTGCATGAGCCATATCGTCACCCCTGATATCTGCGACGCCCACCCCGAGGTACAGGTGCTGGATCCCGTCTTCGTCAACTATGGCGGCCGTGAGACGTTCTGCGGCCCGGTGCGCACCCTCGCCTGCTTCGAGGACAACGCCCTGCTGATGACGATGCTCGCCGAGCCCGGCGACGGCGCCGTGCTGGTGGTCGACGCCGGCGGTTCGCAGCGCTGTGCGCTGCTCGGCGACCGCCTCGCCGAGCAGGCCCTGGAAAACGGCTGGGTGGGGGTGGTGATTCACGGCTGCGTGCGCGACGTCGACGTGCTGGCCGAGATGGAGTTCGGCGTCCAGGCGCTGGGCGTTCACCCGCGCCGCGGCTCAGCCACCGGCGGTGGGCAGCGCGATCAGCGCCTGCACGTCGCTGGCGCCAGCATCGTGCCGGGGCAATGGCTGTATGCCGACAACAACGGCATCGTGATTGCTGCGCGACGTCTGGCATTGGAAGGATAACCGCTAACGTGGATCCATCATCGAGCGCTTCGCGGGCGGCAGTATGACTTTTCTGCTATCAATTAAACTATTACCTCATCCCGAAGAAGGACGTCTGCCTTGCGCGTGTTCCATTTCCGGCGAGACGCATTCTTCTTTGGCCTGATGCTGGCGGCTAGTGCCGCTTGTCTCACCCCGTTGCATGCGGCAGATACGCTACGTATCGGTGTCTATCACAACCCTCCCAAGCTGTTGCAGGAAGCCGATGGCCAACCCGGTGGCATACTCGGCGATCTGTTGCAGCTAATCGCTAATGCAGAAGGGTGGCAACTCGACAGCGTTGAGTGTCACTGGCAGCGCTGCTTGGCCTTGCTCGATGCCGGAGAAATTGACTTGTTGCCGGATGTGGCCTGGAGCAAAGGTCGTGAAGCGCGTTTTGATTTTCACCACACGCCCGCGCTACACAGCTGGTCACAGCTCTATCGAGGCGAGGGGCCAACACTGCGTTCACTGCTCGACCTGGATGGCAGGCGGCTAGCCGTCGTCGAGGGCTCCATTCAGCAGGAGTATCTCGATCAACTCGCTGAAGGCTTCGGTATCGATGTGACCTGGGTCGGTACCGACAGCTTCAATGAGAGCTTCACCAGTGTTAAAGAAGGCCGTGCCGATGTCGCAGTCGCCAATCACTTCTTTGGTGATCGCTATGCGCAGCCTGCAGGCCTGATTGAAACGCCGATCATGTTCCTGCCCTCGCGCCTCTACTTCGCCAGTAGTCAAGGACGCCATACCGACACCCTGGCGGCGATAGATCGCCACCTGCAAGCGTGGAAGAATGATAGTCAGTCACCCTACTTTGCCGTTTTGCGACGCTGGCAAGGTCAGCAAGAAATGGCCTATGGCATACCAGCATGGATCTGGTGGAGCATTGCCGGGCTGCTAGCGATGCTGGGCACAGCGTTGGCCTTCAATACCCTGCTGCGACGCCGGGTCGAACAGCGCACCAACCAGCTAAAGGCCAGCGAGGAACGCCTGTCTACCATCCTGGACAGCGTCGAAGCCTGTATTTTCATCAAGAATCGAGACCTCCGTTACACCTACGTCAACCGTCAGGTGTGCACCCTTTTCGGGCAACCCGCCAGGGCAATCCTCGGCAAGCGCGACAGCGACTTTTTCGATGCCACCACCGCCGCCACGCTGGAGAAGAACGACCGCCGAGTGGTGGAGGACGGCGAGCGGATTGCCGCGGAGGAGTCCAACAGCCTGATCGAGGGCGGCCCCGTGCGCACCTTCCTCTCGCTGAAACTGCCACTCAAGGATGCCGACGGCACTATTCGGGAGCTGTGCGGCATAGCCACCGATATCACCGCCTACCGCCAGATCCAGCAGGAAAACCACCGTCTGGCCTACTACGACCCGTTAACGGGCCTGCCCAACCGCCGCCGCTTGCTGGAACTGCTCCAACATGCCATCGCAGCGCAGCATCACACCGGCCAGGAAGGCGGTGTGCTGATGCTGGATCTGGATCACTTCAAGTCGACCAACGAGACACTAGGCCATGCTGCCGGAGACTGGTTGCTCGAGCAGGTGACTATGCGACTGTCGACGCTGCTCGACGACAGCCAGACCTTGGCACGCCTGGGCGGAGATGAGTTCATCGTGTTGTATGAGAACATCTCAACGCAGCGCGATGTCGCCGTTCGCCAGCTACACCTGCTGGGCAAGGAGGTTATTGCCCAGTTCAACACCGCCTTCGAATACCGCGGCAAGCCCCTCCTAAGCGCTGCCAGCGTCGGAGCCGTGATGCTCTCGGAGAGCGACGGCGATGCCCAACAGCTGATGAAAATCGCGGAAATCGCCCTCTACGATGCCAAGGCCTGCGGTCGCGCCGCGCTGCGCTTCTACAACCCGACCATGCAGGCCGAAATCAATCATCGCGTGCAATCGGAGCAAGACCTTCGCCACGCCATCGAGACATCCCAACTCGCCCTGCATCTGCAACCACAGGTGGATGCCGAGGGGTACTGCATCGGCATGGAGGCGCTGCTGCGTTGGCCTCACCCCGAGCGTGGCATGATCCCACCCGCTGAGTTCATTCCCATTGCCGAAGCTAGCGGACTGATCATACCGCTGGGCGAGTGGGTACTCGAGGCAGCCTGCCAACGACTCGCTGAATGGTCGACCCACCCCAGCCACCGCGACCTGATACTAGCCGTCAATGTCAGCCCATCGCAGTTTCGCCACCCTGAATTCGTCACACACCTGATAGGTCTCCTCGACAGCTACGCAGTAGTTCCTTCTCGCCTCGAACTGGAAATTACGGAAAACCTGCTGATCGACAATGTCGAGACGACGGTGGCCCATATGGGCGCACTGCGCAGGACGGGAATACGCTTCTCGCTTGATGACTTCGGCACCGGATACGCTTCCCTGACCTACCTCAAGCGTCTGCCCCTCGACCAGTTGAAAATCGACATGTCGTTCGTCCGTGAGTTGGAACACAGTGACGATGATGCCGCCATCGTGCGCACCATCATTGCCCTGGGGCACAGCATGGGGCTCAGAGTCATCGCCGAAGGCGTGGAGAACGACTCGCAACGCCAACGCCTTATCACACTCGGTTGCGAGTTCTTCCAGGGCTATCTGTTCGGTCGTCCGGCACCAGCGGCTGACTGGCAGACGACGCTCAAGGCACATGCCACGCTGCCCGTTGAGTGAGCCTCTCAAGGCGCCATACGATTGCCAAGTAGGCGCGGCAATGACAGGCTAGAGGCAGGATGCTCAACCAAACGGACTGCCATGCTGTCACTGTCCCAGCTACACGGTGACGTGCTGCGCTCACTGCGTGAGCATTTTCGCCCACTGCTTGCCTATCACCTGTTCTTTACCGTTCTCGCCTCAGCGGTGCTGCTGCCGACGGTGGCCTGGACCCTGACGTCGCTGCTCGGCCAGTTCGGCCGGCCGGTGATCAGCAATGCCGAGCTGCTCGACATCCTGATCTCCCCCGGCGGCGTGCTGTGGCTGCTGGCGGCGATCGGCTTGACCTTCCTGGTGCTCTACCTGCAGCAGGCGGGCATGATCCTGGTCGCGGTACGCCCCCGCGACAATCACTACCGGCTGGCCTGGGAAGCCTTCTGGGGCAGCTTGCGCCGGCTGCCCTCCCTGGCCGGGCTGGTGGTGGTGCAGGTCGGTGCCCACCTGCTGCTGGTACTGCCGCCGGTGCTGGCGATCAGCTGGCTCTATGGCGCCTTCCTTGGCGGTCTCGACCCCTACTACGTCCAGCGGGTACGTCCGCCGGCCATGTGGCAGTTCCTGGCCGTCAGCCTGCCGCTGGCACTGGTCTGGGCCACCATTGCCGCGACCCTCTACTTCCGCTGGATCCTGGCCCTGCCGCTGGTGGTGCTCGAGGCACTGAGCCCGCTGCGCGCGCTCAAGCGCAGCCATCGCCTGACCCGCGGCCGCCGGCGGCCGATCGCCACGGCGGTGATCCTGCTGCTGATCCTGATCGTCGCGCTGCCTTTCTTGATCACCGCGCTATTCGACCGCGTCTTCACGCCGATGCTGTGGTGGCTGCCGGAGCGCAACGCCGTGCTGATCCCGGCCATGCTCGCCTATCTCAGCGGCTATGTGCTGCTGACGCTGGCGGTGACCTTCGTGGGTATTGCCGCCAACAGCCTGCTCTCCGCCTGCCTCTATTTGCGCCTGGTGCACAGTGAGCCGCGCCCGCCGCGGCCCACCGCCGACGCCCATCCCGGGCGCTGGGCCTGGGCCGTGGAACTGGGAGTGATCGCCTTCGCCATCAGCCAGGCGTGGCTGATCGTCAACAGCTTCGAGCTGCGCGACGAGGTCCTCGTCACCGCCCATCGCGGCAGCTCCATGGCAGCCCCGGAAAACACCATGGCCGCCATCGATCAGGCGATCCTCGACGGCGCCGACTTCACCGAGATCGACGTGCGCCTCACCGCGGACGATCAGGTGGTGCTCTACCATGATCGCACCCTGCAGCGCCTCACCGGCGACCCGCGCAACGTGCGCGACCTGACCCTGGAAGAGCTCCAGCAGTTCGACGTGGGCAGCTGGTTCGGCGATGCCTTCATCGATGAGCGCATGCCGTCCCTGGACGAGGCGTTGGCACGCACCCGTACCCAGAGCCCGCTGATGATCGACCTCAAGCCCGACCCGGGCCGCGAACTGGATCTGGTCGAGGCGGTACTCGAGAGCCTGGCGCGCGAGAACCTGGCACGCCAGGAGTGCCGTGACCTGGCACAACCACCGCCCCAAGGGTGCGGTAGCGATGACGTCCACGATGACGTGCTGGTCGCCACCATGTCACCGTCACTGGTGCGCGAGATCAAGGCTCGCGTGCCCCAGGTCCGCACCACCCTGCTGGCACAGTTCGTGCTGCCGGGCACCCTCGATCGCAGCAGCTTCGATGCCCTCGGCCTGCGCCACAATCGGGTCAGCGACGGCGAGATTCGCGCCGCCCGCTACTTCGGCTATGAGCTGCATACCTGGACGGTCAATGACCGCGCACGCATGTCGCAGCTGATCGACATGGGGGTCGACAACATCATCACCGACCGGCCGGATCTCCTCAACGAGCTTCTCGAGGACCGCCGCGAACTCAGCGACGGCGCCCTTTTGTTGGTCAAGCTAAGGAACTGGCTGAGGAATTGATAGCGCCAAGCGCCGAGCGAAAGGCTGGGCACTGGGCGCTTTCAGCTTGGCGCTACTCCCCCATCACCACGCCTTCGCGCCGCGGATCGGCGCCGCCGTAGAGGCCCTCCTCGACGACCTGCAGAGCCTGCAGGCCGCTGACCAGCTCCCGCTCGCTGGCATCGTGGCCGCGCTGGTTGAGTGCCTCGAGCACCTCGGCCGGAAAGGCCCCCTCCTCCAGGAACACCGGCCCGCCCAGGGTGATAGCGTGAGGCAGGTTGAGCGCCTCCTGGGCGTCCAGCCCCCAGTCGAGCATGGCGACCAGCGCCTTGGCGGTATAGTGGATGATCGCCGCTCCCCCGGGAGACCCCAGGCTGGCCACCAGCGCGTCGCTGTCACGCTCGAACACCAGCGTCGGGCTCATGCTCGAGCGCGGCCGCTTGCGCGCCTCGACGCGGTTGGCAATCGGGTTGCCGTCGGCGTCCTCCGCGGTGAAGGAGAAGTCGGTCAGCTCGTTGTTGAGCAGGTAGCCGCCGGGCAAGCCAGTGCCGCCGTCGGCCATGATCCGCGAACCGAAGGCCGACTCGATGGTGGTGGTCATGGCCAGGGCATTGCCGTGCTCATCGATGATGCTGATATGGCTGGTGCCGTACTCGGGCTGCTCGGGCTGCACCGCCCAGGCGGTGGCGAGCTCGCCGGGCTCCCCCGGCTCGGCGCCGTCGCTACCCAGGCTCTCTTCACCCAGCAGTGCGGCGCGTCCGGCGAGATACTTAGGGTCGAGCATGCTGTTCCAGTCGTAGCCGGGCGCCTCGACGAAATCGGGGTCGGCGATATACTTGCCGCGGTCGGCGAAGGCCAGCCGCGACGCCTCGAGGAACTGGTGCAGCCAGTCGACGCTGGGCCGGCCATCCTCGAGCGGCGCCTCCAGTTCGGGCAGGTGCTCGAGCACGCCGAGAATCTGCATGATGGTCAGGTGCCCGGAAGAAGGCGGGGGGAAACCACACACCCGGTAGGCCTGCCAGTCGTTGCACAGCGGCGTACGGGTCTCGGCCGAGTAGCTGGCCAGGTCTTCGAGGCTGAGGGAGCCGGGGCGCTCGGCATGATCCTGAACGCGGGACACCAGGTCCTCGGCGATAGGACCAGTGTGCAGCGCCTTGCTGCCGTGCTCGGCGAGTGCGCGCAAGACGGTGCCGAGCGCCGGATTCTTGAGCTCATGCCCCTCGGCCAGCGGTTCGCCCTCGGGATAGTAGAACGGCCCCGCCAGCGGGTCGTCGCGCAGCCGCTCCTCACGGGCCAGGCTGGTGTGCAGCCGTGGGCTGACCGCGAAGCCCTGCTCGGCCAGCGCGATCGCCGGCTCGAACAGCGCCGCCCAGGGCAATTCGCCGTGGCGGCCGTGGGCCAGCTCGAGCATGCGCACGGTACCCGGTGTGCCGACCGAAAGGCCGCTGGCCGCGGCATCCATGAAGTCGAGCGGTTCACCCTCCTCATCGAGGAACAGCTCGCCGTCGACGTCGCCGGGTGCCGTCTCACGGCCGTCGTAGGCCTGCACCGCCTCGCCGTCGTAGTGCACCATGAAGGCCCCGCCGCCGATGCCGCTGGACTGCGGTTCGACCAGGGTCAGCACCATCTGCACCGCAATCGCGGCGTCGACGGCACTGCCGCCAGCCTTGAGCACCTGGTAGCCGGCGTCGGTGGCCAGCGGGTTGGCGGCGGCCACGGCGAAGCGCTGGGTCGCCCAGCCGGGTTTCTCCTCGCTGCCGGAGCTGACTTCCGGGGCGATCGCCGGGATATCGTAGTCGAAGGCCACCTCAGCGTGGACCGCAGCCGGCATGCCGAGCGTCAACGCCACGGCCCAGGGCAGCAGGCGGCGGCGGGAGGGAACGGCGAAAGTAGGCATGGGACAGGCTCCTTGTCGCAGGCGGGAGGGCAGACTGTCAGCATAGACGAAAAGCGCCCGCTCGACGGTAGTCGTCGAGCGGGCGCTTGCTAGCACAGGCGTCAGGGACAGGTCGAAGAGGAGGTTTGCGCCATGGGTGAGGAGGATTCCTTCGAACGGGCTGGCCATGGATGGCAAGCACCGGTCCTACAAGCGGAGCAGGATGCGAGAGCGCAGTAGGGCGCAAGGTAGCGCCCAGGGATGGGTTTACAGCGCCTCCTCGTAGGCCTGTCCCTGGCGCCCCACGGGCCTCTTCGCCCTACCGCCAGCGTCCCTCGCTAATAGCCACTGCGATAGTCAGGGATGTTTTCTCGGTTAGCCCAGCGTTTCACCGGCGAGCATAAACCAGGTTTCGAGCACCGCATCGGGGTTCAGCGACACCGAGTCGATGCCCTGCTCCATCAGCCACTTGGCGAGTTCGGGATAGTCCGACGGGCCCTGGCCGCAGATCCCGACGTACTTGCCCTGGGCCTTGCAGGCCTGAATCGCCATCGCCAGGAGCTTCTTGACCGCCGGGTTACGCTCGTCGAACAGGTGCGCCACGATACCCGAGTCGCGATCCAGGCCCAGGGTCAACTGGGTGAGGTCGTTCGAGCCGATGGAGAAGCCGTCGAAGTGGGCGAGGAACTCGTCGGCGAGCAGCGCGTTGGCCGGCAGCTCGCACATCATGATCACCTTGAGGCCGTTTTCGCCGCGTGCCAGGCCGTTGGCGGCGAGCAGGTCGACCACCGCCTTGCCCTCGTCCGGGGTACGCACGAAGGGCACCATGATCTCGACGTTATCGAGCCCCATCTCGTCGCGCACCCGCTTGAGCGCCTGGCACTCGAGCTCGAAGCACGGCCGGAAGGCGTCGGAGATATAGCGTGCGGCGCCGCGGAAGCCGAGCATCGGGTTCTCTTCACCGGGCTCGTAGAGCTTGCCGCCGATCAGGTTCTCGTACTCGTTGGACTTGAAATCCGACAGCCGCACGATGACCCGCTGCGGATAGAAGGCCGCGGCCAGGGTCGAGATGCCCTCGACCAGCTTGTCGACGTAGAAGCTCACCGGGTCGGCATAGCCGGCGGTACGCAGGTCGATGCTCTGCTGCAGGTCGAGGGGCAGGCGGTCATAGTCGAGCAGCGCCTTGGGATGCACGCCGATCATGCGGTTGATGATGAACTCCAGGCGCGCCAGGCCGACCCCGGCATTGGGCAGGCTGGCGAAGCTGAAGGCGCGGTCGGGGTTGCCGACGTTCATCATGATCTTGAACGGGATCTCGGGCATGGCGTCGACGCTCGAGACCTTGCGATCGAAGGCCAGCAGCCCCTCGTAGACGTTGCCGGTATCGCCTTCGGCGCAGGACACGGTGACCTCACGGCCGTCGCTGAGCACTGCGGTGGCGTCGCCGCAGCCCACCACCGCCGGAATCCCCAGCTCGCGGGCGATGATCGCCGCGTGGCAGGTACGCCCCCCGCGGTTGGTGACGATCGCCGAGGCGCGCTTCATGATCGGCTCCCAGTCGGGGTCGGTCATGTCGGTAACCAGCACGTCCCCCTCCTGCACCTTGCCCATCTCGTCCGGCGACAGGATGACCTTGACCGCCCCCTGTCCGATGCGCTGGCCGATCGCCCGGCCGCTGACCAGGGTGCGTCCCTTCTCCTTGAGCTGGAAGCGCTCGAGCTTGCCGCCCTCCTGCTGCGAGACCACGGTCTCGGGACGCGCCTGGACGATGTAGAGCTTGCCGTCGTCGCCGTCCAGCGCCCATTCGATGTCCATCGGCCGCTGGTAGTGCTGTTCGATGATCACCGCCTGGCGCGCCAGGTCAGTGACCTGGGCGTCATTGATGCAGAAGCGCCCGCGCTCGCTGAGCGGCACCTCGACGGTCTCCACCGACCTGCCGGCGCTGGCATCATCGGTGTAGACCATCTTGATCAGCTTGGAGCCGAGGTTGCGACGCAGTACCGCGGGCCGGCCGGCGGCCAGCGTCGACTTGTGCACGTAGAACTCGTCGGGATTGACCGCGCCCTGAACCACGGTTTCGCCGAGCCCCCAGGAGGCGGTGACGAACACCGCATCGCGGAAGCCCGACTCGGTATCGAGGGTGAACATCACCCCGCTGGCGCCGGTCTCGGAGCGCACCATCTTCTGCACCCCGGCGGACAGCGCCACGTTTTCGTGGGCATAGCCACGGTGCACGCGGTAGGAGATGGCGCGGTCGTTGAACAGCGAGGCGAACACCTCGTGCACCGCACGCTTGATGTTGTCGAAGCCTTCGATATTGAGGAAGGTCTCCTGCTGGCCGGCGAAGGAGGCATCCGGGAGGTCCTCGGCGGTGGCCGAACTGCGCACCGCGGCCTTGAGGCTGGGATGCCTGGCGGCCATCTGCTGATAGGCCTCGCGCAGCGCCGCCTCGAAGGCCGGCGGCAGCGGGGTATCGATGACCCACTGGCGGATCTCGGCGCCGACCCGCGCCAGTTCGGCGACGTCGTCGACATCGAGCCGCGCCAGCGCCTGGTTGATGCGTTGGTTGAGCCCTTCGTGAGCGAGAAATTCGCGGTAGGCGTGGGCGGTGGTGGCGAAGCCGCCGGGTACGCTGACACCGGCATCGGTCAGATTGGAGATCATCTCACCGAGCGAGGCGTTCTTGCCTCCAACGCGCTCGACGTCATTCATGCCCAGTTGGTCAAACCACAGAATGTACTCTTCCACGAGACCCCCTTGTTCGGATGCGGATATCGCTTGTGGCGATATGAACGCAAGGCGCGGCCGAGGCCGCCAGCAAAGTGTGGCTCACCCTACCAAGCCGGGGCCGTATTCGCCATTGGTCTAACCGCGAAGTCACTGGAGGATTTTTACAACAACGGGGGTTTTGTGTAGTAATCGCCCCACCGCGACCAGATGAGACCGCCATGACCCGCACCGCCTTCTTCATTTCCGACGGCACCGGCATCACCGCCGAAAGCCTCGGCCGCAGCCTGCTGGCCCAGTTCGAGAGCGTCGATATCCGCATGCTCACCAAGCCCTATATCGACAGCGTCGACAAGGCCGAGGCGCTGGTCGAGGTGATCGAAGCCACCGCGGTGCGCGACGGCGCCCAGCCGATCATCATCGACACCATCGTCGACGCCGACATCCGCGACGTGATCAGCCAGGCAACCGGCTTCAAGGTGGATATCTTCTCGACCTTCCTCGAGCCGCTGGAGAAGGAGCTTGCCACGCGCTCCACCTACAGCGTTGGCAGCACCCACTCGATTGGTCGCGATGAGGTCTATATGGATCGCATCCACTCGGTGCACTTCGCCCTCGACAACGACGACGGCGCGCGCACCCACCAGTACGACAAGGCCGATATCATCCTGGTCGGGGTATCGCGCTGCGGCAAGACGCCAACCTCGCTCTACCTGGCGCTGCAGTTCGGCATCCGCGCGGCCAACTACCCGCTCACCGACGACGACCTCGACGAAGATGGCAGCCTCAAGCTCCCCCCGGCGCTGGCGCCCTTCCGCCATAAGCTATTCGGCCTGACCATCGACGCCCGCCGGCTGGCGGCGATCCGCAGCGAGCGGCGCCCCAACAGCCGCTACTGCTCGATGGATCAGTGCATGCAGGAGGTGCAGCAGGCCGAAGGGCTGTTCCGCCAAATGCATATACCCTTCATCGACACCACGCGCTTCTCCATCGAGGAGATCTCGACGCGCATGATCGCCGAGACCGGCCTCAGCCGGCGCTTTTCGCCGCGCTAGTCCTGCTGCTGGGCGCTGGGCACTCGAGGCTAGGCAATGATTCCCTGCTCGCGTAGCGTCTCGATCTGCTCGGCGCTGAGCCCCATCTCGGCGAGCACGCTCTCGCTGTGCTGGCCAAGCCCCGGCGGTGCGCGGCGGCTGGTCTGGCCGCCGCCATCGAAGCGCAGCGGATTGCCGACCTGGGGCACGGCGTTGCCGTCTCGTTCGAGGGTGGTGACCATGCCACGATGCAGCACCTGGGGGTCATGCAGCGCTTCGGAAATGGTGTTGATGGGACCGGCGGGAATGCCGTGCGTCTCGAAGTCAGACAGCCAGGCGTCCCGCGCCCGGGTCTTAAGGCAGGCTTCGATCAGCGGCACCAGGGTGTCGCGGCTGGCGACCCGCGCACCGTTGGTGGCGTAGGCCGGGTCACTGGCCCACTCGGGGTGGCCGAGCAGCGTGGCAAAGCGCGCAAACTGGCTGTCGTTGCCCACCGTGAGCACCAGGTGGCCGTCGGCGCAGGCGAAGGCCTGGTAGGGCACGATATTGGGATGGGCGTTGCCGTGGCGCCGGGGATCGCGCCCTGAGACCAGGGTGTTGAGGGCCTGATTGGCCAGGGTCGCGACCTGGACGTCGAGCAGCGCCACGTCGACATGCCGACCGACCCCGGTGCGCCCGCGCTCGTGGAGTGCCGAAAGCACGCCCACCGCGGCGTAGAGACCGGTCATCACGTCGGTAATCGCCACGCCGGTCTTCATCGGCATGCTCTCGGCGTCACCGGTAACGCTCATCAAGCCGCCCATGGCCTGGATCATGAAATCGTAGCCGGCGCGGTGGGCGTAGGGGCCGTCCTGGCCGAAGCCGGTGATCGAGCAGCCGATCAGCCCCGGGTTGAGTTCGTGCAGGCTGGCGTAGTCGAGGCCGTATTTCTTGAGGCCGCCGACCTTGAAATTCTCCAGCAGGATGTCCGCACGCGAGGCCAGTTCGCGCACCAGCGCCTGGCCCTCGGGGCGGGTGATATCCACCGCCAGCGACTGCTTGCCACGGTTGGCACACAGGAAATACGCCGCCTCCAGCGGGTCGCCGGCGGCGTCTTCCAGCCACGGCGGCCCCCAGCCGCGGGTGTCGTCACCGCTACCGGGGCGTTCGATCTTGATCACCTGGGCGCCGAGGTCAGCCAGCAGCTGGCCGGCCCAGGGGCCGGCCAGCACGCGTGACATATCGAGCACCACTATACCGTCGAGCGGTCCGCTCATCTTGTCTCCTTGATCACTCGGGAAAGGTCTATCTGAGAAAGGCAGCACCGCTCGAACGGATCAGGCGACAGGTCTGCAAGGAGGCGCTGTAAACCCGTCCCTGGGCGCTACCTTGCGCCCTACTGCGCTCTCGCATCCTGCTCCGCTTGTAGGACCGGTGCTGGCCATCCATGGCCAGCCCGTTCGGAGGAATCCTCCTCACCCATGGCGCAAACCTCCTTTTCGACCTGCCCCCTGCGTCCTTCGCTTGGATGCCGCTATTCCCCTGGCGGGTCCGGTCGATCAGTTGCTAAAGGCCTGAATACCGGTTTGGGCCCGTCCCAGGATCAGCGCATGAATATCGTGGGTGCCCTCGTAGGTGTTGACCGCCTCGAGGTTCATCACATGGCGAATCACGTGGTACTCGTCGGCGATGCCGTTGCCGCCGTGCATGTCCCGCGCCACCCGCGCGATGTCCAGCGCCTTGCCACAGTTGTTGCGCTTGATCAGCGAGATCGCCTCGGGCACCAGCTGGCCGTCGTCGATCATGCGGCCGACGCGCAGCGCCGCCTGCAGGCCCAGGGCAATCTCGGTCTGCATGTCGGCGAGCTTCTTCTGGATCAGCTGATTGGCAGCCAGCGGGCGGCCGAACTGCTTGCGATCGAGGGTGTACTGGCGCGCCGCGTGCCAGCACGCCTCGGCGGCGCCCATGGTGCCCCAGGCGATACCATAGCGGGCACGGTTGAGGCACGAGAACGGGCCCTTGAGGCCCTTGACGCCGGGCAGGATCTGCTCGTCGGAGACCTCGACGTCCTGCATGGCGATCTGGCCGGTGATCGAGGCACGCAGGCTGAACTTGCCCTGGATCTTGGGCGCTGAGAGACCCGCCATGCCCTTCTCGAGGATAAAGCCGCGCAGGTCTCCTTGATCGTCCTTGGCCCACACCACGAAGACGTCGGCAATCGGCGAGTTGGTGATCCAGCTCTTGGTGCCGTTGAGCTTGTAGCCGCCGTCGATCTTGGTGGCCCGGGTGCTCATGCCGTTGGGGTCGGAGCCGTGGTCGGGCTCGGTGAGGCCGAAGCAGCCTACCCACTCGCCGCTGGCCAGCTTGGGCAGGTACTTGTCGCGCTGGGCGTCGCTGCCGAAGGCGTGGATGGGGTACATCACCAGGCTCGACTGCACGCTCATGGCGCTGCGATAGCCGGAATCGACGCGCTCGACTTCGCGGGCGATCAGGCCGTAGCTGACGTAGTTGAGGCCGGCACCGCCGTACCCGTCCATGGTCGCGCCGAGCAGCCCCAGCTCGCCCATCTCGTTCATGATCTCGCGGTCGAAGTGCTCGTGACGGTTGGCCTCCAGCACCCGCGGCAGCAGCTTGTCCTGGCAGTAGTCGTGGGCGGTCTGGTAGACCATGCGCTCGTCTTCGCTGAGCTGGTCGACGAGGCGGAACGGGTCGTCCCAGGTGATCGGGGTAATCTGGCTCATGGTGGCTCCGGTGTAGCAGGAATAAAATTTCTACATTTTCATAGAATGTAGAATAAAAGCGCCGAGAACGCTACCCCTAATCCGCCCGCTAGCTCTTCTCGCCGAGCGTGGCCAGGGGGTGGTCATCGCGCTGCCAGGCGCTGCGCAACATCGCCGCGACCTTCGCCGCAGGTACGCTCGAGACATCGGCGTGGGACCACTGCGGCTGCTTGTCCTTGTCGATCAGCAGCGCACGCACGCCCTCGGCCAGGTCCCCCTCCAGGCAGCAGCGCAGCGACAGACTCAGTTCGTCGCGCAGCGCTTGCGCAAGGCTAGCGTGGCGGTGACGTTCGAGCATGCCCCAGGCGAGTTGCGCGGTCAGCGGGCAGCCCTCGGCCAGCCGGCGACGATTGGCGGCCAGCCAGTCGTCCTGGTGGCGGTCGGCCACTATCGCCGCGCTCGCCTGGGCGGCATCGGCAGCGCTGGTAAGCCGCTGGATATGGTCGCGCCACGGCCACAGCTGGGCGGGCGGCGCCAGGTCGCGATCCGCCACGGCGGCCAGCGCCACATGGATGGCTCGATCATTCAAGGTCGTGTCGCTGCCGTAGTCGGCGCAGCACAGCGCATCGATCAAGGCCTCGCGACACTGGGCAGGCACCAGCTGGTCGGCCAGGCCGAGATCGAGGGCGTCACGGGCGTTGAGCTGCGCTCCGGTCAGCGCCAGGTAGGCACCGATGCCCGGCGGCATGCGGTTGAGAAACCAGCTCGCGCCCACGTCCGGGTAGAGCCCGATGCTGATCTCGGGCATCGCCAGCCGTGAGCGCTCGGTGACCAGCCGATGCCGTGCACCTGCCAGCAGCCCCATGCCGCCGCCCATGACGATGCCGTCGCCCCACGCCAGCAGCGGCTTGGAATAGGTGTGCAGGCGGTAGTCGAGGGCATACTCGGCGCTGAAGTAGCGCACTACATAGTCGCGCGCGGTGCGGGGGTCGCCCTGCAGGGCACGATACAGCGCGACGATATCGCCGCCGGCGCAGAACGCCCTGTCACCGGCGCCCTCCAGCCATACCGCCACCACGCTGTCGTCGTGCTGCCAGGTCGTCAATTGGACGTTGAGGGCCTCGATCATGTCCAGCGTCAGCGCATTGAGCGAGCGTTCGGCGTCGAGCGTTGCCACACCGATGTAGTGACCGTCGCGGGTCGGCCAGTGAGTGATACGCAGGGGGGATGGGGTGTTGGACATCGGGCCTCCAGGCTGGGTAGCGGATGGCCACAGCATGGTCGGCGATTTACGTTAACGTCAACTCTGGGTATCCTGAGCGGCATGACACCCGACACTGCCGCCCCGCCCCGCACCTACTCGATCAGCGAGCTCTCACGCATGTTCGAGGTCACGCCGCGCACCATCCGCTTCTACGAGCAGGAAGGCCTGCTCGAGCCTGAGCGCCGCGGCCAGACACGCATCTATCACGACAAGGACCGGGTGCGCCTCAAGCTGACCCTGCGCGGCAAGCGGCTGGGCTTCTCGCTGGCCGAGATCCGCGAGGTGATCGAACTCTACGATGCCCTGCCCGATGGCAACGCCCGCCAGCTGCGGCGGCTGCTCGAGCTGCTCGCCGAGAAGCGCACCAACCTGCAGCGCCAGGAGGAGGACATCCGCCTGATGCGCAAGGAGCTGGACGACGTCGAGGAGCGCTGCCGCGAAGCGCTGCTGGCGCTACCCGAAAACGCCGAGGGCTGACCCGGCGGGCCAGCCCTCGACGGTTATCGGCGGGGCCACTGGCGCCCCTGGCTCAACAGCGTTGCTTACAGTCCTTTGGGCGCGAAGATCCCCGGCGCGTTACGCCAGTAGCCCTTGTAGTCCATGCCGAAGCCGAACACGTAGCGGTCGACCACCTCGAGGCTGCAGTAGTCGGCCGTCAGCTCAGGCACCGCCTTGCGGTCGTGACGTTTGTCGACCAACACCGCGGTGGAGATGCTCGCCGCACCGGCTTCTTCGCAGTAGCGCAGGATCGCCGCCAGGGTCGCGCCCTCATCGAGGATATCGTCGACGATCACCACGTGGCGCCCGGCCATGGGAATTTCCGGCGAGACGCGCCAGAACAGTTCCCCGCCGCGCAGGCCGCCGCGATAGCGGGTGGCGTGCAGGTAGTCCACTTCGAGGGGGAACCCCAGCCGCGTCAGCAGGTGGCCGGTGGTGATCAGGCCGCCGTTCATCACGCAGTAGAAGACCGGCAGCTTGTCACCCAGGTCGGCGGTGATCTCGTCGGCCATGCGATCGAGGGCGCGTTCGACGTCGGCCTGGGAGATCAGGCAGTCGGCGCTGTCCATCACCTCGCGCATGGTGGTGAGAGATTCATGAGTATCGGGATCGAGAGTAAGCATCGTTGTCCTGGGTCGCATTACGGGATGAGGAGAGCCAGCCGGTCGGGCATGTCAGGCGTCGTGGATGCCGCTCAGCGCCTCGAGACGAGCATGCACCCGCCGCCAGCGTGACAGCGCCGGCAGCGCCTCGAGATTGGGCCGGGCCCGCCGATAGCGCAGCTTGGCCTGACGCTTGCCGGCGCGGCCGACACAGGCATCCAGGGCTTCCAGCGCCGCGGCGCGGTCGTTGCATACCAGCACCATGTCGCAGCCGGCCTCCAGCGCCGCCACCGCTGCTTGGCCGGGGGTGCCGGCGACTTTCGCCGCCGCCATCGACAGGTCGTCGGAGAAGATCGCACCCTTGAAGCCCAGCTCTTCACGCAGCAGGCCGAGCCAGCTGCGCGAGAAGCCCGCCGGCTTGTCATCGAAGGCGCTGTAGATCACATGCGCTGGCATGACGCCGTCGAGACGCGCGGCGAGGTCGGCGAAGGGCCGCATGTCGTGCTCACGCAGCGCCGCCAGCGGCCGCGGATCGACCGGCAGCTCGTGGTGCGAGTCGGCCGCCACGCCGCCATGGCCGGGAAAATGCTTGCCGATGGCGACCATGCCGGCATCGTGGAGCCCGCTGATAAAGGCGCCGCCGAGTAGGCTGACGGCCTGCGGGTCGGCGGAGAAACTGCGATCGCCGATCACCGTCGAGTCGCCGCCGTCGACGTCCAGCACCGGGGCGAAGGAGAGATCGAGGCCGCAGGCCGCCATCTCCATGCCCAGCAGCCAGCCGGCATCCTGGCACTGCTGCAGCACCGTCTGGGGGTCCTGATCATAGCCGGCCGCCAGCTGCGCCATCGACGGCAGGCGGGTGACGCCGTCACTCAGGCGCTGCACGCGACCGCCCTCCTGGTCGATGGCCAGCAGCAGGTCGGGACGCACCCGGCGGATCGCCGCACACAGCGCCTGCACCTGCGCGGCGTCTTCGACGTTGCGGGAAAAAAGAATCACGCCACCAACCTCGGGACGCTTGAGCATGTCACCTTCTTCTCGGCTGAGCCGGGGCCCCTCGAGGTCCAGCATCACCGGGCCGATAGGTTGCGTCATGTTCATCTTCCTTGGCAGAGAAGGAGCCGATTCTAGACCAACCGCCAGGCCGACAACAGGGGATGGCGGATCAGTCGTGCAGCCACACCGGTGTGCCGGCCGGGGCGAAGTCGAACACCTCGAGCAGCGCCGCGTCGCGCAGCCGCAGGCAGCCGTGGGAGGCCGGCGTGCCCATCGGCTGATCCGGCGGCGTGCCATGCAGATAAATATAGCGGCGCTGGGAGTCGACCTGGCCGCCGCGGTTATAGCCGGGCTCGAGGCCACATAGCCACATGATGCGGGTCAGGATCCAGTCGCGCGCCGGATACTCGGCGGCCAGTGTCGCGTCGAACACTTCGCCGGTCGGGCGGCGGCCGCGAAACACCGCGCCCGGCGGCTGGCCGTCACCGATCGATGCGCGCACGTAGTGCCAACCCAGCGGCGTCTGGCCACTGCCGTCACGCTGGCCAATGCCCGCCGCACCGCTGGAGACCGGGTAGTCGGCGACTCGCTCGCGACCCTGCCAGCACCACAGCCGCTGGGTCGAGAGATCGATCTCCAGCCAGTGGCCTGCTTCGGGCGGTAGCTGGTCGAGGCGCGGGGTAGTTACCATCACACCGCCGCCGGCAGGCTATCCGGCGCCGCGTCGGGCAGCGGCGCGTTCATCGCCGCCACCACCACCGGGCGCAGACGCCGGATCAGATCGCGCACGCTGACGTGCTCGCCGTAGTCCTTCTCGGCGATGTCGCGCAGCGCATCCAGCCCCGAGAGGGTGAAGATGACCGTACCGAGCACGAAGTGCAGCCGCCAGAAGCGCTCGGCCTCGGGCAGCTCCGGCGTGGCCTGGCGCACCAGGTCGGAGAAGCGGCTGAACACGCTACCGTAGTGATCCTGGATATAGCGCCGCAGGTGCCCCTGAGCCTGGCTATAGGCCAGCCCCAGCAGGCGCATGAAGACCTTCAGGCTGTTGCGCTCGGCGGGGACATCGAGCACGGTCTTGGCCATGCTCTCGAGCAGCACCTCGAGCGGTATGACGCGCCCGGCGTACTCCACTTCGAGTTCATCCAGGGCCGCGTGGAAGCGCTCGGTGAAGGGGTCCAGATAGCG
Source organism: Halomonas sp. 1513 (assembly GCA_001971685.1). Classification (NCBI taxonomy): domain Bacteria; kingdom Pseudomonadati; phylum Pseudomonadota; class Gammaproteobacteria; order Oceanospirillales; family Halomonadaceae; genus Halomonas; species Halomonas sp. 1513. The sequence continues at coordinate 2,322,707 of CP019326.1, forward strand.
TGCGAACACGGCCTGGATCAGCGCCTTCTTGGAGCCGAAGTGATAGTTGACCGCGGCCAAATTGACCTTGGCCTTGCTAGTGATGTTGCGTAACGAGGTCTCTGCGAAGCCCCGCTCGGCGAACAGCACCTCTGCGGTGTCGAGAATGCGCGTCACGGTATCGGGTTGTGCCATACCTACCCCCTGCCGAGTTGGTAAACAGCTGTTTTAAACGTAGCCTGATTCTACGCAACATAACACGCCGTCACAAACATGGCGTTTTAAACGCTACAACGCTTTTACTGGATACTCAGACATACTGTATACTTAACCAAACACCGCCACCCATCTGCGGAGGTCACATGACCCGCCCTCTGACACCACGCCAGCAGAACGTCTATGACTTCATCGTCAAGACCATGTCCGAGCTGGGCTATCCGCCGACCCGCGCCGAAATCGCCCGGGCGCTGGGCTTTCGCTCGCCGAACGCCGCCGAGGAGCACCTGCGCGCGCTGAGCAAGAAAGGCGTGATTCGCATGGTCGCCGGCACCTCGCGGGGGATACGCCTGCCGGCCCAGGAGCAGGACCCCGAGACCGACGCCAGCGCCGCGCCGGGCCTGCCGATCATCGGCGAGGTGGCCGCCGGCAGCCCGATCTTGGCCGCCGCCCACATCGATCGCCACTGCCCGCTGCCGCCGGAGTACTTCACGCCCCGCGCCGACTACCTGCTGCGGGTACGCGGCCTGTCGATGAAGGACATCGGCATCCTCGAGGGCGACCTGCTCGCCGTGCACCGCACCGAGCGCATTCGCGACGGCCAGATCGTGGTCGCCCGGCTCGAGGACGAGGTTACCGTCAAGCGCTTCAAGCGCCAGGGGCACCAGGTGTGGCTGACCGCCGAGAACGAGGACTTCGCCCCCATCGAGGTCGACCTGCGCCATCAGGAGCTCGAGATCGAAGGCATCGGCGTTGGCGTGATTCGCGGCGGCAACGGCCAGGCGCTGGGCTAAGCCTCAGCCGCGTGATGCGCAAGATCCTGCACGCCGACTGCGACTGCTTCTATGCCGCGGTGGAGATGCGCGACCGGCCAGCACTACGCGAGGTGCCGCTGGCGGTGGGCGGTAGTGCCGAGCGCCGCGGCGTGGTGGCGACCTGCAACTACCCTGCGCGCGCCTTCGGCGTGCGCAGCGCCATGCCCACCGCCAAGGCGCTGCGGCTGTGCCCCGAGCTGGTGGTCCTGCCTCCCGATTTCGAACGCTACCGCGCCGTCTCGCAGCAGATCCAGGCGCTGTTTGCCGAGCTCACCCCGCTGATCGAGCCACTGTCGCTGGACGAGGCCTACCTCGACGTCAGCGAGGTCGAACGCTTCCGCGGCAGCGCCACCTGGATGGCCAGCTGGCTCAAGGAGCAGACCCTGGCCCGCACCGGTATCACCCTGTCGGTGGGCTTGGCGCCGAGCAAGTTCCTGGCCAAGATCGCCAGCGACTGGGACAAGCCCGACGGCCTCACGGTGATCACCCCCGACGCCGTGGAGGATTTCCTGCGTCCGCTGCCGGTAAGCAAGCTCCACGGCGTAGGGCCGGCCACCGCGGCCAAGCTCGAGGGACTCGGCATTCACACCTGCGACGACCTGCGCCAGCGTTCGTTGGCCACCCTCCTCGAGCGCTTCGGCAAGTTCGGCCGCCACCTCTACCAGCTGGCCCGCGGCATCGATGAGCGCGAGGTAAAGATCAGTCGCGAGCGCAAGTCAGTCAGCGTTGAAACCACCTTCGACCGCGACCTGCCCGACCTTGCCGCCTGCCGGAAAGCGCTGATGCCGCTGTTCGACAAGCTGCAGCAGCGCCTAGCGCGCCACGATCATCCACCCAGCGACAAGCGCTTCGTCAAGGTGCGCTTCGACGACTTCAGCCTGACCACCATGGAGGGCACGGGCAGCGCCGGCGACCCGCTGGGCTTCCAGCACCTGCTCGAGCAGGCCTGGCAGCGCGGCGCGCGACCGGTGAGGCTGCTCGGCGTCGGGGTGCGTCTGGTCCCCGAGGACGCCCAGCGTCAGCTGACGCTGTTCGACGAGGCGTGAGCGTGGCTGGCCGCTACTTGGTGTCGATATAGCGCCGGGAGTTGAACGTCGCCACCCACTCGGGGTGGTAGACCACCAGCACGCTGAGCAGCATGCCGCTGATAAAGGCCTCGGAGGGCATCAGCAGCGGCAGGAAGCGGGCGTACTCCGAGGCCAGGAACCACGCCTCGGGGTCGCTGGTACCGAGGCCGACGATGGCTAACGTGGCCAGCCCGCTGGCCAGGGTAGCAAGCGCCGTGCCGAAGAAACCGCAGACGAACACGAACACCGGCAGGTTGTCGGCCAGCCAGCGATCCACCAGCCGCCAGGCGATCACCATCACCAGCGCCGGCACCACCCCGCTGACCAGCACGTTGACCCCCAGCAGCGGCCAGGCCACGCGCCCCAGCAGCACCATGCCGAGATTGACTGCCAGGCAGATCAGCAGCGCCAGCGGCGCCTTGAAGATCAGCGTCAGCAGCGCGGTGAACACCAGGTGCAGGGTCAGCCAGTCCACCGCCTGCGCACGCAGCTGCCATAGCAGCAGTACCGCCACCAGCGACGCCAGCCAGCGATGCTGCAGGCCGACGTCGGCAAGCAGCGCCCGCCACGGCCGCTGGGCCAGCGCAAGGCCCAGTACCGCGGCACTGACCAGCCAGCCCAGGAGCAGCATCCAGGGCATCAGCATCACCTCGGCGAAGGTCATGGCGCACTCCGTGTTCGATCAGGCGAAGACCACCGTCTTGTTGCCGTGGATCAGCACCCGGTCCTCGAGGTGCCAGCGCAGCCCGCGGGCCAGCACCGCCTTTTCCACGTCGCGACCGAAGCGCACCAGGTCATCGGCGGTATGGCAGTGGCTGACACGATGGATGTCCTGCTCGATGATCGGGCCGGCGTCCAGCTCCTCGGTGACGTAGTGGCAGGTGGCGCCGATCAGCTTCACGCCGCGCTCATAGGCCTGGTGGTAAGGCTTGGCACCGACAAAGGACGGCAGGAAGCTGTGATGGATATTGATCACCCGCCCGGCATAGCGCTGGCACAGCGCCGGCGGCAGGATTTGCATATAGCGCGCCAGCACCACGCTGTCGGCATCGGCCTCCTCCACCAGGCGCTCCACTTCTGCGAATGCCTGCGGCTTGGTGTCCGCGGTGACCGGCACCCGGTGGTAGGGAATGCCGTGCCATTCGACCAGCGCACGCAGGTCGTCGTGATTGGAGATCACACAGGGGATCTCGCAGTCGAGCTCGCCGGCGGTCCAGCGATACAGCAGGTCGACCAGGCAGTGACTCTCGCGGGAGACCATCAGCACCACCCGGGGCCGTCTTGCGGTGTGGGTGAGTGCCCAGTCCATGGCGAATTCGTCGGCGATGGGAGTGAAGGCCTCACGCAATTGATCGGCACTCAGTCCCACCGAGTCGGCGAGGATCTCGTAACGCATGAAAAAACGCCCGGTGGCCAGGTCGGAGTGCTGGCTGGCCTCGGTGATCGAACCGCCCTGGCGGGCAATGAAACCTGAGACTCGCGCAACGATCCCGACCCGATCGGGACATGACACCACCAGGCGATAGTAATCGGACATCGGCTAACCATCAGTAGGAAACAGGGACCATGGAGCCCGTCGGGCTCGACGATAGTGTAACGAATTCAACGGCATCGGAATACGCGCGTTGTGGGGCCGGCGAGCCTTCCCGTATGATGAAAGTCCGCTTCCATCAGGCCCCAGGCACTCATGTCGCAACCCCGCGTTACCGTTCGCCGCCGCCAGCACCCGCCCTTCAAGCTGCTGCCCCTCGGCGGCTGTGGCGAGATCGGCATGAACCTCATGCTCTACGGCTATCAAGGGCACTGGCTGGCGGTGGACTGCGGGATGATGATTCGCCAGGACCTTCCGGACACGCCTCTGCAGGTGCCCAATCTGGCGACCCTGGCCAGCCTGGAGATTGCCCCTCAGGCGCTGGTGATCACCCACGGTCACGAGGATCACATCGGCGCGGCGGCGTGGCTGTGGCCACGCTGGGGTTGCCCGATCTACGCCACGCCGCTGGCGGCCGGACTGCTGCGCGCCAAGTTTCACGAACGCGGCCTGTCCAGCGATGCCATCCGGGTAATCGAGCCCGGTGAGGCGCTGGACACCGGCCCCTTCAGCCTGCGCTATCTGCCGCTGACCCACTCGATTCCAGAAAGCTGCGCGCTGCTGATCATGACCCCGCATCACAGGGTCCTGCACAGCGGCGACTGGAAGCTCGACCCCGAGCCGCTGATCGGCTCTCCCATGGATCCCGCGCTGTTTCAGTCGCTGGCCCCGATCGACCTGGTGGTGGGCGACTCCACCAATGCCACCCTGCCCGGTCATTCGCGCAGCGAGGGCGACGTGGCGCGGGCGCTCGAGCGCACCCTGGCCGCCTGCCCGGGACGCGTGATCGTCAGCTGCTTCGCCAGTAACCTGGCGCGGGTGCTGGCGGTGGGTCGGGCAGCCACCCGCACCGGCCGTCGCGTGTGTCTGATGGGACGCTCCATGGAGCGCATGGTGGCGGTAGCGCGCGGACTCGGCTATCTGGACGACCTGCCGCCACTGGTGCCGGTGCGCGATCTCGGCTATCTGCCCCCCGAAGAGGTGCTGGTGATCGCCACCGGCAGCCAGGGCGAACCGCGCGCCGCGCTGTCGCGGCTGGCACAGAATCGCCACCCCCACTTCGAGCTGGTGGCCGGCGACAGCGTGATCTTCTCCGCCAAGGCGATACCCGGCAACGAGCGCCTTATCGAGCGCTTGCAATACGGCCTGCGACGACTCGGCGTGACCCTCTACGATGAGCATCAACACCCAGAGCTGCACGCCTCAGGGCATCCGGCCCAGGATGAATTGACCACCTTCTATGACTGGGTCAGGCCCCGCTATCTGCTGCCGGTGCACGGCGAGCAGCGCCATCAACAGGCGCATGCGGCACTCGCCGAGCAACTCGGCATTGCCGCCCCCTTGATCCCGGTCAACGGCGACCTGATGCACTTTGGCGACCACGGGCTTCAACTGCAAAGCCGTCATCCACAACCGCCGTGTATCGTCAGTCGCAATGCCGTTACCCCGGCGCCCGGACTCAACGGCAATGACACCTCGCGCCGCGGCAGCCTGTTCCTGGCGATGACCGTGACACCCGACGGCGATGGATGGACGCGCATTGGTCGCTTGGTGGTCGATGCCAGCGCCGCATCCCATCTCGATGAAGAGGATCTTGGCGACTGGCTGGACCATCAATTGGAGGGACTGGATGCCGACGACCTCGCCGAGCTGCGCTACCGCCTACAGCCGCGAATGATCGACTATCTCGCAGAGCGCATGCGCCACTTACCCACCGTACACCTGCAGCTTCTGGCCGGGGAACGGGTCGACACCTGACAGCACCTGGCGCTACCCCAAACACGACAAGGGCGACCCCGTAGGCTCGCCCTTGTCATGCTATGCAACAGCATTCGATCAGCTTTGCTTGGCGCTCTTCGGCGGACGGCCCCGGCGACGCTTGGGCTGCTCGCCCACCAGGTCATCCAGAGAAAGCCCAGCGTCATTGATGGCCTCACGAATCTCGGCCAGCTTGCGCTCTTTCATGGCTTCCTCTTGCTGGCGCTGCTTGTCCTCGTCCTGCTTCTGTTCGATAACTTCGCCGATCACCTCGGCAAGCTTGTGCAGCTGCTCCATGCTCAACTGACGCGCGGCGGCACGAGCAACGTTCTTATTGCGAGCGATACGCTCTAGAGATTCGGAAGACATCGGCCTCCTCCATATTGAAAGTCAGGTAACACGAACACGCGACACCTGGTTAAAAAGTATAAGCAGATATTACGACATGGCAAGAAAAGACCAGATAAAAAAACCGCCAGTATCGATCGATATGGCGGGTCTTGGCTTATGACAAGTAGCGGTGAGGCGAGACTATTGGCGCTTAGCCACCGGTCATATTCATGAAGCGAACTACCTGAACATCACCGTCGGTGGTGAAATGATGTCGCTCGGGCTTGAGCGGCATGGCTTCGACAATGGCAGTCTTGAGAGCCTCCATATCGCCCGGGTGACGACGTAGCACGGCGCGCAGATCCACCGAATGCTCATTGCCCAGGCACAGTAGCAAGCGCCCTTCCACCGTGACCCTGACGCGGTTGCAGGTCGAGCAAAAGTTATGGCTATGGGGGGAGATGAAACCAATCCGCGAGTCGCTGTCGGCCATACGGAAATAGCGCGATGGCCCCGGGGTAGTTTCGGTGGTGGGCACCAGCGGGTAGCGCGCCTCGATCAATCCCTGGACCTCGTCACTGGAGCAGAAGGTCTCGTCCCGCGAGTGATCCGAGACATCACCCAGCGGCATCTCTTCGATGAAGCTGATGTCGAGCTTTTCATTGCGTGCAAACTCGACCAGGTCGAGGACCTCATCATCGTTACGCCCCTTGAGTACCACCGCATTGAGCTTGATGCGCTCGAAGCCGGCGTCACGGGCAGCACGAATGCCGTCGATCACCTTGTGCAGGTCGCCGGTGCGGGTGAGCTGGCGAAACTTGTCGGCATCCAGCGAATCGAGACTTACGTTGAGCCGCTTGAGCCCTCCCTCGCGCAACGCCCGGGCATGCTTGACCAGCCCGGCGCCGTTGGTGGTCATGGCGAAATCATCGAAGCCCAGCGTACCGATCTCATTGACCAGTTGCTCGATGCCGCGACGCACCAGCGGCTCACCGCCAGTCAAGCGGACCTTCTCCACGCCGAGCTCGACGAAGGCCCGCGCCACCATCGCCAGCTCTTCCAGGGTCAGTACCTGGGCGCGGGGCAGAAAGGTCATCTCCTCGCTCATGCAGTAGACGCAGCGGAAGTCACAGCGATCGGTCACTGAAATCCGCACGTAGCTCACCCGGCGATTGAAATCATCGATCAGCGCGGTCATACACTCTCCCAACGGCGTGCAGCATGGGTGTCGGTGGCGCGCTCGGCCACCCAATAAGCGCCGTGCCGGGTATGCTCTTTCTTCCAGAACGGCGCGCGAGTCTTTAGATAGTCCATGATGAAGTCGCAGGCCTCGAAGGCTGCACGCCGGTGGGCACTGGCCACCGCCACCAGTACGATGGGGTCGCCCGGTGCCAGCCTGCCCACGCGATGAATCAGGCGCACACCCTGCAGGGGCCAGCGCTGCTCGGCCTCGGCCACGATCTGCCCCAACGCCGCTTCGGTCATGCCCGGATAGTGCTCGAGGCTCAGCGCTTCTACGTCGGGTTTCTCGTTGAAATCACGCACCAAGCCAGTGAAACACACCACTGCGCCAATATCACTGCGGCCTTCGCATAGCGCTCGCTGTTCGACACCAGCATCGAAGGGTGCCTGCTGAACTCGTATCATCATCAGCCTCCCGTGACGGGGGGAAAGAAGGCCACCTCGTCACCTTCGGTCAGCGGGGTATCGTCGCCGCCCATGACTTGATTGACCGCGCACAGGATGCGCCCCTCCTCGAGCAGCGCAAAGTTGGCGTCACGCGCCTTGAGGGCCAGCTTGAGCGCAGCAACGTCCGGCCGTGACAGCGACTCAAGCGGGATTTCCAACTCACTGACACCGAGCCGCTCACGCAGCTCGGCCAGACACTTGACTCGCACGCTGCGTGAATCGGCATGCGGACCGAGACTCACTTCACCGCTCTGGCAATCGTCGGTGACGATGTGGGCAGTCGCCCCCGCCAACGTATCGTCGCGTCGATAGTCGCCGGATTTTCCACCGGTCTTGGAGAGCAGGCGAATATCGCCGATCAGCATATCCTTGTCGACTGCCTTGCACATGTCATACAGCGTCAGGCAGGCCACCGAGACCGCCGTGAGGGCTTCCATTTCGACCCCGGTACGGCCATTGAGCCGGCAGGTCGCGGTGACCTCGACGCAGCTGCGCTGTTCATCGAGGCGAAAGTCGACGCTGACCTTGGACAATGCCAACTGGTGGCACAGCGGAATCAGCTCATGGGTGCGCTTGGCCGCCTGTATGCCGGCGATGCGCGCGGTAGCGAGCACGTCGCCCTTGGGCAAACCGCCGTCGGCCAGCAGCGCCAAGGTCGCCGGACGCATGCTGATGCTGCCACCGGCCAGCGCCTCGCGGCGACTCTCCTGCTTGTCGGCGACATCCACCATATGGGCTTCGCCGCGGGCGTTGAGATGGGTCAGGCTCATAGCGTTTCGTGCCTCATAGCAAACTGTCGAAGGGTTGCACGGTGACCGTTTCGCCGCTGGCCACCGCGGCCCGCATTGCGTCGATCTCGATCAGGCAGTTGGCGGCACTCATCGAGGACAGGATCCCGGAGCCCTGGGCGCCGGTGCTGCGCACCCACAGCTGGCCGTCGGCGTCGCAGCGGTAGACCCCGCGCAGGAAGTCGACGCGTTCCAGACGGCTGCTGAGCGGCGCCTCGGCGCGCGCCGTGAGTCGCGGCGGCTGCCAGTCAGGCTCGCCCTGCAGGCGCCTGAGCACCGGCTGCACGAACTCGAGGAAGGTCACCATGACCGCCACCGGATTGCCGGGCAGGCCAAAGAAGGGAATTTGGCGCGGCCCCAGCCGTCCACAGGCCAGCGGCCGGCCGGGACGAAGGGCGATTCGCCAGAAGCCGAGCTCGCCGAGCTGATGGAGCGCCGCCTTGATCCAGTCGGCCTGGCCCACCGACACGCCGCCGCTGGTGATCAGCATATCGTGGTCGCGGGCGGCGGCGCCCAGCGCGCTGACCACCTCGTCGCGGCGGTCGGCGAGGATGCCCAGGTCGCTGACCTCGGCGCCAAGCCGCGTCAACATGCCGTGCAGCGTATAGCGGTTGGCATCGTAGATGCCCGCTTCTGGCAGCGGCTGCCCCGGCGCGGTCACTTCGTCACCGGTGGAGAAGATCGCCACCCGCGGCCGGCGATGCACCCTGGCATCCGCTAGCCCCAACGACGCCAGCAGGCCGAGGTGCTGCGGCAACAGCCGCGTACCGGCGTCGAGCACTCGCTGACCACGTCGGATGTCCTCACCGGCCTGGCGCACGTTCTGACCGCGCCGTACGCGCTCGACGTGACTGACCTCGAGCGTATGGTCATCGACGGCCGCGAGCTGCTCGCTCATGATCACGGTGTCTGCGCCATCGGGCAGCGGCGCACCGGTGGTGATGCGTAGCGCCGTGCCCGCCGCCAGCGGTCGCGGCCAACGCTGGCCGGCGAGCACCTCGCCGACCACCGGCCAGCGTGGCGTAGGCTCCTCGGGCCAGGCCAGCGCGATGCCATCCATCGCCGCATTGGTATTCTGCGGCACCTCGATGGGCGACACCGGCGACTCGGCCAGCACCCGCCCCAGGAGCGCCGCGAGGGGCACCCGCTCGGCGCCCAGCGGCGCCTGGAATAGCTCGTCCAACGCCGCACGCGCCTCCTCGACGCTGAGCATGCGCTCGCCGAGCTCGAAACATGACAGCGTCATGCCGGCACCTCCCGCGGCCGCGCCTGCTGCGGCCAGCGCTGCTGCCAGGCAACCACCCAGTCGCATAGCCGCTGGTGATCGTCGAGGTCGAGCGCTTCGACCCCCGCCGGCAGCGCCAGCGCATCGGGACTGGCCACCGCTTGCACCCAGGGATCGTCGAACGCCAGCAGCGGCTTGCCCAGTGCCGCCCGATGCAGCTCCAGCTTGGGCAGCGGCCAGGCCTTGAAGCCTTCGACCAGCACCAGGTCGGGGGCCAGTGGCGCCAGTTGCGCAAGCAGCTGCGCGAGGTCGGGCTCATCGTGATGCGCCGTGTTGTACATCAGCGCGGTGCGGTGACGCGAGGCGATCAGCATCGGCGCGGCGCCCGCCTCGCGCAGCCGATAGCTGTCCTTGCCGGGCTGGTCGATATCGAAGGCGTGGTGGGCATGCTTGACCACTGCCGGCTTGAGGCCACAGGCCTGTAGCCGAGGCAGCAGCGCCTCGAGCAGGGTGGTCTTGCCGGTACCGCTCCAGGCGGCGATACCCAGCAGCGGTAGCTGCGCGTCGAAGGTCAGCGTCATCGCGGTTCCGTTGGCATGCCATTGCCCAGGCGCTGCTCGAGGGCCTGGCGCTGTTCGGGATTGTTGAGGTTGGCGAAGGCCTCGGGGCAGTCGCTGAAGTCGACGTAGTACTCGGCGTGACGGGCGTACCAGCGGTCGATCTTGCGCTCGCCGGCGCCGAGTGCCGTAGCCAGGTCGTCAGCCAGTGCGCGGCGCATCAGTGCCACCACCGGGTGGGCGCGCTCACCGTCATGGGCGACGGCGATGTCGTGCTCGCCGATGCCTTGCCACAACCGCGGCACCAGATCCATGGGCAGCGCCGGCGTATCACAGGGCACCACCACCACCCACGCCTGGCGGGCGGCCAGCAGGCCGCTCAAGATCCCCATCAGCGGCCCCTGGTAGCCCGCTTCGCGGTCGCTCACCACGCGACAGCCTAGCGCCCGGTAGTCATCCAGGTGACGATTGGCGTTGATCACCACTTCCTCGACATAAGGCGCCAATCGCTCATGCACATGGCTGACCAGCGGCCGGCCCAGGAAATCGCTGAGCCCCTTGTCGCAGCCCCCCATGCGGCGCCCCTGGCCGCCGGCAAGAATCACGCCGCAGAGCGGCAGCCGCTGGTTCATCTCGATGCCCTTCGTCATACCATCATAATCTCACGGCCGTCATCGGCAGTGCATTGAGCTTGCCCGAGCCTGACCAACCGGTCAAACCCGATAAGCGCTGTCAGTCTTTACCTAAAGACTACCCCATGGACGCTGCCACTGCGACAGCCAGAGCCGTTATACAGGCCTAAAGTCATAGTCGATTCATCGGCTTATCTTTGCTCCGAGGACACGCTATCATGCCGTCAAGGATCTTCAACAAGGACAGCGCATGAGTGGTTTCGACGTCGGAGCACGTCTCAAGCAACTGCGACTACGGGCGGCGCTTTCGCAGCGTGAGCTGGCCAAGCGCGCCGGGGTGACCAACAGCACCATCTCGCTGATCGAGCAGAACAGCGTCAGCCCCTCTGTCAGCTCGCTGAAGAAGATACTCGATGCCATGCCGGTGTCGATCAGCGAGTTCTTTGCCGGCGAACAGACCAGCCAAGAGCAGGTCTTCTATCGCGCCAGCGACCTCACCGAGATCGGCGACGGCCAGCTGTCGTGGCGGCTGGTGGGCGCGCGGCGCCCCAACCGCAGCATGTCGATCATCCATGAGCGCTACCCGCCCGGTGCCGACACCGGCGCCGACATGCTCGAGCATGACGGCGAGGAAGGCGGCGTGGTGGTAACTGGCACCATCGAGCTCACCGTCGACGGCGAGGCACGCCTGCTGACCGCCGGCGATGCCTACTATTTCGATTCGCGCCTTCCCCACCGCTTTCGCAACGTCAGCGACGGCGAGTGCGTGATCGTCAGCGCCAACAATCCTCCGTCATTTTCCGACGGTGGTGGCGAGCGCCACCACCACTGAGCGGCTATTCGTTGTCGTGGGCCGGCGGCAGAACCAGGTTGAGGGCAATCCCCACCACCGCCGCCAGGCTCACGCCCTGCAGGGTGAACTGACCGCCGCCGAACTGCATCCCGCCGATCCCGAACACCAGGATCAGCGACACCACCACCATGTTGCGCGGCGCGGTCAGCGAGTGGCCGGCGCGCACCAGGGTGTTCATCCCGACCACCGCGATGGAGCCGAACAGCAGCACCATGATGCCACCCATCACCGGCCCGGGAATGGTCTGCAGCACGGCCCCCAGCTTGGCCACGAAGGCCAGCAGGATGGCGAAGCAGGCGGCGACGACCATGTAGCGCGGATTGAAGGCGCGGGTCAGGGTCACCGCCCCGGTCACTTCGGAGTAGGTGGTGTTGGGCGGGCCGCCGAACAGCGCCGCGGTGGAGGTGGCCAGGCCATCGCCGAGCAGGGTGCGGTGCAGGCCGGGTTTCTCCAGGTAGTTCTTGCGCGTCACCGAGCCGATCGCCACCATGTCGCCGATGTGCTCCACCGCCGGCGCGATGGCCACTGGGATCATGAACAGAATCGCCGCCCAGTGGAAGCTCGGCGCAGTGAAGCTGGGCAGCGCCAGCCAGCTGGCCTCGCGCACCGGCGAGAAGTCGACCACGCCCATCGCCAGCGCCAGCAGGTAGCCGGTGACGATCCCGCCCATGATCGGAATCAGCCGCAGCAGCCCGCGACCGAACACCGCCAGCACCAGAGTCACCAGCAGGCTGATCATCGACAGCGTGATGGCCTGGCCGTAGCCGATATGCTCGCTGGTCTCGCCGCTGGCCATGTCCACTGCCACCGGGGCCAGCGCCAGGCCGATCACCATGATCACCGGCCCCACCACCACCGCCGGCAGCACGCGGTGCAGCCAGTCGGTGCCCTTGACGCGCACCACCTGCGACATGGCGACGTAGACCAGGCCCGCCGCCAACAGGCCGCCGAGGGTTTCGGAAACGCCGAAGCTAGCTACCGACCCCTGGATGGGTGCGATAAAGGCAAACGACGAGGCCAGGAACACCGGCACGCTCTGGCGCGTCACGGCATGGAACACCAGGGTGCCGGCGCCGGCGGTAAACAGTGCCACGCTGGGATCGAGGCCGGTCAGCAGCGGCACCAGCACCAGTGCGCCAAACGCCACGAACAGCATCTGCGCACCGGTCAGCAGTGTCTTGGGCAGGCTGGGCGATGGCTCCGCCGCGGCCGCAGTCGAGTCGCTCATGGGTCGTTTCCTCTGCGTCATCAGATTGTTGTGTTCAAAAAAACGCCCCTTTGAAAGGGGCGAAATATGGATAGTGGTGTTATCGGGTGCCGAAGATCTTGTCCCCAGCATCGCCCAGCCCCGGGACGATATAGCCGTTCGCGTCGAGGCGCTCGTCGATCGCGGCGGTGTAGATCTCGACCTCGGGATAGGCCTCCTGCACGCGACGGATGCCCTCCGGCGCGGCAACCAGCACGATCACCTTCATCAGCGGGCAGCCGCGCGCCTTGAGCATGTCGAGGGTAGCGACCATCGACCCGCCGGTGGCCAGCATCGGGTCGATGACGATCGCCAGGCGCTCGTCGAGGTCGTTGGTGAACTTCTCGAAATAGGGCACCGGCTCGAGGGTCTCCTCGTTGCGGTAGAGGCCCACCACGCTGATCCGCGCGCTGGGAATCAGGTCGGTGACGCCGTCCAGCATGCCGAGCCCGGCGCGCAGGATCGGCACGATGGTGACCTTCTTGCCCTTGAGCAGCTGCACCGGGATCTTGTCGCCGCTCCAGCCGTCGATCTCCTGGGTCTGCAGCTCGAGGTCCTGGGTCGCCTCATAGGTCAGCAGCTTGGCCAGCTCGCCGGCCAGTTCGCGGAAGCTCTTGGTGCTGATCCCCGCTTCGCGCATCAGCCCGAGCTTGTGCTGTACCAATGGATGGTCGATGGCGTGAACGCTCATGGCGTAAGGCTCCCTCGTCAGGCTGACGTCTGGTGGATGGACAAATTGCGCGCAATTCTAGCTTGATCGCGCGTTCAGGTTAAGGCCCTGACACCTCGGCGGGCAGCTGCCAGTCGATGGGCTCGCGGTGGTGGGCGACCAAAAACGCATTGGCCTGGGAGAAGTGCCGCTGGCCGAAGAAACCGCGATGCGCCGACAGCGGCGAGGGGTGCGGCGAATGCAGCACCAGGTGGCGGCTGCGATCGACGAAGGCGGCCTTCTTCTGCGCATAGCTGCCCCACAGCAGGAAGGCGACGTGATCGCACTGCTCGTTGACCGCGGCGATGGCACGGTCGGTAAAGGTTTCCCAGCCGCGACCGCGATGCGAGCCCGCATTGCCCTGCTCCACCGTGAGCACGCTGTTGAGCATCAGCACCCCCTGCCGCGCCCAGTGCTCGAGGAAACCGTGGTTGACCGGCGTGGTACCGAGGTCCTGGGCCAGCTCCTTGTAGATGTTCTGCAGCGACGGCGGCGTCGGCACCCCGGGACGCACCGAAAAACACAGTCCGTGGGCCTGATCGGGGCCATGGTAGGGGTCTTGCCCGAGCACCACGACCTTGACCTGCTCCAGCGGGGTCAACTGAAAGGCGCGGAACCAATGCGCCGAGTGCGGGTAGATGACTTTGCGCGCGGCCTTCTCGGCGGCCAGGAAATCGCGCAGCGCCTGCATGTACGGGGCTTCCAGTTCGGCCCCGAGATGCGCCTGCCAGCTCGCGGGAAGGGGTGATTCCGGCATCATGACTCTCCTGGGGGCGGGCACTCAGGGCGTCGGGCCGCGCACCTGATCGACCAGCGGTTCGACGTAGGCGATGCCCATGTCCCACGGGAACTGGATCCAGCAGTCCTGAGCCACTTCGGTCAGACACTGGTCGACCAGCGGGCGCCCTTCCGGCTTGGCGTAGATGGTGACGAAGTGCGCCTTGGGCAGCATCTCGCGCACGGCCCGCGCGGTCTTGCCGGTGTCGACCAGGTCGTCGACCAGCAGCCAGCCGTCGCCGTCATGGTCGACGCCCTTCATGACATCCAGGCCGCCCTGGTCCATGTGGTCGTAGCTCTTGATGCACACGGTGTCGATCAGCCGCACGTTGAGCTCGCGAGCGATCAGCGCGGCGGGAATCAGCCCACCGCGGGTAATGGCGATGATACCCGTGAAGTCACGCTCGACGAGTTGATGGCACAGTGCCCGCACGTCGCGGTGAAGCTGGTCCCAGGAAACGGTAAAGTGCTGCTGATAGCGATTGGCGCTCATGTTGGCAAACCCGCTGCTGACGTCGATAGTGGAGGAACCGCGTGAACGCTCACTCGTCCTCGGTGAAGGAACAGACCGCAAATACGCCGTAGCCGGCATCGCGAATCTTCTGCGACCCGCCGAGTTCCGGCAGGTCGATGATGGTGGCGGTTTCCACCACCCGGCCGCCGCTGCGGGTGATCAGCTTGGCCGCGGCCAGCATGGTCCCGCCGGTGGCGATCAGGTCGTCCATGAGCAGAATCCGGTCGCCCTGTTTGAAGGCGTCGGAGTGCAGCTCGACCTCCGACTTGCCGTACTCCAGGGTGTACGTCTCACTGATGGTGCGAAACGGCAGCTTGCCCTTCTTGCGCACCGGCACGAAGCTACAGCCCAGTTCGTAGGCCAGCGGTGCGCCGATGATGAACCCGCGCGCATCGATGGCGGCAATCGCGTCCAGATTCATTTCCTGATAACGGTGCACGAAGCTGTCGATCAGCTTGCGGAAGGCCGCACTGTTCTGCAGCAGCGGGGTGATATCGCGGAAGTTGACCCCCGACTGCGGCCAGTCGGGGACGGTACGAATCACGGATTTGATGTAGTCGCCGTATATGCTCATCGGGGGTCGGGTCTCATCGGATCAGTCGAGGAAAAGGAACTTGAGGACGAACAGCAGCGCCAGGATGATCACCGCCGGATTGAGGTCGCGGAAGCGTCCGGACAGCGCCTTGATCGCCACATAGCTGACGAAACCCAGGGCGATGCCCTCGGCGATCGAGAAGGTCAGCGGCATGGCGAGTGCAGCGATCAGCACCGGGGCCGCCTCGGTGACATCCTCCCAATCGGCATGGGCCAGGCTGCCGGCCATCAGCACCGCCACATAGAGCAGCGCACCCGCCGTGGCATAGGCCGGGATCGAGCCCGCCAGCGGGGCGAAGAACAGGCTGATCAGGAACAGCCCGGCCACCACCACCGCGGTAAGACCGGTGCGGCCGCCAGAAGCGATGCCGGCCGTGGATTCAATGTAGCTGGTGGTGGTCGAGGTGCCCATCACCGCGCCCGCCATGGAGGCGCCGCTGTCGGCCATCATCGCGCGACCGATGCGCGGCAGCTTGCCGTCCTTGTCGAGCAGCTTGCCGCGATGGGCCACCCCGACCAGGGTGCCGGAGGTATCGAACAGGTCGACGAACAGGAAGGCGAAGATCACGCTGAGCATGGCGACATCGAGCGCCCCGGCGAAATCGAGGGCCATGAAGGTCGGAGCGATCGACGGCGGCGCCGAGACCAGCCCGCCGTACTCGTTGTGGCCGAGCAGGATGGCGACGACGGTGACGCCGAGAATACCGATCATCACCGCCCCGGTGACCTTGAGATGGGCCAGCGCGGTGATCGCGAAGAACCCCACCAGCGCATAGATAGCCGCCGGTTGGGAGAGATCGCCGAGCGCCACGTAGGTGGCCGGGTTGGAGACCACGATCCCGGCATTCTTGAGCGCGATCATCGCCAGGAATAGGCCGATGCCGGCAGCAATGCCCAGTCGCAGCGACAGCGGTATGGCATTGATGATCCATTCGCGAATCTTGAACACGCTGAGCAGGAAGAAGATGAAACCCGAGAAGAACACCGCCCCCAGCGCCGCCTCCCAGGTATAGCCCATGCCCAGCACCACGCCATAGGTGAAGAAGGCGTTGAGGCCCATGCCCGGCGCCTGGGCGATCGGGTAGTTGGCCCACAGCCCCATGATCAGACAGCCCACCGCCGCCGCCAGGCAGGTGGCGACGAACACCGCGCCGTAGTCCATGCCGGTTTCGGAGAGGATGCTGGGGTTGACGAAGATGATGTAGGCCATGGTCAGGAAGGTGGTGATCCCGGCAATGACCTCTGTCTTGATGGAGGTATTGTGTTCAGACAGCTTGAAGTGGTTGTCCAGCAGTCGTTTCATCGGCTCAGTCCTGCGCGTGGACGCTCGGCGCCCGGGGTGCGAGAAAAGCCGCACATGGTACCCAAAGGCGTCCGCTGATGCGAGACGCGTATCGAGGCACATGGCGACCTGCGTTGATTGTTGTGATGGTCGGCATCTCTCGCCGCCACCCCCTATCTATAAGCAAGCCCCGCGCCATTGACCACTCGCGCCACCAACGAAAACTTGACGGAGCGGTCAAAGCAGGCGTTTTAGTGCGCCTCGCGACTCGCCAGCACCCGCTCGACGGTCTCGACGATGGCCTGGGTCTGGGGGTCGATCTCGATATTGACCCGATCACCCGGCTGACGGTCGGCTAGGATGGTGCGGCTCAGGGTTTCGGGAATCAGGTTGACACAGAAGCGCACCCGCCCTGGCGTACCGGGCGCCACCTCGCCGATGGTCAGGCTGATGCCGTCCACGCCGATATAGCCCTTATCGAAGAGGAAGCGACCGAACTCTGCGTCGAGCTCGAACCATAGCCGACGATTGTTGGGCGCCTGCTCCAGCTCGACCAGTTCGGCCATGGTGATGACGTGACCCGACATAGCGTGACCGCCGATCTCATCGCCGAAGCGCGCCGCGCGCTCGATATTGACACGATCGCCCGCCTGCAATGCACCAAGATTGGTCAGGCGCAGGGTCTCGCGCATCAGATCGAAGCTGACCTGATCACCATCGATGGCAGTCACCGTCAAGCATACGCCGTTGTGCGCCACCGAGGCGCCCAGTGTCAGTCCCTCGCGCAGCGTTTCATCCAGCACCAGCACGTGGGTGCGAAACTCGGTTTTTTCGATGACGCGGGTGAGCGCTGCCGTGCCCTGTACGATGCCTGTGAACATGCTCTCTCCTGACCCTGATCGACCCGCGCCCGACGGTCGTGGCAGGCGCTGGGAAGCCGACGAGTGTAATGAATCGGCGCACCAGGCGTCCATGCCGGACGCCCTTCCAGCACCCGCCGCGCATCAGACCAAATGCCTGCAAAACGGCTAGACGCAGGAAAATTTACCAGATCATTGCCGACAGACCTTTATCTTGAACTAAAGTCGTTGACATAATCCGAGCGCGACGCCTAGAATTCGGGCACATATTTCAGGCGCCGATTTGACCCCGGATTGCGGGCGCCCTCCTTCCCCCGGGAAGGAGAAGTGCAGCTAAAAGGGTGTGTCCAGCGTTGATGGCCACCCACCAGGGTGGCCTTTTTTTCGGCCGCCTGCTGCCCAAGCCCGCCGGCACCGCAACGCGACAGGACCATGATCACACTCTCCAATGTCTCCAAGACTTACGGCCAGGGCGACGCCGCCGTCGAGGCGCTCAAGCCGCTCGACCTACATGTCCCCGAAGGCGCCATCTACGGCGTCATCGGCCTCTCCGGCGCCGGCAAGTCGACGCTGATTCGCTGTGTCAATCTGCTCGAGCGCCCCACCAGCGGCCAGGTGAGCGTGGATGGCCAGGCGCTCACGTCACTCAGCGGCGCGGCACTCAATCAGGCCCGTCACCGGATCGGCATGATCTTCCAGCACTTCAATCTGCTGGCCTCGCGGACGGTGTTCGCCAATGTCGCCCTGCCCCTGGAACTGATGGGCGTGCCCCGCGCCGAGATTCACCAGCGCGTGCTGCCGCTGCTCGAGCTGGTCGGCCTCAGCGACAAGGCATCGCAGTATCCGGCCCAGCTCTCGGGTGGCCAGAAACAGCGCGTGGCCATCGCCCGGGCGCTGGCCAGCAAGCCCAAGGTGCTGCTCTGCGACGAAGCCACCTCGGCCCTCGACCCCCAGACCACCGGCTCGATCCTGGCACTGCTGCAGGAGATCAACCGTAGCCTGGGCCTGACCATCCTGCTGATCACCCATGAGATGGAAGTGGTCAAGCGGATCTGCCATCGGGTCGGCCTGATCTCCGACGGATACCTGGTGGAAGAAGCCGACGTCGGCGACTTCTTCACCGCTCCACGCACCCAGCTGGGCCGCGAGTTCATCAATGAATTCCTCGAGCTCGAGCCGCCGCGGGCGCTGATCGAGCGCCTCGACGCCGCGCCCGGCGAGCGTTCGCACCCGGTGGTGCGCCTGGCGTTTTCCGGCGACGCCGTATCCACGCCGCTGATCTCACGCCTGGCTCGCGACTGCCAGATCGACGTCAGCATCCTGCAGGCCAAGGTCGAGTCGATCCAGGATCGCACCCTGGGGCTGATGATCGCCGAGCTGATCGGCCCGCCGGACAAGACCCGCGAGGCCATCGACTACCTCGAAACCCATGATCTTCACGTGGAGGTGCTCGGCCATGTCCAGCGCGATGATTGACCTGATCCTCAAGGCGACCCTCGACACCCTCTATATGGTGGGTATCTCCAGCCTGATCTCGGCGCTGCTCGGCGTGCCGCTGGGCGTGCTGCTGTACGTCACCCGGCCGCGCCAGATCCTCGCCCAGCCGGCCCTCAACCGAGTCCTCGGCGTGGTCACCAATATCGGCCGCTCGGTGCCCTTCATCATCCTGATGGTGGCGATCATTCCCTTCACGCGGATGATCGTCGGCACCTCGATCGGCACCAATGCCGCCGTGGTCCCGCTCACCATTGCGGCGATCCCCTTCGTCGCGCGGCTGGTCGAGGGGGCCCTCAACGAGATCTCGCCGGGCCTTATCGAGGCCGCTCAATCGATGGGCGCCACGCCGCTGCAGATCATCACCAAGGTGCTGCTGCCCGAAGCACTGGGCGGCATCATCACCGGCCTGACCATCACCGTGGTGACCCTGGTCAGCTATTCGGCCATGGCCGGCGCAGTGGGCGGCGGCGGCCTCGGCGACCTCGGCATTCGCTACGGCTACAACCGCTTCGACCCCATGATCATGCTGATCACCGTGGCCATCCTGGTGATCATGGTGCAAGGCTTTCAGAGCCTCGGCGACCACCTGGTACGCCGCACCGACCACAAGTGATCCGTTTTCACCCGGCGCCGCACCTGGAATAGCGGCGCCTTCCAGCGCCTCGATTCGAGGCATCAAGGAGATACAGCGCTCATGAATGACACCCTCTCCCGCCAGTTCACCCCGTCTCGTCTGTTCGGCGGTGCCGTGATCGCCGCCAGCCTGGCGCTGGCCGGCTGCGGCAACGGCAACGACGCCACCGAGACTCGCTCGATCAGCGTCGGCACCGTGGCCGGCCCGGAAACCGAGGTCATGGAAGTGGCGGTGCGTATCGCCAAGGAGGAGTACGACCTCGACGTGGAGATCGTCGAATTCACCGACTACGTCTCGCCCAATGCGGCGCTGGCCGACGGCAGCCTCGACGCCAACGCCTATCAGCACGAGCCCTACCTGCAGAGCATGGTCGACGACCGCGGCTACGAACTGGTCGCCGCCGGCCGCAGCTTCGTCTATCCGATCGGCGCCTACTCCGAGCGCCACACCAGCATCGATGAACTGCCCGACGGCGCCATCATTGCGCTGCCCAACGACCCCTCCAACGAGGGCCGCGCGCTGATCCTGATGCACAACGAAGGCCTGATCGAGCTCGACGACCCCGAGAACCTCGAAGCCACGCCGGTCAACGTGATCGAGAACCCGCGCGACTTCCAGTTCCGCGAGATCGAAGCGGCACAGCTGCCGCGGGTGCTGCCTGACGTCGACTTGGCGTTCATCAACAACACCTTCGCCCAGCCTGCCGGTCTCAGCCTCGACGACGCCCTGGTCCGCGAGGGCCCCGACTCGCCCTACGTCAACCTGATCGTGGTGCGCGCCGGCGATGAAGAACGCGAGGAAATTCGCCAGCTGGTCAGCGCCTACCAGCGTGACGAGGTGGCCGCCAAGGCCGAGGAGCTGTTCGACGGCGGCGCGATTCCCGGCTGGGAGTGATACCCCACGCCTGCGACCCCCGCAGCGGCCGGCCTGGTGCCGGCCGCTGCCGTTCAGGAGACACCATGAGCAGCGACTACGCATCCCTGTCCCGCCAGCTCGAGGCACTGCTCGATAGCCGCGACTGGCTGACCAACAGCGCCCAGACCTGCGCTTTCATCATGCACGCGGTGCCCGACCTCAACTGGGCCGGCTTTTATCTTCAGCGCCAACCGCGTGTGCTCTCGCTGGGCCCCTTCCAGGGCAAGCCGGCCTGCCACCCGATCCCCTTCGACAAGGGCGTATGCGGTGCCGCCGCGCGCAGCCATCAGACCCAGCGCGTCGACGACGTCCACGCCGTGGCCGACCATATCGCCTGCGATGCGGCCTCACGCTCTGAGCTGGTGGTACCGATTGTCGTCGGCACGCGGCTGTGGGGCGTACTCGACCTCGACAGCCCGCTCGCCGGGCGCTTCAGTAGCCACGACCAGGCCGGTATCGAGCAACTGGTCGCGGTCTTCGTCGCGCGCAGCGACCTCGACAGCGCTGACTAGCGTCAGCGGTCAGACGCAAGACGGCCCCGCAGCGAATACGCTACGGGGCCGTCTCTAAATACTGGTAGGACCAAGCGGATTTGAACCGCTGACCTCCACGATGTCAACGTGGCGCTCTAACCAACTGAGCTATGGTCCTGCTGGGGTGGCCGGTGGCTGCCGAGATGATGGTAGGACCAAGCGGATTTGAACCGCTGACCTCCACGATGTCAACGTGGCGCTCTAACCAACTGAGCTATGGTCCTACTGCTGTCGCGCAATCGGCTTGCCTGGCAACGGATGCGTATTTTACGCATCCGCCCCGGGAATGCAATAGCGGCGTAAAAATTCTTGGTGATCAGCCGCTTGGCGTCATTCTACTCAGGATTTCACCCGCGCCACGGCGTCCTGCCAGCCCTGGTAGAGCCGCTCACGCTCGGCGCCGGGCATGCTCGGCTCGAAGGTCTTCTCGCAGCGCCACAGCCCGGCGATCTCGTCCAGGTCACGATACCAGCCGATCTGCAGCGCAGCCAGGTAGGCGGCGCCCAGCGCCGTGGTCTCGAGTACCGTGGGGCGGTCCACCGGCACCCCGAGCATGTCGGCCAGGAACTGCATCAGCCAGTTGTTGCGCACCATGCCGCCATCGACCCGCAGCGTACCGGTATTGGCCGCCATGTCATCGTTCATGCACACCTGCAGGTCGCGGGTCTGATAGCAGACCGCCTGGAGGCCCGCGGCAACGATTTCGGCGATCCCGGTATCGCGGGTCAGGCCGAAGATCGCCCCGCGCGCCTGGGGATCCCAGTGCGGTGCACCGAGGCCGGTGAAGGCCGGCACCAGGTAGACGTGGTGGCCCTGTCGGGTCTTGTTGGCCAAGGCTTCGGTTTCGGCCGCGTCCTGGAACAGCTTGAGCCCGTCGCGCAGCCACTGCACCGTGGCCCCGGCCACGAAGATACTGCCCTCCATGGCATAGGTCGGCTTGCCGTTCAGCCGATAGGCCACGGTGGTCAGCAACCGATTGCGCGAGGTCTCGGCGCTGTCGCCGGTATTGAGAATCATGAAGCAGCCAGTGCCGTAGGTACTCTTACCCATCCCCGGCTCGAAGCAGGCCTGGCCGAACAGCGCCGCCTGCTGGTCGCCGGCGACCCCGGCGATCGGCAATGCCGTGCCCAAAAACGCAGCCTCGGTATGGCCGAAGTCGTCGCTGGAATCACGCACCTCGGGCAGCAGCGACGCCGGGATGTCGAACAGCTTAAGCAGTTCGTCGTCCCAGCGCTGCTGATGGATATTGAACAGCGCGGTACGCGAGGCGTTGGTGGCATCGGTGGCGTGCACCTTGCCCCCGGTGAGGCGCCAGATCAGAAACGTATCGACGGTGCCGAAGGCCAGCTCGCCGCGCTCGGCGCGCTCCCGTGCGCCCTCGACGTGCTCCAGCAGCCAGGCCAGCTTGGTGGCGGAAAAGTAGGGATCGATCAGCAGCCCGGTACGCTCTTGCACCAGCGAGGTGTGGCCGGCATCACGCAGCCGCTGGCAAACGTCTGCCGTGCGACGATCCTGCCAGACGATCGCTCGATGCAGCACCTCGCCGCTACTGCGATCCCACAGCAGGGTGGTCTCGCGCTGGTTGGTAATGCCGATCCCTGCCACCTCATCGGCGCTCACGCCGGCCTGCTCGAGCACCTGCCGGCAGGTCTGCTCGACGCTCTGCCAGATATCGTCGGGGTCGTGCTCGATCCAGCCATCCTCGGGAAAGTGCTGCGGGAACTCCTGCTGAGCCACGTCAACGACGTTGGCCTGCCGGTCGAACAGAATCGCCCGCGAGCTGGTAGTCCCTTGATCGATGGCAAGCAGGTAGGCAGGCATGGCGTAATCCTCTATAGACGGGTTGTTTTTCGTTTTCGCTACATAAATGTTCGTTTCCGATGATTCGAGACTAAACTACTCCCGGTGGCGTCTCAAACCTTTGCATGCACCAACGCCTTACACCTTAGTCGCATCCACTCCCTGCTCTTACATCACGCAATGTGCATGCATGATGTTGCCGTCCGATCAAATCACGTAGACTGAGCAAAATGTCAAGGAGGTCGCTTGACTCCTCCTCGTCCTGGAGGACGAGGATTCCCAATTCATCGAGAACCGGACGCGGAGACTGGCTCCATGCCGCTTACATTCTCTCCAAGGGCTAACACCGCCAGCCCGGCGGCTTTGATGTTGATCGCGGCATTGATATCGCGGTCGTGCTCGGTGGCGCACTCAGGACACGTCCAGGCCCGAGTCTGCAACGGCATCTCGGGCATCACATGCCCGCAGTCGGAGCAGCGCTTGCTGGAGGGATACCACTGGTCGATAGCCGACAGTTGCCGGCCCGCCCAGTCGGCCTTGTATGCCAGCTGGCGGACGAACTCGCCCCAGCCGGCATCGCTGATCGACTTGGCCAACCAGCGGTTGCGCAGCATGTTCTTCACCTTGAGGGACTCGACACAGATCACTTGGTTCTCGTTGACGATCTGGCGGGACAGCTTGTGCAAGCGGTCCATCCGGCAATCGGACATCTTGGCGTGAAGGCGGGCGACCTTCTGTCTGGCTTTGGCACGGTTCTTCGAGCCGAGTGTCTTCTTACTCAGCCGACGCTGCGCCTTGGCCAGACGGGCCGCGTACGTCGCCGTATGGCGGGGGTTGCCGATTCGACGCCCATCGCTGGTGACGAACAGGTCTTTCAGACCGAGATCAATGCCCACCATCTTCGGCGTGACAGGCAGCGTCTCGGGCTCGAACTCGCAAAGGCAGCTGACGAAATAGCGCCCTGCGGCGTCCTTGGACACGGTAACGGTAGTCGGTTCGCTTGGCAGCTCGCGGCTCCAGCGGATCGCCAGCGGTTCTTTGCACTTGGCCAGGAACAACTGGCCGTCGCGGTATTTGAAGGCCGAGCGAGTGAACTCCGCCGACTGGCGATGCCGCTTGCTCTTGAAGCGGGGATAGCGGGCGCGACATTCGAAGAAGTTCTTGAAGGCCGTCTGCTGGTGGCGAAGGCACTGCTGAAGGGGGACCGAGCTGACCTCGTTGAGAAACGCGGTGTCATCGGCCTTCTTCATCCGCGACAGCTCAGCATTGGCCGCCATATAGCCGACCTTTTCCTTGCGGTCGTGGAACGCATCGGTGCGATAGCGCAGCACCGCATTGTAGACGAAGCGCACGCAGCCGAACGTCCGAGCCAGGAGTTGCTCCTGTTCGGGCGTCGGATAGACGCGGTATTTGTAGGCGCGTTTCGTCATAATCATACTGTATAAATAAACATGCATAGATAGCAACTATCAAAAAAAGGAGGCAGCGAGAACAGGGCCGTCCTGGCGGACGGCGCGCTATCCCTCCCGGCACTAAAAGTACCGGGTATCTCGCGCAAATCTGATGAATCAGCGGGAACGTCAGGACGCCATCGTGGCACTGGTGAAACGCCAGGGCTATGCCGCCATCGAACAACTGACCAGTCACTTCGACGTGACGCCACAAACCGTTCGCCGCGACCTCAACGCCCTGGCTGCGGAGGGGCTGATACGCCGCGTGCACGGCGGCGCAGGGCTGGAATCGAGCACCGTGAATACCGCCTATAGCACCCGCAAGACGCTCAACCTGGATGCCAAGCGGCGCATCGCCGAGCTGCTCGCCTCGAAGATTCCCGACAACGCCTCGCTGTTCATCAACATCGGCACCAGCAACGAAGTCATCGCCGAGGCGCTCGAGTATCACAAGGGGCTCGAGGTGATCACCAACAATCTCAACGTCGCCGCCACCCTGCAGCACAAGGAGGATTTCAACGTGATCGTCGCCGGCGGCCAGGTACGCGCACGCGACGGCGGCATCATCGGCGAAGCGACCATCGACTTCATCAACCAGTTCAAGGTCGATTTCGGCATCATCGGCATCAGCGGCATCGATGAGGATGGCTCGCTGCTCGAGTTCGACTATCAGGAGGTGCGTGTCGCCCAGGCGATCATTCGCAACTCACGGCAGGTCTTCCTGGCCGCCGACCACTCCAAGTTCCACCGCAACCCGGTGGTGCGCCAAGGCAACATTTCTCAGCTCGACGCCCTGTTCACCGATCGACGACCCTCCGAGACCATCTGCCGGCTGCTGGAAACCCACGATGTCACGCTGCATATCGCCTGAGCATATGTTCGCTTGCGAACCTCACTCGGGTATGCCACCGCGGGTCAGCGTCGCCGGATCGAGCAGGCGCTCCAGCTCCTCACGCGACAGCTCGGTCTGCTCCTCGGCCACATCGAGAATCGGCCGCCCCGCCTGATAGGCCTGCTTGGCGATCGCCGCCGCCGCGTCATAGCCGATCACCGAGTTGAGCGCGGTGACCAGAATCGGGTTGCGCACCAGGGGTTCGCGCAGTTGCTCCTCGCGCACCTTGAAGGTGGCGATGGCACGGTCGGCGAGCAGGTGACTGATATTGCTCAGCAGATCGATGCCGGCAAGCAGGTTGTTGGCGATCAGCGGCAGCATCACGTTGAGCTGGAAGTTGCCGCTCTGGCCGGCCACCGTGACCGCGCTATCCAACCCGATCACTTGGGCGGCAACCTGGGCCGCCGACTCGGGAATCACCGGATTGACCTTGCCCGGCATGATCGAGCTGCCCGGCTGCAGCGCCTCGAGCTCGATCTCGCCGAGGCCTGCCAGCGGCCCCGAGTTCATCCAACGCAGGTCGTTGGCGATCTTCATCACCACGCAGGCGTAGCCGCGCAGGTGGCCTGATAGCTCTACCGCGGCATCCTGGGACGCCAGGCTGGCGAACAGGCTGTCGTTGGGCGACAGTGCCAGCCCGGTCTGCTCGGCGAGTCTGCGCGCCATGCGCTCGGCGAATTCAGGATGGGCATTGATGCCGGTGCCCACCGCCGTGGCGCCCTGGGCCAACCGGCCAAGGCGCTGCTGGCCGCTCGCCAGGCGCTCGCTGGCCTGCGCCACCTGGCTGGCCCAGGCGCCGAGCTCCTGGCTCATGCGAATCGGCATGGCGTCCATCAAGTGGGTGCGCCCGGTCTTGACCACCCCGTCGAGCTCGTCGGCGCGCGCTTCGATGGTCTGGCGCAGGTGATCGAGGGCCGGCAACAAGCGCCGCTCGACACCCAGCGCTGCCGAGAGGTGCAGCGCCGTGGGAATCACGTCGTTGCTCGACTGCCCCATGTTGACATGGTCGTTGGGCCCCACCGACAGGTCCTGACGCGACGCCAGATGGGCGATCACCTCATTGACGTTCATGTTGGTGGAGGTACCCGAGCCGGTCTGGAAGACATCCACCGGGAACTGGTCGTCATGCTGGCCATCGAGGATCTCTTGCGCAGCGGCGGCGATGGCGTCGGCGCGCAGCCGGTCGAGCAGGCCGAGTTCGGCATTGACCCGCGCCGCCGCCAGCTTGACGTGAGCCACGCCGTGAATGAAGGCCATCGGCATGCGCTGGCCGCTGATCGGAAAGTTATTCACTGCCCGCTGGGTCTGGGCCCCGTAGAGGGCAGCTGCCGGCACCTCCAGCTCGCCCATGCTGTCGCGCTCGCGTCGTGTCTTGGCCATGCTCGTCTCCCTGTCGATGGGCCACTCTACTACCATGGTAGCGCTGCCCCGGGCTTTCAAGCGGCAGTGGCGCACACGATGGCCGCGGCTTAGACTCAAGGGCGACGGCGATATGGCAAGGGGCGTTCCGCTGAACACATGGAAGTAGGAGATGCGCTATGCAACACCGGCTGTTGAAATACCTGGTCATCGCTGCCGCCGGCCTGGCCGTGAGCGGCTGCCAGTTGATCGACACCACGCCCGGCCCGCCTCCTGAGCGAATCGAGGTGACGGACGTCGGCACCGAGGCCGAGCGCGCCCCCGATGACGCACCGGCACCGGGCCGCGTGGCCCGCGAAGTGGCCTTCCCCGAGGCCGAATATGCGGCGCTGGAGAAACACGGCAGCGGCTCGATCAGCGGCCGGCTGAGCCTCGATACCGCCTCGGGTACCGTGGTCGGGCGCAACAGCCGGGTATCGGTGGCGCCGGTCACCACCTATTCGGCAGAAGCCGCCGAGAAAGCGCTGGCCGGGCAGGCCGTGGAGCCCGCCGACCCCCGCGCCCAGGCCTACACCCGCCAGGCCAGCACCGATGATGACGGCCGCTTCACCGTCAACGGCCTGCCGGCGGGCGACTACTACGTCTCGGGCAGCGTCACGCCACCCGACGGCAGGCCGCGGATCATCATCCATCAGGTCAGGCTGAGCAGCGGCCAGCGCGTCAACGTCAATCTGAGCCGCTGACCTTGCCTGGCGCGTCATCGGGGAGCGTGACGCTTATCGCAATGCCTGCGTACCAGGCGGCCAGGTCAGCAATGTCCTCGTCACTCAAACCAGCGGCGATAATGCTCATCTGCGGGTGCTGGCGTGTACCTCCACGGTAGGCGCGCAGTTGAGCGGCCAGGTAGAGCGCGCTGTCGCCGGCTAGATGTGGCGCGTCCGGAAGGCGACTGAGGCCATCCAATCCATGGCAGGCGGCGCACTGCTGCGCCTTGTCGCGGCCGGCCTCCAGGCTGCCGGCTTGTGCTGGCTGGACCAGTGCCGCAGCTGGCCAACTGCAAGCCAGTGCAGCCGCGATAGTCGACATGAGTCGCATGATGGGTGCTCCAGAAATCCCGTCCAGCAGCGGCCCCCAGGGGGCCGCTGCGCCAGCTATACACGTCAGGTGTCGGTTTCCTGAGACGCAGGAGGTTCATAGGAGATCCGGTAAATGGCACCGGCAGTATCGTCGGAGACCAGCAGCGACCCGTCAGCCAGTTGAGCCACGTCGGCGATTCGGCCATAGTACTCGCCGCTGCTCTCGTCAAGCCAGCCCTCGGCAAAGGGAATGGTGGCGCCACTCGGGCCGCTACCGTCCTCGGCGAAGGGGGTGAACATCACCCTCGCGCCCACCGGCGTGGAGCGATTCCAGCTGCCACGCTGAGTGCTGAACAGGCCGCCACGATACCCCTCGGGGAACATCTCGCCACGATAGAAGGTGAGCCCCAGATCCGCCGCATGGGCAACGGTCTCGACCACCGGGAAGGTCAGCCCCTCCGGCGGCTCCTCGTCGCGATAGTCAACGGTGCGGGTGTCGCCACCGCCGTACCACGGCATGCCAAAGTGCATGCCCGGCTTGGGCGCATGGTTGATCTCACCAGGAGGGATATCGTCACCCATGCCGTCAACCTGATTGTCGGTGAACCATAGTTCCTGGGTATCGGGATGGAAGGTGATGCCGACCGAATTGCGCACTCCCCTGGCGAACACTTCACGGCGGCTACCGTCGCGCTCCATGCGCACGATTCCACCGATGCCGTTCTCCTCATACAGTTCGCGCTTGTCGGCGGGCTGCACGTTGTAGGGCTGGCCCAGTGAGATATAGAGCTTGTTGTCGGCGCCCACTGCGCAGACCCGTGCACCGTGATTGAAGCTCTCCTCCTCGACCGGGATCAGCTCGCCGCCGGGCACCACGATATCCACTGCCACATCCGGTCCTTCGAAAAAGAACTCGGCGGCCGGGAACACCAGCACCCGATTGTGCTCGGCGACGTAGAGAAAGCCATCCTGCGTGAAGCATGGCCCGGGTTGTGTAAAGGAGATCGCCGGCGCGAAGCGCTTGACCTCGTCAGCGACGCGATTCTTGGTGCGATCGGTGACCGACCACATGTCAGTCTTGCGGGTACCAACGAAGACCACCCCGCTGGAGGGGCCGACAGCCATATGGCGCGCATCCGGAACGACCGCATAGAGGTCGATCCGGAATCCCGGTGGCAGACGGATTCGCTCCAGGTTGCGGCGGATGGCGTCGGCCACCTCGCCGTCCTGAGGGACCGTCTGCATGGCAAGCGACTGGCCGGTGGTCTGCATGCCACGCATGCGTTCGAGCGCTTCGTCACTGGTGGGCTGAGCCCACGCAGGAGTGCTCCCCATCAGCAATGCCGTGGTGACTGAGACTGCGAGTAGTTTCATGAGGCAATACCTCTGACGTGACGACCGCTTATCCGGGCGGTCGGTTATGCTTCTTATGATGACCGGTAGTGCGTATTGATCTCACCTCATCACGCTGATGTCGCGCACCTCCTGGTGGCATTGCCACGGCAGCCCACATTGAATGTAGACCGGTTCAGACAATACAGCGTGCACAAAATGGTAGAGGGGTGGCGTTACCAGCCCAGTGCCTGCTTGACGAAGGGAATGGTCAGCTTGCGCTGGGCGGAGAGAGAGGCGCGATCCAGCGTATCCAGGGCATCGCACATCTCGCCGAGACGCCGAGGCCCACGGTGGAGCATGTAGCGCGCCACCTCATCCGACAGCAGCATGCCGCGCACCTTGGCACGCAGCTTGAGCGCGGCCAGGCGCCCCTCATCATCCAGCGGGTGGACATGGAAGGTCGTGCCCCAGGTCAGCCGCGAGGCCAGGTCGGGCAGCATCACCTCCAGCTGGCGCGGCGCCGCCGGCGCGGCGATGATCAGGCGCTTGCCGGCATCGCGCAGCCGGTTGAAGGCATGGAACAGCGCCTCTTCCCAGCGCCGGCGACCCAGCACCCTGTCCAGGTCATCGATGGCCACCAGGTCGAGGCGCTCAGGCTCCTCGAGCATGTGCGGAGGGAAGTGGCCAAGCTCGGCCAGCGGCAGGTAGAGAGCGCGCTTGTCGTGGTCGCTGGCCGCATGGCAGGCGGCCTGCAGCAGATGACTGCGGCCAACCCCGGAGGCGCCCCACAGGAACAGAAACGGCTCGCCCTGCGGCTGCCACTGGGCGCGCAGCGTCTCTACCAGGCTGGCATTGCCGGCCGGCAGAAAGTTGGCGAAGGTCGCATCGTCGCGCAATCCTACGCCCAGCGGCAACTGCGCAGGGGCGGGGCTCATGGGGGCTCCTCATCACTGCCGCCATTCCGTGCGGCATCATATAAGGTACTGTTTTTATAGCGCTCTTTGACTTCTCGCAATAGTACCATGATGACCGCAGCGGCAGGTAACGCCAGCAGTACCCCGGTAAAGCCGAACAGATTGCCGCCGGCCAGCACGGCAAAGATCACCGCCACCGGATGCAGGCCGATCTTATCGCCGAGCAGCTTGGGCTGAAGCACCGTGCTCTCCACCGCCTGACCGATGCTGAATACCGCCACCACGCCGAGCAGTGCCAGCCAGCTGCCGAACTGGAAGAACGCCACTACCAGTGCCACGCTGATGCCAACGATAAAGCCCAGGAATGGCACGATGCTGGCAAGCCCTGCCAACAGGCCAATCAACAGCCCGAAGCGCACCCCCATCACCGTCAGGCCCAGCGCATAGATCGCCCCCAGGCACAGCATGACCAGCAGTTGGCCGCGCAGAAACGCCGACAGCACCTCGTCGCAGCGCTTGGCCAGGCGCGTCACATCCGGCTCCCACTGGCGCGGCAGCAGGCTGCGGATACTGTGCAGCAGCCGCTCCCAGTCGAGCAGCAGATAGAAGGCCACCACCGGCACCAGCGACAGGTAGGTGATCCAGGTCAGGAAGGCGCGCCCGGAGCGTCCCACGCGGCCCAGAATCTCGGCGGCAGGGCCGGCGGCTTCCTGCCAGTGCTCGGCCAGGGTTTCCTGGACATTGTCGAGCTCACCGCGCAGGTCGTAGCCGGTCCAGGCCTGTACCTGAGGCGCCAGTGCCGTCTCGAACCACTCGAAGATATTCGGCACCACCTCGCCGAACTGGCGCGCCTGCTGCACCGTCAACGGAATCAGGATCAGCAGGCTGATGCTGAGCAGCAGGACCATCACCAGAAACACCCCGCTTACCGCCATCGGCCGCGACAGCCCCAGGCGCTGCAGCCGGTTGGCCAGCGGGTCGCCCAGATAGGCGATGATCATCCCGGCGATAAACGGCATCAACATCGACTCGAGCTGGACCAGCAGCCACACCAGGCCGACCGCTACGGCCAGCAACCACCACTCTCTGCGCATCCTCGACTCCCTGGTGCTGATTCGCCACTCCTGTGGGCGCTACCACATGCATTTGCCACGCACCGGCGGTGCGGGCGCTGTCAGGTGATGCTACAATTCACGCCGCATTTTCACCCCATCTTTCTCGCCGCATTACGACAGGATTGGTCATGACCCGCAGCTCGTCCGACTCCTCCCAGCCGTCCCAGCCGTCCCTCAGCTACAAGGACGCCGGCGTGGACATCGACGCCGGCAATGCGCTCGTCGAGCGCATCAAGGGCGTTGCCAAGCGTACCACCCGTCCCGAGGTGATGGGCGGACTCGGCGGTTTCGGCGCGCTGTGCCAGCTGCCCAGCGGCTATCGCGAGCCGGTACTCGTTTCCGGCACCGACGGCGTCGGCACCAAGCTGCGCCTGGCCATGGACCTCGACAAGCACGACACCATCGGCATCGACCTGGTGGCCATGTGCGTCAACGACCTGGTGGTCGCCGGCGCCGAGCCGCTGCTGTTCCTCGACTACTATGCCACGGGCAAGCTGGATGTCGACATCGCCGCCGACGTGGTGACCGGTATCGGCGAAGGCTGTTTCCAGGCCGGCTGCGCGCTGGTCGGCGGCGAGACCGCCGAGATGCCGGGCATGTATGAGGGCAGCGACTATGACCTGGCCGGGTTCTGCGTCGGCGTGGTCGAGAAATCGGAGATCCTCGACGGCAGCAAGGTCGCCGCCGGCGATGTCCTGCTCGGCCTGGCCTCCTCCGGCCCGCACTCCAACGGCTACTCGCTGATCCGCAAGATCCTCGAGGTCTCAGCGGCGCCGCTGGACACCGAACTCGACGGTCAGCCGCTGCTCGAGGCGCTGCTCGCGCCGACCCGCATCTACGTCAAGTCGCTGCTGTCGCTGATCAAGGAGAGCGGCGTGGCGGTGCATGCGCTGTCACACATTACCGGCGGCGGCCTGCTCGAAAACATCCCCCGCGTGCTGCCCGAGACGCTCACCGCCCACGTCGACGTGACCCGCTGGAGTCGCCCGGCGGTGTTCGACTGGCTGCAGCAGCAGGGCAACGTCGACGAGCACGAGATGCATCGCGTGCTCAACTGCGGCATCGGCATGGTGGTAGTGGTCTCCGCCGACCAGGCCGAGGCGGCCCAAGCCTATTTGGAAGCCCAGGGCGAGCAGGTCTACCGCCTCGGCGAGATCAGCGCCCGGCGCGGCGATGAAGCCCAGGTACAACTGGAGAACCTCTCGGCATGAGCAGCAGCGTCGACGCCCCCACGCCGGCCAGCGACACCCTCAACGACTTCACCGCCGCACCCAGTGAGGCGCGGCGCGTGGTCGTGCTGATCTCTGGCAACGGCAGCAACCTCCAGGCGCTGATCGACGCCCAGTCCTACGACGAGCTGGGCGGCGAGATCGTCGCGGTGATCTCCAACCAGGCCGACGCCTATGGCCTCAAGCGCGCCCGCGACGCCGGCATCGACGCCGTGGCCCTGCCGCATCGCGAGTACGACAGTCGCGAGGCCTTCGACGGCGCCCTGATCAAGGTCATCGAACGCCACGAGCCCGACCTGATCGTGCTGGCCGGTTTCATGCGTATCTTGACGCCGCTCTTCGTGCAGCGCTTCTTCGGTCGGCTGCTGAACATTCACCCCTCGCTGCTCCCCGCCTACCAGGGCCTCGATACCCATGCCCGGGCGCTCGCCGACGGCGTCAGCGAGCACGGCTGCAGCGTGCACTTCGTCACCGAGGAGCTCGACGGCGGCCCGGTGGTGGTGCAGGCCGCGGTCACGGTGGAGGCCAGCGACGACGAAGCCTCGCTCAAGGACAAGGTGCACGCCCGTGAGCACCTGATCTACCCGATTGCCGTGAAGTGGTTCCTCGAGGGCCGCCTACAGCTGGGCCAGCAGGGCCCGACCCTCGACGGCATGCCGCTGCCGCCGCAGGGGCTGCGCCTGTCGCATGCCGATGCGGCGGAAGAGCTGGACGAGGAGTAGCGCTCAGGTCCTGGGCAGTGTCACGCCCCGCTGCCCCATGTACTTGCCGCCGCGGTCCTTATAGGAGATATCGCACACCTCGTCGGACTCCAGGAACAGCATCTGCGCCACGCCCTCGTGGGCGTAGATCTTGGCCGGCAGGTTGGTGGTATTGGAGAACTCCAGCGTCACGTGCCCTTCCCACTCCGGCTCCAGCGGCGTGACGTTGACGATGATCCCGCAGCGCGCGTAGGTCGACTTGCCGAGGCAGATGGTCAACACGCTGCGCGGAATGCGGAAATACTCCACGGTGCGTGCCAGCGCGAAGGAGTTGGGGGGAATCACGCAGACGTCGCCCTTGATGTCGACGAAGCTCTTCTCATCGAAGGCCTTGGGGTCGACCACCGCAGAGTGGATGTTGGTGAATACCTTGAAATCGTCGGCGCAGCGCACGTCATAGCCGTAGCTCGAGGTCCCGTAGGAGATCACCCGGCTCTCGTCCACATAGCGCACCTGGTCAGCCTCGAACGGCTCGATCATGCCTTCCCGCTCGGCCATGCGGCGGATCCACTTGTCGGATTTGATGCTCATCGGGGCGTCCTTGATAGGGCAAAGCTGCCGCGCCGTCGCGCCAGCACAAAGAAAACGGGCCGTCATGATAACGGCCCGCAAGGCGAATACAAAGCTGGCAATGGCGGTGTTCAGTCTCCGAAGCTGATGCTTGGGCCCGCGGGCTGCTGGCCCTCGACACCCTCGGCCACCGCACGCGCCACGCCGCGGAAGGTCGCTGCCACCTCGCTGTCGGGGTCGCTGATCACCGTCGGCCGGCCGCTGTCGGATTGTTCGCGAATCGACAGCGTCAGCGGCAGTTGGCCCAGCAGGCGCGTCTCGTACTGAGCCGCAATGCGCTCGCCGCCGCCGGCGCCGAAGATCGGCTCACTGTGTCCGCACTCGGAACAGATGTGCAGACTCATGTTCTCGACCACGCCGAGCACCGGCACGTTGACCTTGCGGAACATCTCGATGCCCTTGCGCGCGTCGAGCAGGGCGATGTCCTGCGGCGTGGTAACGATCACCGCCCCCGACACCGGCACCTTCTGCGCCAGGGTCAGCTGGATGTCGCCGGTACCCGGCGGCATGTCGATGAACAGGTAGTCGAGGTCGTTCCAGGCGGTCTGGTTGAGCATCTGCTGGAAGGCACCGGCCACCATCGGCCCACGCCATACCATGGGCTCGTTGATGTCGACCATGAACGCCATCGACATCGCCTGGATGCCGTGGGCCTCGAGGGGCTGAAACTGGTTCTCGCCGGCCTGCTGCGGCCGCACGCCCTCGCCGATCCCCAGCATCTGCGCCTGGCTGGGCCCGTAGATATCGGCGTCGAGCAGGCCCACCCGATAGCCTTCGGCGGCCATCGCCAGGGCCAGATTGACGGTCACGGTTGACTTGCCTACGCCCCCCTTGCCCGACGCCACGGCAACGATATGCTTTACCCCTTCGATCACGGCTTGCTCCTGCTGGTCGATCATGGCGACCGGTCGGCACCGGTCGATGTGACGGCGAGTATAACCCGGTAGCGGGCGGTATAACCAAGCGCCATGCTCAACTTTGGCCTGACACATCAAAAACGGCGGCGAGCTGGAGGCTCGCCGCCGTGTAGTCATACCGCTACGCCACGGGCGTCAGATCAGCTCATTCGTCCTCTTCCTGCTGCGCCGCGGCTGCTTCGAGGCTGGCTTCGAGCTCGCTCAGCTCGTCACGCCAGCTGGCCAGCTGGGCTTCGAGACGCTCGAGCTGCTCGGTCCGGGCAGTGGTCTGCTCGGAGAGCTCGTTGAGGCGCGCCTCTGCCTCTTCGACCTGCGCCCGGGTTTCTTCATACTCGTTGAGGGCGCCTTCCAGGCCCTCTTCGACGTGGTCGAAGCTGCGCTGTGACGCCTCGATCTGACCATCGAGTTCGTCGACGGTCGCCTGGCGCTCCTCGGCCTGGGCTTCCAGTGCTTCGATCTCTTCCTCCAGGGCAGTGACGCGCTCCTGACCGGACTCGACCTGGCTTTCCAGCTCGGCGTGACGCCCTTCGGCCTCGGCGATCTGCTCCTCCAGTGCCTCGAACGAGTCACGCGCGCTGTCGCGGGCCTCGCGCGTCTCTTCGGCCTGGGCTTCCAGCGTTTCCAGCTCGGCCTGCTTCTGCGCGACCTGCTCGTCCAGCGCCTGGGCCTGCTCGTTGAGCTCCTCGACCTGTGCCTCGAGCTCATCGCGACGTGCCGCCAGCTCGTTTTCCTGCTCCTCGCGGCGGGCTTCGAGCTCCTCTTCCTGCTCTTGGCGCCGTGCGTCGAGCTCCTCTTCCTGCTCGGCCTGACGCGCCTCGTAGGCGGCCTCCTGATCGGCCAGCTGTGCTTCGCTATCGGCCAGTTGGTTTTCTACCTCGGCGAGGCGCTCGCGGGCCGCCTCGGCGTCGGCTTCCAGCGCCTCGAGCTGCTGCTGGGCCTCCTCGACGCTGCCCTGGGCTTCGGCGAACGTGTCGACTTCGCTGCGCAGCGCGTCGTTCTCGCCCTCGAGCACCGCGACCCGCTCCTCGAGGCTATCGCGCTCTTCGCGTGCGGAGCTCGCGCCGGAGCTGGCAATCAAGGCATAGACCAGCGCGATCGCTGCCACCCCGGCCAGGATGCGCACCCGGTTGTCGCGGGAGAGTTCACTCATTGATTGTTGTGCCATCTATCGATTCCCCTTAGTCAACTGCGTTTACGCCGCCATCGCTCGCACGACGCTAGGGTAAGACTCACTCGTTCAGCATACACATTCACGGCGACCAAGAAAGTCATTGCAACGAATTGTTATCCATCGCAGGACATACCGCCATGACTCAGGTGAAGAAGATTCAGTTCGATGAGACCGGGGTGATTCGCCAACGCGATAGCCAGGCCGAGCCCTGGACGTCCAGCCCCAGCTCCTCGAGCCACTCGACGACCTTTAGGTTCGACTGGTGCCCGGCCCAATAGTCGCGGTCGTAGGGTACGAAGTAGAGCCCGAAGGTTTCGCTGTAAACGGGGGGCTCCGGCGCTGCGGCGTGGAAGGCATCGAGGCGCTGTCGCAGCGCTTCGACGCGCTCGGACTCCGCCGAAAGTTCATAGACCCGCTGGCGCCCCTCGGGGGTCACCCGGGCGGGCAGCGGTGCGGCCTCGGTGATGTCGTGATCCATGCGTCCGAGTCCACTGTCGGTCGGCCACAGCAAGGCAGAGAGCCCGGCCAGGGTCCCGCGCCGGCCCTCCACGTACCAGTCCCACTCGCCGAAGGAGTAGCGCGTGAGGCCTTCTCGGTGAGGAATCACCAGGCTGGCGTGGCGGCCGTGATCGACCAGATAGACCGGCTGCGGCGTGTCGATGTCGACCGCGGGTGTGACCCGTGCGGCGCATCCGCAGAGCAGGGTAACGGTGAGCAAGGTGCCCAGCACCAGCAGCATTCGATAGCGGTACTTGCCCAACATATCGACACCCGCGACGCGGCTCAGCGCAAGCCGAGCAGCGACAAGACGAACATCACAACCACGATCAGGCCAATGATATAGATAATGCTGCGCATGGTGGCACTCCTTGCATCTCGAGTCGGAAGCGGGCAGCGCGACGTCATCCTGACGGCACGGCATTGCCCAGATCGGCCGGCGTTCATGCCGCCGGCCATTCCAGCCTAGCAGCCCTCATCCGCCTTGCACACCGGTAGCGCCCGGGCAACTGGCCGCGACCAGGGAACCAACGCGTTCGCAGCGAGCTCAAACCAGGCCAACCACTTCAAGGAGATGCGCCTATGCTCGCCGTGTCACAGGCATGGATGCGACCCCTCACTGCCATACTCGCCGGCGTGACACTGTGCGGACTGATGGCGGCTGGCGCAGCCGCCGATGCGCCCTCCGAGCAGGCGCTGACCGAGATGCGAGACGCCACCCAGCGACTCGACAGGGTGCATGCACTGGTGGTCGCACATGACGGCGAGATCGTCCTCGAGCACCATCAGGGCGGCCCTGGCACTACCACTCCCGCCAATGTGAAGTCACTCTCCAAGACCGTGCTGGCGGCGCTCACCGGCGCAGCCATTCACGCCGGGGTGATCGAGGACGACGATCAGCCGCTGGTCGAGTTGCTAGGCGATCGCGTGCCAGCCGATGCCGACTCGCGCGTCAACGAGATTACCGTTGGCCACCTGTTGGCACTTCAGGCCGGGCTGGAGCGCACCTCAGGCGGCAACTATGGGGCCTGGGTGGCGAGCCCTGACTGGGTCGCCGATGCCCTGCGCCGCCCCTTCGTCGATGAGCCCGGCGGTCGCATGCTCTACTCCACCGGCTCCAGCCACCTGCTGTCAGCCGCCCTGACCCAGGCCAGCGGCGAGTCGACGCTGGCACTCGCCCGGCGGCTACTCGGCGAGCCGCTATCGATCGACATTCCGGCCTGGGCGCGCGACCCGCAAGGTATCTACTTCGGCGGTAACGACATGCTGCTATCGCCGCGCGCGCTGATACAGATCGGCGAACTGTATCGTCACGACGGCCAGCTCAACGGTCAACGCATCCTGCCCGAGGACTGGGTCGAGCGCTCCTGGACCGCTCGCGGCAGTTCGCCCTGGACCAACGATGGCTATGGCTATGGCTGGTTCGTCACCACCCTGGGCGGCGAAGCGGCCTACTATGGCCGCGGCTTCGGCGGGCAGGCACTGTTCGTGGTGCCCGAGCGGGCACTGACGATTGCCATCACCGCCGACCCCAACCCGCCGTCTCCCGGCGGCCAGTTTCAGCGCCAGCTCAACGGCCTGGTCGAGACGCTCCTCGACGCCAACTAGCGCTCATTCACTGCCCCACTGCCCGCTGCGCTTCATCGCACCCCACTGGTGCTTGCGGCGGGCAAACCACTGCCACAGCCCGCGGCAGCGCCACAGGGTGTTGAGCTGGCGATAGCCGAAGTTCTCGAGTATCGCGACCAGGAACAGGCGCAGCATGTCACGGCGCCGCTGATAGACGCGAAACGACAGCGTCTCCAGCAGCAGGCCGTTGACCGACAGCAGGATACCCATGCCGATCGCCACCAGCAGGAACACCGTGAGCGCCAGGGGCGAGATGATGCCCATGCTGAAACCGACGATCATGAACAGGTAGCCTGCCACTTCGACCAGCGGCCCCAGCCACTCGAACAGGGTCATGAAAGGCCAGGCCAGATGCCCCGGCGCCCCGCCCCGTGGGCTGGTGGCCAGTCGCGTGTGGCGGCTCAGGCTCTCGGCCAGCCCGCGCTGCCAGCGGCTCCTCTGGCGTCCCAAGGTACCCAGGTCCTCGGGCGCCTCGGTCCAGCAGATCGGGTCGGGCAGGTAGCGGATGCGATACGGCAGGCGTTGCTCGCGGTGATAGCGGTGCAGGCGCACCACCAGCTCCATGTCCTCGCCCACCGTCGAGGTGCTGTAGCCGCCGACATCCATCACCCGCTGCCGATCGAACAGCCCAAAGGCACCGGAGATGATCAGCACCGCATTCATCGGCGACCAGCCGAGTCGCCCAAACAGGAAGGCACGCAGGTACTCGACGATCTGGAAGCGTGCCAGCAGGTTGTCGGGGATGCCCGCCTCGAGCAGAAAACCGCCGCGCACCTTGGAGCCGTTGGCAATACGCACGGTCCCCCCCGCCGCCACGGTGCGCTCATCCTCGAGAAACGGCTGCACCACTCGCAGCAGGCTGTCGCGCTGCAGGATGGAGTCGGCATCCACCGCGCAGAACAGCCCGTGACGGGCGGCATTGATCCCCGCATTGAGCGCATCGGCCTTGCCGCCATTGGCCTTGTCGAGCACCTTGAGATTGGCATAGCGCCGCGAGCGATAGACCCCCAGCACCTCCTGGTGCGGCACGGTGCGGCGCAGCGGCTCGGGATAGGGCTCGAGTTCGAAGGCCTCGCTCAGCACCGCCAGGGTCTCATCCTTGGAGCCGTCGTTGATCACCACTACTTCGAACTCGGGGTACTGCATCTGCAGCAGCGACAGGATCGAGGTGCGAATCGTCGCCGCCTCGTTATACGCCGGCACCAGCACCGACACCGCCGGCTCGACGCCGAGATAGGGGGCGTCCTCACCGAGCTCGGCGCGCTGGCGCATATAGCGCCGCAAGCTGATCATCGACAGCAGGTTGAGCACCAGGTAGCCGCCGTTGAGCAGCACGAAATAACCGATAAAGCCGACCTGCCCCCACCACACCCAATCGATCGCCGCCACGCTTTGCATCAAATTCCTCCTTCGGCCATGGCACGGCGCAGGGCATCCTGGCCATATCGGTCGTTCAGCCCCTCGAGCAGCGTGATCAGCTTGTCGCTGCGCATCCCCGGTAACGAGACCAGTGCATCCGCCGCTGCCTGACGCACCCACCAGTTGGCATCCTCCAGCAGCGCCGCAAGCAGCGGCGCATCGGCAGCGCTGGCCTGGCGCCGCAGGGCGGCCAACGCCGCAAGCCTCACCGTGGGCGCCTCGCTGTTGAGGCCGGCGACCAGCCGCTCACGGTCTCGCGGGTCGCACAGCTCGCCGAGGCTGCGCAGCGCCGCACAGCGCGCCTCGACATCATGGCCCTGCCACTCCCCGCTGGCCGGCGGCTCGGCCAGGAAGCGACGCGCCCAGGAGGCGGCCTGGCTCGGCTCGGCCCAGGACAGCAGCGCCACGCAGCGGCCGGTGTCACCTTGCGGCGTGTCCAGTTGCTCGAGCAAGGGGCCGCTGACGGCATCGCGGCCGGCTTGCTGGCACAGCGCCTCGAGACGCGGCAGCGCCCAGTCGCGACGTGACGCGATCAGCGGCAGGATGCGCTGCATGGCGCGCCGCGCATCCATCGCTACCAGCGTCTGGGCGGCAGCCAGGGATACCGCCGCATTGCGCGACTCGAGCAGCGGCGAAGCGGCGTACCAATGCGCGACATCCGCCAGGTAGCGCAGGCAGGTCAAGGCCACCAGGCGGTGATGCACGGCGCGACTCTCGAGCAACCCGACCACGGCATCGAGCATGCCGAGACGCTCGAGCAAGACATTGAGCCGCTGCCGGGCGGTGCCGCGCAGCTGACGCTGCATGCGACTCCACAGCAGCAGAAACCACATCCGCTCGCGGCGGCCACGCGGCGGCGACGGCAGCGCACTCTCCTCGGCCTGCATGCTCCAGGCCGCCAGGTGGGGTCGCCAGGCGGCAATGAATGCCTGACGCCGCACCTCACGCCGGGCCGCCAGCTCGGAGAGCACCAGCACCTGCGACATCACCAGCAGGGTCAGCAGTGCCAGGGCCAGTGCACTGTAGACCGCCAGTCGCAGGACGGGATCGTCCGGCAGGCTGGTGAGCCTAACCGGGGCGGCCATGATCAGCGTCACAGCGGTTTCAAGCTCAGAAGGCGCGTCGCACGCCCAGTTGGATGCCGTGACGATCGTAGAGATCGCCCTGGCTGAGAGTGCCCAGCTCCCACGACAGCGCCCAGTCGGCATCCAGCCAGTGACGGCCGCGCACGGCGAAGGAGGTCACGTCGCTGGTGATTACCTCTCCCCCCGGTATGCCCTCCTCTTCACGGCCGGTGCCGGCACGCACGCCGACTACGCTGCGTTCGTGGTAGTAGTGATCGAGTGCCACGGCGTGCCCCACCGGATTGCCGGCACCCTGGACATCGCTGACGTTGAGGGTGTAGCCGGCACGCCAGTTACCCCAGTAGCGCTCGGCGCCGAGCGCCAGGCGGTCCACCCGGGAGGCGTCGTACTCGGTGCGGCGCACGCTCGCGCTGCCCACGAACCCCTGCGGCAGACGCCGCTGCAGGCGCAGGTCGGCATACCACTTGGGCAGGAAATCCGCAGCGAACGTTCGGCCCGCCTCGGGCTGCAGTACCCAGTTTTCATCCAGGGGAATGGCGGCGCCGAGTTCGACCCCCTCATCCCAGCTGCCGAAGCGCCGCTCGCGCAGCGCCGCCGCGTACCAGGTGGTCTCACCGGGGCGGCTGGATTGCAGGTCGAGTCGCTGTGTCTGCCAGTCTACAAAGCCGCTGTCGAGGCTGTCATAGCGGTAGGAGATCTCGCCTTCGACGCGGCGCTCCTCGGCCATGGCGTTGGCGCCGGCCATCATCAGCAACGCCACAAGCCCCACGCAGCGACACACGCTTGCCCCACGCATCAACGTTTCCTCATCGAGCGACGCAGCCGCGCCAGCAGCTCGTCGGGTTGAAAGGGTTTGGTCACGTAGTCCTCGGCGCCCAGCTCGAGGGCGCGGACGATATCGGCTTCCCGCGCCTTGGCCGTCAGCATCAGCACCGGTACCGCCTGCCAGGCCGGCTGGGCACGCAGGCGCTCGAGAATTTCCAGGCCATCGTGATAGGGCAGCATGATATCCAGCAGCACCAGATCGGGGATATCGCCATCGGCAACTGGTTCGCTCAGGCGTTCCAGCGCCTGGCGCCCGTCGGCGGCATGTTCCACTGCATAGCCGTTGCGCTCGAGCAGAAAACGGATCAGGAAGGCGATGTCCTCCTCATCCTCGACCATCAGGATACGCGGCGCACTGGCACCAGCGGCGGCTTCACTCATGGGGTCTCCTTAGCGTCATTGACGGACGATGCCTCGAGGCGCGGCAGCCAGATCCAGAAACGGCTGCCCTCACCCGGCGTCGAGGTGAAATCGATGGTGCCGTGCATCTCCTCGACCAGCGCCCGGGTGATGGCCAGGCCCAGCCCGGTGCCGCCGATACGCCGCCGGTCGGAGGCATCGGCCTGGGCGAAGCGGTCGAAGACCCGCGGCTGAAACGCCACGGGAATGCCGCTCCCATGATCGGTAACCGACACCTCCAGTCCAGCGTCCCTTCGCCTCTGACCAACCACCACCCGGCCACCGGGCGGCGAGTGCTTGCAGGCGTTGGAGATCAGGTTGGCCAGCACCTGGGCGAAGCGATGGCGGTCGACCCTCACCCAGTCGTCCAGCGGCGGCCCCTCGGCCTCCAGGGTAATCTCGAAACTTGCCGCGAGCGGCGAATTATCGCGCAGTGCCGACTCGATCAGCGTGCTGAGCGGCAGCGTTTCCCACTGGAACGACAGCCGCCCAGACTCGCGTTTTTCGATATCCAGGATGTCGTTGATCAGGTGCACCAGCCGCTCGCTATTGTGATCGGCGATCTCCAGCAGCGGGGTGGCATCGTCGGGCAGGGCGCCGACCATCCCGCTATTGAGCATGCTCACTGCCCCGCGAATGGCGGTCAAGGGCGTGCGCAGCTCATGGCTGACGGTGGCGATGAACTCGGCCTTCATGCGTTCCATTTCGCGCCGCTCGGTGATGTCCACCGCCACCGCCAGCAGGTAGCGGCTGCCGTCGGAGAGCGTCAACGGCCGCTTGAGTAGCTGCAGCCAGCGGGTCCGGCCCTCGGCGTCCTGCACCTCGAGCGCCATGGCGCGCTGCTCAGGCTTGCCCGCCAGCAGCTCGCTATCGCCGGCCATCAGCGGCAGCATGCACTGGCCATGGCGGAGCTCGGCGGCGCACAGCCCCTCCAGCTGTTCGGGACTGACGCCCAGGAAGGCGGCAAAGGCCTGGTTGCACATGCGGAAGCGGCCGCTGACGTCGCGGGCAAAGATCAGGTTTTCATCGGCATCGACGACGCTGCGCAAGAAGGTCTGCTGGTCGCGCAGCCGCCGCCGGCTGCGCAGCCGGTCGGTGACATCGCGACATACCGCCAGATACTCACCGTCGCGGGTCGGCAGCATGCGCACTTCGAATTCGTCACCGCTAGGGGCCTGCCACATGAAACTGTGCAGTAGCTCGTCGTCGCCCTCGCCGAGCCGCTCGGTCAGCTCGGCGGCAAAGCCTGACTCGACGGGCAGCTGAGCCTGCGCACGATCCGTCAGGTGATGCACCCCCTCACCGGGCACGATGCGATAGAGCTCGTCGGGCACCGCCTCGAGCAGCGCCTCCATGCGCGCCTCTCGCTGCAGCGCCTCGAGCGCCAGCCCTCGCCGCAGACGCAGATTACGGTTGACCGTCAGGAACGCCGCCAGCAGCAGCCCCCCCGCCAGCAGGGCACCCAGCGGCCCCAGCCAGCGCAGCTGCTCCGCTTGCGACTCGGCGCGCTGGGTATCTGCCGCCAGACGATCGCGCTCATCGACTTCCAGCTGCCCGAGGGTGAGTCGTATACGCTCCATGGTCTGACGCCCCCCGGCAGCCAGCAGGCGTAGCGAGGCAGCTTCCAGACCGTCGCTCTCGCGCACGGCGATATTGGCCTCGCTGATCTCGAGGCGCCGCGCGATCAACTCATCGAGTTCCTCCAGGGGTGCTTGATCGGCCACGCCGCGTAACGCCAGCAGTTGTTGCAGGGACTCGCGCTCGGTGGCGATCCGTTCGAGGGCTTGATGGTAGGGCTGAAGGTAGGCGGTCTGGCCGGTGATCACGAAGCCGCGCTCGCCGGTTTCGACATCCTGCAGGGTCAGCAACATGTCCTGAATGACGGTGATCAGTTCTAGGCTGCGATTGACCTCGTGGTTGGCCGTCAGCAGCGCCTGCTGCACGCGCATGCCTTGCCAGCCCAGACCCAGCAGCAGCGTAAAGGCGACAATGAACGCGAGGGTATGGCGCCAGGTACCGGGGATGTGTCCTGCGTCGTGCAATCGTCAAGCTCCCTGCTGATGGATGGCGGTCGCGGTGGAGAGTACCCTGAACGACCGGCTTGCTCATCCATCCACTAACACATGATGACGCATAGCATAGCCGTTTCATCCATCAGGAGTCATTGATGCAACCCACACGCCGCTGGCTCGCCACTCTGCTGCCACATCTTGCCCGCTTTGCCTGGCGTGTCATAGCCGCCTTTATGCGCAATCGCGGCATCCTGCTGGCCGGCGGCGTAGGCTATAACGTGCTGCTCTCGGTGGTACCGCTGTTGGCGCTGGTCGCCGTGCTGCTGACCCGAATCGTCAACGAGCAGCAGCTGCTCGCGGTGATGACAGTACAGACGCAGCACCTGGCGCCGGCGCATGCCGATATCCTGCTCGATGCCGTACGCGCCCTGGTCGCATCCCGGGATGCCATCGGCACCCTGGGCCTGCTGGTGCTGCTGCTGTTCAGCTCGTTCGCCTTTCGCATGCTGGAGGATGCCATGGCGATCATCTTCCACCAACCCGACAATCCCAGTCGGCGCAGTGCCTGGGTCTCGGCGCTGCTGCCCTACG
This sequence comes from Halomonas sp. 1513, assembly GCA_001971685.1. Classification (NCBI taxonomy): domain Bacteria; kingdom Pseudomonadati; phylum Pseudomonadota; class Gammaproteobacteria; order Oceanospirillales; family Halomonadaceae; genus Halomonas; species Halomonas sp. 1513. The sequence goes on from CP019326.1 coordinate 2,366,816, forward strand.
CCTTCATGCTGGTGCTAGGCAGCGGGATTCTGGGACTTACCCTGATGGCCTCCATGGCCAGCGCCATCAACGACCTGTGGCTGGCAATCCTCGGCCGCGAGCTGCCGCTGGTCGGATTCTCCCAGGCGGCGCTCAACCTGTTCAGCTTCGTTGGCGTATTCGCACTGTTCAGCGCCGTCTACAAGGTACTGCCGGTGGTGCGCATCGCACTACGGCGTGCACTGATCGGCGGGTTCGTGGCCGCGTTGCTGTGGGAAGGGGTCAGGCTGTTGCTGGTGGTCTATTTCGCCCAGATATCCTTCGTCAACGTCGTCTACGGCTCGCTGGCCACGCTGATCGTGGTGCTGCTGAGCCTCGAGGTCGGCGCCATCATCCTGCTGCTCGGCGGGCAGGTCATTGCCGAACTGGAGCATAGCGATCGGGTCGGGGTGGCCTGGCACGTCGACCCGCGCCATGCGGTGATCACCACCGTCGACTAGTCGACCCATCAGCGCCTCGGCTCACGCGAGCGCAGGCGCTTCAACAGCGCCATCAGGCTCTTGCCGCTGACCATCCCCAGCACGTAGATCAGCACCATCGACAGCGCCAGCGGCAGCGACAGGCTCCAGGCGAGGAAATTGATCTCCACCACGCGGATGTTCTGCACGAACAGCACCACGATGATCAGCGTGATCAGGATCTTGAGAATCAGGTATACCTTGTCCATGGCAGGCGTCCTTTCAAGTGCTGGAACAGGGATAGTGCGCACTCAGGGGCGCGGGTCATCGGCTCCACGGGCGTTCTGCACCGCCAGCTTGGCGAGGATGAAGTCGCTGTGACCGACGTGCAGCAGGTCGGCCAGGCGCCGAATACGGTGCTCCTCGAGTGGGTCGATGCTGCCGTCGGCCCAGGCCAACTGCCACATCAGTTGCACCAGTTCACAGCGCTGGGGGTAGCCGTAGTGCTCCTTGATCAGGCTGACGAACTGGTAGTGGTCAACGGCGTCCTCGACCTCGCGCTGGGCCAGCGCCATCAACTCATCGACTGCGGCGTCGCTGAGATGATAGCGCTCGACCAGCATGCGGCGCAGGGTGTCGAGTTCTGCCTCGCTGGTGGCATAGTCGGCGCGCATTACCTCGCACAGCAGCGCCGCAGTGGCGAGCTCCAGGGTCAGCGTGCGATCCGCCCTGGCCTCGGGTTCGGCCAGGGCGCGTTGGAAGAACTGCTGAATGGCATCGAGCATTCGCCACGGGCTCCGTCAGTGGCCTTGGCCGACCGGCCGGGCATCGTCCCGAGCCGTGATCTTATCGATCACTACCTCGGGGTGATGGCGACGCACCATCTCCTTGACGGTCTCCTCCTTGTCACTGGGGACGTCAGCGATCATCAGCAGCGCGCCGCGGTTGAGCTCGCGCTTGTACTTGCTGACTTTCACGTCCTTGACCGAGACCCCCACCATGGTGCTGGTCCAGAGGCCGAACAGGCCGCCGAACACCGCCATCGCCGGCACGATCACTACCAGGCTCGGCCCCAGCACAAAGTGAATGACGACACCCAGCACGGCGCCTAGTCCGGCGCCGACCGGCACCCCGCGCTTGGGGGCGTTCATAACGTCAGTGGTCTCGCGCACGGTAGCCACCGGCACGCCTTCACGCTCCAGTGGCTTCCAGTTGCGGCCTACCACGTGAAGGTCATCCTTAGTAAGCCCCATCTGATTGAGCTCGTCAGCAATGTCCGAGGTGGTATCGGCATTCGGTGCTAGAAAATACAGGCGTTGCATGATGATGCTCCCCTTCCTTGTGAACGATTCCCGAGGTAGTCCCCCTCGGTATAAAGCCTATCTGTCTCCTACTAGCGACAAGTATAGTCGATTTCAGGTTCCCTTCTGACGCTGCTTGAGCTGATCGCGCAATTGGCTGGGCAGTGTCTTGATGATCAAGCGCTCCCGCGTCTCATCGTACTCGACGCTCGAGCCCAGCAGGTGAGAGTCGAAGCTGATCGAGACACCCGCGGCACGTCCGGTGAAGCGCCGAAACTGGTTGAGGGTGCGTTTGTCGGGGGGAATTTCAGGCGCCAGCCCGTAGTCGGCGTGGCGAATATGCTCGTAGAACGCCTTGGGTTGCTGTTCGTCGACCAGCGCCGATAGCTCATCCAGGGTGATCGGCTCGCCGCGGCTGAGCTGCTCGCTGGCATAGTCGACCAGCGCGTCGGTCTTCTCGCGGCTGGCGTCCTCGTCGAAGTCGCCCTGTTCGACGTAGTCGCTGAACGCCTTGAGCAGGGTGCGGGTCTCGCTGGGTGCATCGATGCTCTCCTCGACACCGAGCAGCTCGACCAGACTCTCGGCAAGTTTCTTGCCGCCGCGGTCCTTGAGAAAGGAGACGTACTGGACGCCGGGTGAGTCGCTGCGCCACTGGCTGAGGTTGATGCGCGCCGCCAGGGTCAGTTGGCCGAGATTGAGCTGGGCGGCCGGCACCGCCTGGTGCGCAGCGTCGATCCCGATACCCTGTCGCTGCTGCAGCAGTGCCAGGCTGAGGCTCTCCGCCTCGCCGCGACGACTGTGGTCGAACACCAGATAGCCGCCCACCGAGAGGCGGTCCTCGAGCAGGCCGGCCAGCCGCTCGGCGATCGAGCGAGTGACATCGGCGAAGTCGCGCTGAGCGTCGAGATAGGCGCTCAACCAGCCGGCCAGCGGACTCGACGCCTCGCCCTCGGCGAAGGCGCCCCAGCCCTTGGGCTTGGGGTTGTAGGCATCGCTGATGGCGGCCACCAGCTCGGCCATGACCGCACTTTCGGGGTGGACGTCGGGCGCGGGCCTGACCACCAGGCGGTCGTTGTCGCCGCTAGGCTCCAGGCGATGAATGATGCTGTGCAGTACGGGCATAGATCACGCTTGAACAAGAGGGCTGAAGTGGCCGTGAGCCAGCGCTCACGGCTTGAGGCGGTAACCGCTGCGGAACATCCAGGCGATGACCGCCAGGCACACGGCCAGGAAGAACAGGATCATCGCCACGCTGGCCACCAGGCTGACATCGCTGATGCCGTAGAAACTCCAGCGAAACCCGCTGACCAGATAGACCACCGGATTGAACAGCGTCAGGGTCTGCCACACCGGCGGCAGCATGTCGATGGAATAGAAGCTGCCGCCGAGGAAGGTCAGTGGCGTGATTACCAGCAGCGGCACCAGCTGCAGCTTGTCGAAGCCGTCGGCCCAGATGCCGATGATGAAACCCAGCAGGCTGAAGGTCACCGCGGTCAGGATCAGAAAGGTCAGCATCCACAGCGGGTGGGCGATCTCCAGCGGCACGAACAAACCCGCCGTAGCGAGGATGATCAGCCCCAGCAGGATCGACTTGGTGGCCGCGGCGCCGACGTAGCCAATGACGATCTCGACATGCGAGATCGGCGCCGACAGCAGCTCGTAGATGCTCCCCGAGAACTTGGGGAAGAAGATCCCGAACGAGGCATTCGAGACGCTCTGGGTCAACAGCATCAGCATGATCAAGCCGGGCACGATGAAGGCGCCGTAGCTGACCCCGTCGATCTCGCTGATCCGCGAGCCGATGGCGGCGCCGAACACCACGAAGTAGAGCGAGGTGGAGATCACCGGCGAGACGATGCTCTGCAGCAGGGTGCGACGCGTGCGCGCCATCTCGGCGGCGTAGATGGCGCGCACCGGATAGAGGTTCATGAGCGCTCCTTGACCAGGTCGACGAAGATGTCCTCCAGCGAACTCTGGCGGGTATGCAGGTCCTTGAAGGCAATACCCGCCGTATCGAGGTCACCGAGCAGCGCGGTGATACCGCTGCCCTCCTCCGAGCCGTCGTAGGTATAGATCAGTTGGCTGCCGTCGGCGGCCAGCTGCAGGTCGTAGTGGGTCAGGGCCGCCGGCACCTCGGCCAGCGGCGTGTGCAGGTCCAGGGTCAACTGCTTGCTGCCGAGCTTGCGCATCAGCGCCGCCTTCTCCTCCACCAGCACGATCTGGCCGCCGTTGATGACGCCGATGCGATCGGCCATCTCCTCGGCTTCCTCGATGTAGTGGGTGGTCAGGATGATGGTCACGCCGCTGTCGCTGAGCTGGCGCACCACCTGCCACATCTCGCGGCGCAGCTCGACGTCGACGCCCGCGGTGGGCTCGTCGAGGAATAGGATGCGCGGCTCGTGGGAGAGCGCCTTGGCGATCAGCACCCGACGCTTCATGCCGCCGGACAGGGTGATCAAGCGATTGTTGCGCTTGTCCCACAGCGCCAGCGACTTGAGCACCCGCTCGATATGGCCAGGATCCGGCGGCTTGCCAAACAGCCCACGGCTGAAACTGACCGTATTCCATACCGTCTCGAAGGCTTCGTTGGTCAGTTCCTGTGGCACCAGGCCGATCAGCGCCCGCGCCTGGCGGTAGTCGCGCACATTGTCGTAACCATCGACCCGCACTTCACCGCCGCTGGGATTGACCAGCCCGCAGACCACGCTGATCAACGTGGTCTTGCCGGCACCGTTGGGGCCCAGCAGAGCGAAGATCTCGCCGCGATGAATGCTCAGGTCGACGGACTTGAGGGCATGAAAGCCGCCGGCATAGACCTTGTCAAGCCCGGTGATGCGGATCACCGGCTCGGTGGCTGCGCCGCGCGTGTCCGGGTCGGCGAGCAGTGATGCCTGATGCAGGTCATTCAAGCTCGATGGTTCCATCAAAGGTGACCGTGAGGTCGAGGCCCTCGACGTTGAGGGTCATGGTCGCCGGCAGCGACTCGTTGCCGCTGATACGCCCCTCGGCGCGGGCCTTGTCGACGGCCTGCTCGATTTCACGCTGCGAACTGACGCCCACGGTCTTGAGAAACTTGCGCAGGCTCAGATTGAAGGCTTCTTCATTCATGGCGGTCTCCTCATGAGAACGGCGCCCAGCGACGACCTCGCTGGGCATCAGGCAAAGCATCACGTGCGCTCGGTGACTTCCAGCAGATGATAACCGAACTGGGTCTTGACCGGCCCCTGGACCTGATTCAGCTCGGCGCTGAACACCACCTTGTCGAACTCGGGCACCATCTGACCGGGGCCGAAGCTGCCCAGATCACCGCCCTGGCGGCCCGACGGGCAGGACGAATGGGCCTTGGCGACCTCGGCAAAGTCTTTGCCGCCCTCGATCTCCTGCTTGAGGGCAAGGCATTTCTCTTCGCTGTCGACCAGAATATGACGTGCGCTGGCGCGGGCCATGGTAGGACCTCCTGAACATCACTCTATGAATGGGACTGGCAAGCTTAGCACGCCGCTCGCCTCGATGGCCGCCCCCACCTCGGCCAGTAGCCGCTCATGGGGAACCACGTCCAGCGGTCCGCGCGTGCAGGCCACTACCGCCACCTGACGCTGGCCGCCACGCTGGGCAATGCCGGCATCGCAGGTGCGGCGATGCTGGGTGCCGGTCTTGTGGGCATAGACCACGTCATCGCCGAATCCGGCCTTGAGGCGCGCCTCGCCGGAGCGGGTGCGCCGCATGACCGCCAGCAGCGCCTCGCGGCTGGCAGCGCTCAAGCCGGCCTGACTAGGCCCACCGCGCGCCAGGGTCGCCAGCAGCTCGCCGAACGCCACCAGCGTGCCGCCGTTGAGCGCGCTGGCCTCGTAGGCATCGAAGGCGGCGTCGTAGGTGTCCAGCTTGAGCTCCTCCCGCGCCACCCCCAGGCGCTCGGCGAAGGCGGTCACGCGGGTGGCGAGATCGTCGTTATGGCGTAGCGCGATATAGTCCATACCGCCGAGGTCGCGGGCATCGGGATGCAGTTCGCCGAACAGCGCGTGGCGTACCTCGAGCAGGCTGGTGATCTCGCCCAACTGGGCGGGGTCACCGCCGGCCGCGGCGACCATATCCCGGGCACGGCGGTTGCTCGCGGCAAGGCCGACCCGACGGATCAGCATGTCGCTGGCGGTGTTGTCGCTGACGGTGAGCATCTCATCGAGCAGGAAGCGCAGTGTCAGCCGGCTGCCCGGCTCCTGCCAGTTGGTCTGACCGGCGCCGTCGACGTAGTCACTGCGGGTCAGGGTCAGGCGCTCGTCGAGGCTCAGCTCGCCCTGGTCGAGACGAGCGAACGCCTCCACCGCCACCGGCACCTTGATCAGCGACGCCAGGTACCAGTCACGATCCGCTCGCCACGACAGCGCCTCACCGCTGTGCAGATCCTGGACGTAGACCCCGAATTCGCCCGAAAAATCGCGCTCCAGTTCCGCCAGACGCGTCTCCAGCGGCGCCTGCCAGGCGCTGCGCTTGTCGACCTGGTAGTACCAGTCAGCGTGCATCCCTGCGGCGTGGAGAGCACTGCTGACCAGCAGCAGCATCAGGCAGCAGATCGCGCGATATATCATTTGTTGGCTCCTATCCAGCGCGTCAGGGCGATCCAGCCCGCTGCCCCCAGCACCAGTGCCACGCCGATACCCAGTACCTGGGGATAGCTGTAGACCTGCCAGCTGTCGAGCAGGAAGCGCAGCACCAGGAAGATCGCCACGATATGGAAGATGAACGCCTTGAGCGCATCCGAGCCGATCAGGGTGATCGGTAGCAGCACTCGCGACAAGCGCTCGCCGCCGGCCAGCGCCGCCGCCAGGATCACCAGCGCCCCACCCACGCTGAACAGCATGAAGGCCAGCTCTGGGGGATGCTTGCCGACGTTGCGCGCCACCGCCATCAGCGCAGCGTGCACCTCGCCAGCGAGGGCGGCGAGCACGAAAAATGCCGCCAGCATGACGCCCCCCAGGCCCAGCAGGGTCATTACCAGACGCCGCCGCCAGGCGGGCGTGAAATAGCAGCGTAGCAGCGCCTCGCCGATCAGCAGCCCGGCCATGATCAGCGGCGCCCGCGACAGCTGTCCCCAGGCGTAATGATCCTCATGGTCGACCAGCAGCGCCTTGAGGATGTCATTGCCGCCGAAGTCGACGCCCTGCAGCCAAGCCGCCAGCGCAGTGACCAGCACCATCGCCGCCAGGCGACTCCACAGCGGGGCACGTGCCCACAGCGGCAGGGCCAGCGGCACCCATATCAGGGCGATGGCATAGAAGCCGAGGATCTCGACCCAGATCGCGAAGTTGTTCCACAGCAGGGTGGCGAGAATATCTTCCGGAGCATACAGCGGCAGCATCTCGACGACGGTCAGCGCCTTGTACCAGAACAGCACCTCGAGGCCGCGCAGCCACAGCTTGAGGCGTCGACGCGGCCAGCCGGCGCCGCGCGCATGGGGCAAGAACGCCACGGCGAGTGCAATGCCGAACACCAGAATGAACAGCGAGGAGGAGAACTTGGTGATCAGGTGCACCGGCACCATGCCCCACTCCGGCACCAGCCGCAGGCCCAGCAGCCCGCTCACCGCATGGCTGACGATCATCAGGGCGATTGCCACACCCCGCGCCAGGTCGATGGCCGCGATGCGCCCCTCGGCGCGCGGTAGATGTGGCGCATCCCGCAGATGGCGCCGCAACTCGGCTGTGGTGTGGTTCATAGCACTCGTCCCTGTGTCGACCATGAGAAATAAGAAATAAAGGCATCCACTTTTGCGTGCGCAGGCTACGCTACAAAGTAAGGCGAAGCTTATGCCGAAATCACATTGTCGGGCTACGTATGCGCTGGGGGTGGCACATGAGCGCAACCGTCTCGTCTCATGCAGGGCAGCCGCCAGCGGGCCACGGTGAACTGGTGCCGCTGCCGCAACCCGTAAGGCGTCGGCACCGGCTGCGCAACAGCCTGCTGATCGTCATGGCGCTGATCTCGATCAGCCTGGCCTCGCTGTTGGTCGCCGAGGCGCGCACCTCACACTTTCAGGCCCAGGAGCTGTCACGCTTCGCCGGCACCCTCACCTATACCTTATCGCCGGGCCCCAGCGAGCGCATCGTGTTTCCGCAGTACGGGCCCTTTGACATCCGCCTCGGCTACACTCGCCTGCCGCAGTTCGAGGCGCGCCTGCGCGCCAGCGACTTCGTGGTCGAGCGTCAGGCCCGCTTCTCGCCGGCGCTGCTCGACTACACCCAGCGGGGGTTCTTCCCACCCTACGCCGAGAAGACCCGCGCCGGCCTGACGCTGGAGGAGTGTCGCGGGGAAACGCTATACGCCTTCCGCCACCCGCAGCGCCACTACCCGCATTTCGATGCCGTCCCACCGCTGGTCCTGCAGGTGCTGCTGTTCATCGAGAACCGCGAACTGCTCGACGCCCGCTCACCCTACGCCAACCCGGCGGTGGACTGGCCGCGCTTCGCCAAGGCGGCGATGTCCCAGGTCGGACGCGCCCTGGACCTCTCGGGGCAGTCATCCGGCGGCAGCACGCTGGCCACCCAGGTGGAGAAGTACCGCCACTCTCCCCATGGCATGACCGGCTCGGCGCGAGAGAAACTGCGCCAGATGATTTCCGCCAGCGTACGCGGTTATCGCCAGGGGCCACAGACCCTCGCTGCCCGCCAGGACGTGGCGCTCGACTACCTCAACAGCGTGCCGCTCTCGGCGGCACCGGGCTACGGCGAAGTGCATGGCATCGGCGACGGCCTCTGGGTATGGTTCGATGCCGACTTCGACGCCTTCAACCAGCTGCTGGTACCCGGCTTCAACGGCCCTGGCAATCTGCCGCAGCAGGCCCTGGCACTGCGCCAGGTGGTAGCGCTGATGATCGCCCAGCGCCGCCCTTCCTGGTACCTGACCACCGGGCGCCAAAGCCTCGAGCGGCTCACCGACAGCTATCTGCGGATCCTCGCCGAGGCCGAGGTGATCGATCCGCTGCTGCGCGATGCCGCGCTGGTCCAGCGGCTCAGCTTCCGCGACTTCGCCCGTGACCCGGTGCGCCTGCAGGTGGAGCGCGACAAGGGGCTGCAGGTGGCCCGCAGCCGTCTGGGCAGCCTGCTCGGCACCTCGTTCTACGACCTCGATCGACTCGATCTCTCGGCACGCACCACCCTCCACGGCGAGGTGCAGCGCCAGGTCACCGACTACCTCTACCGGCTCGCCGATCCCGCGTTCGCCGAACAGATCGGGCTGTTCGGCGAGCGCTTGCTGTCAGCGGAGAATACCGCCGAGGTCAACTACAGCTTCACGCTGTTCGAGCGCGGCGAGGATGGCTATCGCGTTCGCATCCAGACCGACAATACCGGCCAGCCCTTCGACATCAACGAGGGCAGCAAGCTGGAGCTGGGCTCCACCGCCAAGCTGCGGGTGCTGGCCACCTATCTGGAAGTGATTGCCGAGCTGCATCAGCGCCACGCCGGCCAACCCAGCGACGCGCTGCGCGCTATCGAGCTAGACCGCCAGGACGCGCTGAGCCGCTGGGTCATCGATCAACTGATCGCCAGCCCCGACCTCGACTTGCGCACCCTGCTGGATGAGGCCATGCAGCGACGCTACTCGGCCAGCCCCCACGAGGCCTTCTTCACCGGCGGCGGCCGTCACACCTTCAGCAACTTCCGCCGCGAGGACAACGGCCGCCACCCGACGCTGAGCGAGTCGATGCAGGAGTCCCTCAACCTGCCTTTCGTGCGCCTGCTGCGTGACCTGGTGCGCTATAGCATCCACCAGAACGAGCGCCGCACCCAACTGCTCGAAGACGATCAGGATCCGCGCCGCCAGGACTACCTGCAGCGCTTCGCCGACCGTGAAGGCCGGGTCTTCCTGCAGCGTTTCTGGAACAAGTACCGCGGCAAGGAGAGCGACGAGCGGCTGGCGCTGTTCCTCGACGGCCTGCGCACCACCGCGCCACGCCTGGCGGCGGTTCACCGCTATCTGTTCCCGGAGGCCGACGAAGCCAGCTTTGCCGCCTTCATCCGCCAGCGACTGCCCCATGAAACGCTCAGTGAGCAGCGCATCGGCTCGCTCTACCGCAGCTATGCCCCAGGCAGCTACGATCTTTCCGATCAGGGCTATATCGCCCGGGTCCACCCGCTGGAGCTATGGCTGCTCGGCTATCTGCTCGATCACCCCGAGGCCACCTTCGGCGAGGCCGCCCACGCCAGCCGCAGCGAGCGCCAGGAGGTCTACGGCTGGCTGTTCAAGACCCGCCACCGCAACGCCCGCGATGTGCGCATCCGCACCATGCTCGAAGTCGAGGCATTCCTCGATATCCACCAGCGCTGGGCGCGGCTCGGCTATCCGTTCGACCACCTGGTGCCGTCGCTGGCCACCGCCGTGGGCAGCTCGGGGGACCGACCGGCGGCCCTGGCCGAGCTGATGGGGATCATCCTCAACGACGGCGTGCGCCTGCCGACGCTGCGCATCGATGATCTGCACTTCGCCGCCGACACGCCCTACGAGACCCGCTTGGTGCCCGCCGGCACCCGCGGCCAGCGGGTCATGCAACCCGAGGTGGCCGCGGTGCTGCGTAGCACCCTCGCCGAGGTGGTCGAGGGCGGCACCGCACGGCGCCTGCAGGGCAGTTTCAGCCTCGACGAGGACATGCCGCTGGTGATGGGCGGCAAGACCGGTACCGGCAACAACCGCTTCGAGACCGTGGGGCGCGGCGGACAGGTGCTCAGCTCCCAGGCCCGCAACCGCACCGCCACCTTCGTCTTCTACCTGGGCGACGACCACTTCGGGACCCTGACCGCCTTCGTCCCGGGCAGCGCCTCGGACAGCTTCCGTTTCACCTCGGCACTGCCGGTGCAGGTGCTCAAGGGCATGCAGGAGATCCTGCGCCCGCTGCTGGCCCAGGAGGGCGACGGCTGCCTGCCGGGCGGCGGCCAGGAGCTGCTGGTGGCCGAGCAGCGACGCGTACCGCCTGGCACAAGCGAGTAGCCGCTTGCGCTACTCGCCCAGCGCCTCGAGGCGCGTCACCGTCAAGCGGCGGCCGCCGCGCTCGCCCAGGCGAAAGGTGCCGGTCACGCGCACCTGCTGCCCGAGGTACTCTGCCACGGCGTCATGAGGAAACAGCTCGACGCGATTGAGATCCTGATCCTCGATCCAGTAGTGCAGCGGATCGTCGAAGCGTCGCACCACACCTTGCGTCACTACGCGCTCACCGTCATGGGCACTGCCCTCACCGGCCAGCACGTAGAGCGGCACCTGACTCTCACTGTCGCCGCCGCAGCCACTGACGCCGAGCATCATGGCCACCACCAGCGCCATCGCGGGCCGCAGCGACAAACGGCGCAACGTCGCCATGCGCGCCATCACGCGCTGACCACCGGCTGGGCGTCGCGGCTGCTGAGGACCCGACGCCCCAGCGTCGTTTCCAGCTCGGCCTCGAGCCAGGCATCGTCAGCGTCTGTGATCGGCTCGACCCGGGCCAGCTCGGCGGCACCCAGACGCTGCAGGCAGGCTGCCAGCCAGTCGGCACGCGGGTGATACAGTGTCAAGCGCGTCAAGCGACAGCCCAGATCCTGCATGCCCGCTGCGGGATGCGTATCGCCATGCCACTGCAGCGCCGCCGGCAGCAGGCCGCCGGCGGCCAGGCTTCCGTCGGCGGCAACGGTGATATCCCAGTTCAGCGCGCCGCGGCTCATCGGCTCGATGCGCCCCAGCGGCACCTCGTCCAGCGCCAGCGCATCGAGCCGGGGGGTGTTCACCGCCCAGGTCAACAGGCGCGGCGACGCCGCCAGGCTGGCACGCACATGGGGATCATCGAGGCCGAACCAGCGCGGCCGCGAGGGCGGCGCGGCGTCGGGGTCGATGGCGATCACCTCGACGAAACTGCTCGCCGAGAGCCGCATCAGGTGATTGTGCGTGCCCATGCGCGGATGCTCGCCGCCCTTGGGCAGCCGTACGCCAAGCTGGCGCTCGAGGTAGTCGACGCCAGCGCTCACGCTTGCGGCGGCTACCACCAGGTGGTCGAATCGCGTCGTGGACATAGGCGTTGCTCCGGTCGGGATCGAGGACGTCACAGCATACTAAACGCAGCGACCCCGGTGTGACGATCACACCGGGGTCGCTGAGATGGGCCCAGCCGAGATAGTCAGCGGCAGGGCACGACCTTGCGCATGGTGTCCTTGGCCCAGAGTGTCTGGCCATCGGGCGTCTTGCCATGCTCGCTCCAGCGCTCGGTAATCTCGAGACAGAAGGAGCCGGCGTTTTCGGTACGCCGGTCCGGGTTGGCCGGACGATCGCCGCCAATCCGCAGGACATCGGGATTGTCGGTGGTATAGCGCGGCGCAATGGTATTGCTGGCACAGCCGGTGGCGAAGGCAGCCACCAGCAGAATGGGTAAACAGCGGCGCAGAGGCATGTTCACGAACCCTCGAAGAGCGTTGATAGGCCCGGCACGAATTGCCGGTAGCGCTAGATATCACCGCTTTTAGACCTGCGTCAACACTTTTCGAACAGCGTTTGACATCCTCACCATGACAGTTCACCGCGACTGTGCGACGCTGGCCGTTCGATCCCCTTCGCCACGAGGCTGCGCGCATGATCGATTTCTGGACCTGGACCACCCCCAACGGCCGTAAGGTCTCGATTCTGCTCGAAGAGCTAGGACTCGATTACCGCACTCATGCGGTCGACCTCACCCAGGGCGAGCAGCACACCCCGGCGTTCCTCGCGGTCAGCCCCAACAACAAGATCCCCGCCCTGCGCGATGACGACACCGGCGTCACCCTGATGGAGTCGGGCGCCATCATGTACTACCTAGCCGAGCGCCATGGGCGTTTTATGCCCGCCGAGGGCGAGCCACGCTACCGGGTCATGGAGTGGCTGATGTGGCAGATGGGCGGTTTGGGGCCGATCCTCGGCCAGGCGCACCACTTCCTGCACTTCAACCCCGGCAAGGCGGCCTATGCCGAAGCGCGCTTCTTCGACGAGGCGCAGCGCCTCTATCGCGTGCTGGATACCCGCTTGAACGAGCGCAGCTACCTGGCCGGCGAATACTCCATTGCCGACATGGCGGTATGGCCGTGGGTGTCGCGCTTCGAGTGGCAGCGCATCGATCTCGACGCCTACCCTGCGGTCAAACGCTGGTATCTGGAGATCGCCGCCCGGCCGGCGGTGCAGCGCGGCTATCACAGCCCGCACAAGGTCAACGATATTCCACTGCCCTGACTCGCGCGTTGCAGCCGCTGTAGCGAGGAGCGCTGGCGGTAGGTCGAAGAGGAGGTTCTACGCCATGGATGGCGTAGGTAGCGCCCAGGGACGGGTTTACAGCGCCTCCTCGTAGGCCTACCGCCGGATCAGCTCCGAGCGGGGCTGCTATCTGCAGTGGTCTCAGGCCCTTGGCGAGCCAACTGGCGATGCGTGGCAGCGGATTGCTACCATGACGCGTTCGTGTCTCCTCGAAGTGAAGCGCATGCGCTATCGAATCAAGCTGTTTGGCGAAATCACCATCAAGTCCCGCGCGGTGCGCAAGGAGATGGTGCGCTGCCTGCGCACCAATATCCGCAATAGCCTGCGCCACCTCGACACGCGGGTGCGGGTCGCCGACCACTGGGACGCGCTGGAGGTTCGCCCCTCGGCGCATCTTGATGACGCGGCACATGCCGCCGTCGAAGCCAGCCTGACGCGTATCTCCGGCATCCAGGAAATCCAGGTGGTGGAGGCGTATCCCTTTACCGATTTCGCCACCACCGCCGAGCGGCTGGTAGCGCTATGGCGCGACGTACTGCCCGGCCGGCGCTTTCGGGTCAGCGTCAAGCGCCGCGGCCGGCACGACTTCGGCTCGGAAGATCTCGAACGCTACCTGGGCAGCGCCCTGCTCGAGGCCGTGCCCAGCGCGCGGGTCGATCTGCGCCATGCCGAGTTCGACGTGGGCCTGGAGCTCAAGGATCAGCGCCTGCTGCTGGTCAGCCGGCGCCTGGCAGGCCTCGGTGGCTACCCGCTGGGCACCCAGGGCCAGGCGCTGGCGCTGATCTCGGGCGGCTTCGATTCGCCGGTGGCCGCCTGGCGGCTGCTGCGCCGCGGGCTCAAGACCCACTTCCTGTTCTTCAATCTCGGTGGGCCGGCCCACGAGCAAGGCGTACGCGAGGTCACCCACCACCTCTGGCAGCAGTACAGCGCCTCGCACCGGGTCAACTTCATCAGCGTACCCTTCGGTGGCGTGGTCGACGAGATCCATCGCCGAGTGCCGGCCGGCCTGGCCGGGGTGGTGCTCAAGCGCATGATGCTGCGCGCCGCCAACCGGGTCGCCGCCCGAGCGCGGATCCCCGCGCTGGTCACCGGCGACGCCTTGGCCCAGGTCTCGAGCCAGAGCCTCGTTAACCTGGGGCTGATCGATGCGGTCAGCGAGCGACCGATCCTGCGTCCGCTGATCGCCAGCGACAAGCAGACGATCATTGCCGACGCCCGCCGCATCGGCACCGCCGCCTACGCCGAACGGCTCCCCGAGTACTGCGGCGTGATCTCGAACCGCCCCCACGTGCGCCCCAGCCCGGCGCAGCTCGAGGCCGCCGAGGCGGGCTTCGATCAGGCGGTGCTCGATGCCGCCATCGCCGCCGCCAAGATGACGCGCAGCGACCGCCTGCTGGAGAGCGCCCCTGTGCTGGGAGAGATCGACGAGATCGCCACGCCGCGCGCACTGGCCGAGGCCGGCGACGCCACCGTGATCGATATTCGCCACCCCGAGGAGCGCGACGCCGCGCCACTCCGCCTGCCCCGCGGCGAGCCGCTGGCAATCCCCTTCTTCGAACTGGCCCGGCGCGCCCCGAGGCTGCCGCGCCGACGCTACCTGCTCTACTGCGATCAGGGCGTGATGAGCCGCATGCAGGCGCTACAGCTCGCCGACCAGGGCCTCGACCACTTTGGCGTCTACCGAGGCGAGTCGTGAACCCGCCCGCGCCGCACCAAGAGTACGTTTCCGAGCCCAGCGTGCTCGAGCGCTGGGCGGGCGACTATCTGGCGCAGCGCAATTCGCATCGCGACGTACCGGCGCGTCCGCGCACCGCTGCCGAACGCCGCGCGCTGGTCCGCGCCTGCCGGCGCACGGTGCTCTACGCCGCCCTGGCCGGCATCCTCTCCGGGGCCTTGATCGGCGGCATGGAGTGGTACATGCGCGAGGTCATCGCCGACGGCATGCAGGACATGACGCTCAAAGAGCAACTGCCCTACTGGGCCGGCTTCTTTGCCGTCGCCGGCGTGGTCAGCGCCATCGAGATCCTGTTCCTATACTGGAACGCCCTGCGCGGGGTGCTTAAGATCAGCGATCTTGCCCAGGTACCGCTCCGGCACGGCGCCCACGGGCTACTGATCAAACGGGGCCTGGCGCGGGTGGCGCTGGAATTCCCCAGCCCCCGCGACCACGTCTACGGCATCGACCCCTATGCTCAGATGAAACGCTGGAAGCTCACCGCCCGCGCCCTGCTGTATCGCATGAAGGTCGGCGTCACCAGCTTCGTACTGCGCATTCTGATGCGGCGGATCTTCGGGCGCATGGCGCTGCGCGGGCTGCTGCCGCTGGTCACCGGCCCACTCTATGCCGTATGGAATGGCCTGATCAGCTACTGGATCATGCGCCAGGCCCGCGAGAACGCGCTGGGTCCCTTCGCCATCGACAGCCTGATCGCAAGGCTCGAGGGCGCGGCCCAGGACCTGAGCGATAGCGCCCGGGAGGCGATCCTGCACGGCGTCGGCGAAATGATCATGCGCCATCAGGACGCCCACGCCAATCACGTCTACCTGCTGTCGCGGCTGCTCGATGTCTTCGATCACGAGACCCGCGCGCTGGACGTCGACTGGCCGCGCCAGGCACGCGCCCTAGCGGGGCTCAGCGAGAGCGAACGGTCCTGGCTAGTGGAGACCCTGAGCCTGGCCGCGGTGCTGGTCGGCCCGCTGCGCGGGCGGCGCAAGGATTTTCTGGAAGAGGTCTTCGACGCCTGCGGGGTGGCGTTCGACAGCCGCGCCCTGGGCCGCCTGCGCCGCGCGCTGATGAACGGCGAGACGCCGCCATCGGCGATGCCCGGCGGTGCCTAGAAGAGCCCCAACTGGCGGTCGATCAAGGCGCTGAAGTCATCGTCGACGAACGGCAGGATGGCATCCGCCACCGGCTGCAGCTGGCGCGTCAGGTAGTGCTGATAGTCGATGGCCGAGCGGCGCAGCTCCAGCGGCTCGGGGCCGGCGACGGTGATCACGTAGCGAATCCAGCCGCCGTGCTGGTACTGCCGCGGCCGCCCCAGGCGCTGGTTGAGCTCATCGGCCAGGCGCGCGGCGCGCACGTGGGGCGGCACGTTGCGCTGGTAGTCGCCTAGCTTGCGGCGCAGCCGCTTGCGATAGACCAGCTGCTCGTCGTACTCACCGGCCAGGGTGCAGGCCACGTAGTCGCGCACGAAGTCGCGGTAAGGTTCGCCCAGAAAGATCCGTCGATAGAGTTCCTGCTGGAAGGTCTTGGCCAGCAGCGTCCAGTCGGCGCGTACCGTCTCGAGCCCCTTGAACACAAGCTGCGACTGCCCCTCGGCATCCTCCACCAGCCCCGCGTAGCGCTTCTTGCTGCCCTCTTCGGCGCCGCGAATGGTGGGCATCAGAAAGCGCCGATAGTGGGTCTCGAACTGCAGTTCCAGGGCGCTCTCCAGGTCATAGGTAGCGCGCAGATGGTCGCGCCACCAGGCGTTGACCTTGGCCGCCAGGCGGCGGCCGATGGCCTCCGCCGCATCGCCCTGGTGGGCACCCTGGAGCCAGACGAAGGTGGAGTCGGTATCGCCGTAGATCACCGCATGGCCTTCGGCCTCGATCAGCTCGCGGGTGCGCTGCATGATCTGGTGGCCGCGCAGGGTGATCGACGAAGCCAGCCGCGGATCGAAGAAACGACAGCCCCGCGAGCCGAGCACGCCGTAGAAGGCATTCATGATGATCTTCAGCGCCTGGGCCAGCGGTGCGTTGCCGTCACGCTTGGCGGCCTCGCGGCCCCGCCATACCCCCGCCACGATCTCGGGCAGCGCGTGGCGGCTGCGCGAGAAGTGCGCGCCGCGAAAGCCGGGCACCGTCCGGCCGCTTTCCGGTGCCGCCTGCTCCTCGGCGAGCCCCGTTACCAGGCCCACCGGGTCGATCAGGAAGGTGCGGATGATCGACGGGTAGAGGCTCTTGAAGTCGAGCACCAGCACCGAGTCGTAGAGCCCCGGACGCGAGTCCATGACGAAGCCCCCGGGGCTGTTGTCGCCCTCGACGTCGCCGAGGTTTGGCGCCACGAAACCCAGGCGGTGCATGCGCGGCAGGTAGAGGTGCGAGAACGCCGCCACCGAGCCGCCCATGCGGTCGACGGGCAGGCCGGTGACCGCGGCACGCTCGAGCAGGAAGTCGATCAACTGGGTCTTGGCGAAGATCCGCGTGACCAGCTCGCAGTCCTTGAGGTTGTAGCGCGCCAGCGCCGGCTTGTCCTCGGCGAACATGCGGTTGATGTCGTCCATGCGCTGGTAGGGGTTGTCGATCGCCTTGCCCTCACCGAGCAGCGTCTGGGCGACGCTCTCCAGGCTGAACGAGGAGAACTGCCAGGTCGCCTGGCGCAGCGCCTCGATACCGTCGATGATCAGCCGCCCCGGCGCCGCGGCGAAATAGTGGTTGGCCTGGCTGCCGTGGGCGCGCCAGCTCATCGCCTCACCGCCGCGGCCGAGCCGCAGCGGGACGCCGAGCTGCTCGGCGTGGCGCTGCAGCACGCGCAGATCGAACTGCACCAGGTTCCAGCCGATGATCGCGTCCGGATCGTGCCTGGCGACCCAGTCGTTGAGCCGCTCCAGCAGCGCGGCGCGGGTGGTGCAGTAGCTCAGGTCGATGCCGTCTGGCGCAGCAGCGGGCTCGGCGCCGGCCTGCTCGTCGAGCATGAAGACCTGGCGCTGACCGCAGCCCTGCACGGCAATCGAGTAGAGCGCGCCGCGCTCGCTGGTCTCGATGTCCAGCGAGCAGAGTCGCAGTTGAGGGCGATAGCAGGCATCCGGCTTGAGGTCGGCATCGACCACCCGGCCGCCGTCGTGCGGCGATGCGTCAAACCGCACCGCAGCGGTGATAAAGCGCTCCATCAGGTAGCGTTCGGGGGGCCTGATATCGGCCTCGAGCAGCGCGACCCCGGCATCAGCCAGGCGCTTTTCGAGCTGCATCAGTTGGCGCTGGTGACGGCAGTAGAGCCCCAGCACCGGGCGCTGTTGAAAATCGCACAGCGCCAGTTCGCGCAGCTCCACGCCGCGCTCCTGCGCCAGCAGCGGCGCCACTCGCTGGCGCTCGGTGGCGGCCACGAAAGCCACCGACGGGCGTGGCGGCAGCACCACGTAGTGTGGCCCGGCGTCGGTGGCCAGCCAGAATGACACCTCGCAGCCGGCCGGAGTGTCCCGCCAGTGCCGGGTGAGGAGAAAACCCTGCTGTGCCACGCCGTGCCTCGCTGCTGCCTGCCAGACTCGGATGGTACGTGCTGCCGGCGTCGATGTCGCTGGCCAGGCGCGGCACACGGATGCAGCGGGCGGCGAAGATGGCTACAATCGGGGGTCTGATTTTCTGGGGAACGTCATCGCCACTATGTCCAACTCGCCACGTCACCACGCGCGCAAGATTCTCGTTACCAGCGCCCTGCCCTACGCCAACGGTGCGATCCACCTCGGCCACCTGCTGGAGTACATCCAGACCGATATCTGGGTGCGCTTCCAGAAGAGCCGTGGCAATGCGTGCCACTACGTGTGCGCCGACGACGCCCACGGCACCGCCATCATGCTGCGTGCCGAGCAGGAGGGCATCACCTCCGAGGCGCTGATCGAGCGGGTGTCCCGCGAGCACCAGACGGATTTCGCGCGTTTCGGCGTGGCCTTCGACAACTACCACTCGACCCACTCCGACGAGAACCGCTACTTCAGCGAGCTGATCTACACCCGCCTTCGCGACGCCGGGCATATCGCCACCCGCGACATCGAGCAGATGTACGATCCGGTCAAGGGGCTGTTCCTCGCCGACCGCTTCATCAAGGGTACCTGCCCCAAGTGCAAGGCCGAGGATCAGTACGGCGACAACTGCGAGGCGTGCGGCGCCACCTATACGCCGGCCGAGCTGATCGACCCGGTCTCGGCGATCTCCGGCGCCACGCCGGAGGTGCGCAGCTCGACCCACTACTTCTTCAAGCTGCCCGACTTCGCCGACTTCCTCAAGCGCTGGACCCGCGGTGAGCACGTCCAGACCCAGATCAGCAACAAGCTTCAGGAGTGGTTCGAGTCGGGGCTCAACGAGTGGGACATCTCCCGCGATGCGCCCTACTTCGGCTTCGAGATCCCCGACGCCCCGGGCAAGTACTTCTACGTCTGGCTCGACGCGCCGATCGGCTACCTGGCCAGCTTCAAGAACCTCTGCGACCGCGAGGGCATCGATTTCGACGCCTACTGGAAGCGCGACAGCGAGGCCGAGGTCTACCACTTCATCGGCAAGGACATCGTCTATTTCCACGCGCTGTTCTGGCCGGCGATGCTCGAGGGGGCCGACTTCCGCACCCCGACCGGGGTCAACTGCCACGGTTTCGTCACCGTCAACGGCGCCAAGATGTCCAAGTCGCGGGGTACCTTCATCAAGGCGGCGACCTATGCCGAGCATCTCAACCCCGAGTACCTGCGCTACTACTTCGCCGCCAAGCTGACCTCGGGGGTCGACGACCTCGACCTCAACCTCGAGGACTTCGCCCAGCGCGTCAACTCGGACCTGGTCGGCAAGGTGGTCAACATCGCCAGCCGCTGCGCCGGTTTCGTCAACAAACTGGGCGACGGCAAGCTGTCGGCCCACTGCGCCGAGCCGGAGCTGGTGGCCCGCTTCATCGCCGCTGGTGACGATATCGCCGCCGATTTCGAGGCGCGTGAATTCGGCCGCGCCATGCGCCGGGTGATGGAGCTCGCCGACGAGGCCAACACCTATATCGCCGACAAGGCGCCGTGGGTGCTGGCCAAGGAGCCGGGGCGCGAGCAGGAGGTCCTCGATATCTGCTCGGTGGGCATCAACCTGTTCCGCCAGCTGATGGTCTACCTGGCACCGGTGGTGCCGGCCATGGCCGAGGGTGCCCGCGAGTTCCTCAAGCTCGACGGCCTCGACTGGCACAGCCGCCACGCGGTACTGCTGGATCACGAGGTGGCCAAGTTCAAGCCGCTGATGACCCGCGTCGAGCGCGACAATATCGATGCCATGATCGAGGCATCCAAGGAGGACCTGGTGGAAGAGCAGAAACTCAAGGACACGCCCAAGGGGCCGCTGAGCGACGAGCCTATCGCCGCGGAAATCGGCTTCGACGACTTCATGAAGGTCGATCTGCGCATCGCCCGCATCGCCAAGGCCGACTACGTCGAGGGCGCCGACAAGCTGCTCCAGCTGACCCTCGACCTGGGCGGCGAGACCCGCACGGTGTTCTCCGGCATTCGCTCCGCCTATGCGCCGGAGGCCCTCGAAGGACGCCTGACCGTGATGGTCGCCAACCTGGCGCCGCGCAAGATGCGCTTCGGCGTCTCCGAAGGCATGGTGCTGGCCGCCGGCAATGGCGACGGCATCCATCTGCTGTCGCCGGACTCCGGCGCCGAACCGGGCCAGCGCGTGGTGTAACCGCTTACGCCAACGCAGTAGCGGGCGCCTGGAATATCCAGGCGCCCGTTTTTGTGAGTGGGCCACACCACAGATGATCGACATCGATCACTTCAAGCGCCACAACGATCACTACGGCCCATACAGGCGATTTCGTTAACAGCGCCTTCGACATGATGCGCTGGAGCGCGGCGTGGCCGGTACCTGTGATAGCGCAAAGCACGTACAATACAGGCCTGTCGACGAGCCCAACGAGGAGCCACTGTGACGGGCCAGCACGACCTGATCGACGCCATCGATGCCGAACTTCCCCAGACCCAGTGCGGCAAGTGCGGCCAACCGGGATGCCGCCCCTACGCCGAGGCGATCGCCAACGGCGAGGCAATCAACCGCTGCCCGCCGGGCGGCGAGCGCACCGTGGCGCGCCTGGCGGCACTCACCGGGCGCCCCGTCATGGCACTCGAGCAGCCGGCTCAGTCGCCGCTGACCGCCTATATTCGTGAGGACGAGTGCATCGGCTGCACCAAGTGCATCCAGGCCTGCCCGGTGGACGCCATCCTCGGTGCCGCCAAGCTGATGCACACCGTGATCGTCGACCAGTGCACCGGCTGCGAACTATGCGTCGCCCCCTGCCCGGTCGACTGTATCGATATGCTCCCCCATCCGCAGTGGCAGGCGGCCAGCAGCGAATCACAGCAGCAGCGCTATCTGGCTTATCGCGCCGATCAGGGCCGCAAGCGCTTCGACGCGCGCCAGCGGCGCCTGGCGGCCCAGGCCGAGGCCAAGCGACAGCGCCGCGCTGCGCGGCTGACCAGGGCTGCTCCGGCGGCGTCCAGCGCCGCGCCGGCGCTGTCTGCCAGCGCACTGCGTGCCAACCGCGTACGCCTGGCGGCCGCCCTCAAGCGCCTTACCCGCCAGCGTCAGAACAGCGACGATGATGCGCAGCGTCAGGCCCTGACGGCACGCATCGCCGAGCACCAGTCGCAGCTCGACGACCTCGACCGGCAGCTCGGTCAGGTTCAAGCATCTTCGTCGCCGCGCACACCGGGGCTGCAGCAGAAACGCATGGCCGTCAACGCGGCCGAGCAGTCGCTGCGCAAGGCGCGCCAGCAGTTGGCCCACGCCGAGCGCCAGCATGATGCGGCCGCCCAAGCCAGCGCCCATGCGCAGATCGAACAAGCCAGCGCTATGCTCGAGCAGGCCCGCGCCGCCCTCGTCTCTCAGTCACCGTCACACGGCCAACCGTCATGAATGCCCACAAACGCCATGCGATATTCACCCGGCTGCGCGAGCATATGCCCGAGCCGACCACCGAGCTGAACTGGACCACGCCCTTCGAACTGCTTACCGCGGTGCTGCTCTCGGCCCAGGCCACCGATGTCGGCGTCAACAAGGCTACCGCGCGACTCTTCCCAGTGGCCAATACGCCCCAGGCAATCATCGACCTCGGCATCGACGGCCTCAAGCAGCACATCAAGACCATCGGCCTCTACAACACCAAGGCCGAGAACCTGATGAAGACCTGCCATCTGCTGGTCGACAAGCATGCCGGCGAGGTGCCGCAGACCCGTGCCGCCCTCGAAGCGCTGCCCGGAGTGGGCCGCAAGACCGCCAACGTGATTCTCAACACCGCCTTCGGCCAGCCCACCATCGCCGTCGACACGCATATTTTCCGAGTCTCCAACCGCACCCGCATCGCCCCGGGCAAGGACGTGGTCGAGGTCGAGAAGAAACTGATGCGCCACGTGCCCAGGGAGTTTCGCCAGGACGCCCACCACTGGCTGATCCTCCACGGCCGCTATACTTGCGTAGCGCGCAAGCCGCGCTGCGGCAGCTGCGTGATCGAGGACCTATGCGAGTTCAAGGACAAAGTCGACCTCTAACAAATACCAGCGAGCCGCCCATGCAGATACACGACCGCCCCCTGGCACAGCGCATCGAGTGGCTGCTGACCCTGTCCCGCGACCACGCCGAGAGCTTCGGCAGCCCGTCGGCCTGGCTGGCCCGGGAGCGCTACCTGGCCGCGCATCCCACCCGCATCGTAGCGATGAAGTGCATGGACGGACGGATTCACCTGCCGCATGCCACGCGCACGCCGCTGGGCATCATTCGACCATTTCGCAACCTCGGCGGCATCTTCCACCTCGGCTGGCCCTACCTGGGCGAGATGCTCGCCGAGAGCGTCAGTGAAGCCGCCCGCGCCGGCCACGGGGTGCTGATGCTGATCACCTACCACTTCTCCCGCGGTCAGCGGTCACGCGGCTGTGCCGGGTTCGAGTGCGACAGCCAGGCGGCACTGGCCCACGCCTACCAGATCCGCGCCCAGGCCGAGCAGCTGTTCGGCGCTGACCACCGTCACGTCTATCCCTTGGTGTGCGGCTTCGAGACCGACAGCGATGCGCTGATCATCCATGGCGACGACGGCAGCGTACTCGACATCGGCAGCCTGGATGCCGATCAGGCCGATGGCCTGGCCCAGCGCGTCACCGCACTCTGCCCCGATATGCCGGCGGCCACGCTGCGCGACCTGCTGCCGCTGCTGGAGGGCAACCTGGCACACGTCGACTCGCTGCGCGGGGTATCCCGCGCCCTGGATATCGAGCACCGCGAATGGGTGATCTGCATCGGCCGGGGCTTCGACTTCCTGCACGTGCCCAATACCGCGCTGATCGTCGGTCCCTACAGCCCCAACCTCTCGGAGCCGATCGGTACCGCGGCGGGCATCATCGATGCCAACATGCGCGCCGGGCGCATCCCAGACGACGGCTTCATGCTGCTGGCCTCGACGCCCTACCAGGACATCGGCGTCGATCGCGCCCGCGCCGAACTCAAGTCGCGCTTCCTGTCGGACTTCGCCAGCCAGGTAATTGGCCATGAACACCCGGCACTCGCCGAGCGCATGGTGCGGCACACCGCCGTGGTCCACTGGCCGACACGACGCCTCGAAGAGCTCGTCACCTGAGGCTAGAAGCCCAGCGATTCGAGCCGGTCGGCCAGGTCATCGAGGATCTCGATGCCCTGCACGTCGGTGGGTAGCCACGGCAGGTGCGGCCTGGGCAGGTGGCTGAAGGCCTGGTCGATGCTGGTCAGGTAGACCGACTCCTGAGCACGCCGCGCGCGCAGGAAGTCACCGTCGGCATCCTCGGGAATCACCCGGTTGACCAGGGTCCCGGCGACCGGAATCTTGACCGCCTCCAGCGCCTCGACGGCGCGCGCGGTCTCGAGGATCGGCAGCCGCTCCGGGGTCATCACGAACAGGAAGTTGCTCTGCTCGGGATCTTCGATGCGCCGACGCGCCTGATGGAACAGCCGCCGACGATTGAGCAGGGTCTGCGCCACGTCGCGGGTGCGTTCATCGAGATCACTGAAGGCGTCCTCCTGGGGATCATCGAAGGGCGTGGCCACGTCGCGGCCACGCTTGGGGGTCAGGTGCTTGAGCACCTTGCCAAGCTCCTCGGACTTGCGATTGTGCGCCAGCAGTCCATCGGTCCACGCCGCCATCGCCTCGGGCAGCGTCAGCAGTCGCAGGGTGTGGCCGGTGGGCGCGGTATCGAAGATGATCAGGTCGTAGGGGAGCTGGTCGTCGGTCATCAGCCGCGCCAGGCGCTCGAGCAGCGCCGCCTCCTGGGTGCCCGGCGACTGTCGGGTCAGGCGCATCTGGCGCTCGAGCTCCTTCATCATCTCCGGCGCGGCGTAGCGGCGCATCTGCTCGGTGACTCGCGCCAGGTGGGCCTCGACCTCGATATCGGGGTCGATCTCCATGGCGTCGAGGTTGGGCAGCAGGCGCCGTGGCGTATCGCTCAGCTCGCGGTCGAAGACATCGCCGAGGCTGTGTGCCGGGTCGGTCGAGACCACCAGCACGCGCCGTTCGCGACGCGCGGCGAGCACCGCCAGCGAGGCGGCCACGGTGGTCTTGCCCACCCCGCCCTTGCCGCCTACCCATAGCAGACGTTTCTGCAATAAAGCTTTCATCGTGCACTTATCCCAATGTCGCGAAGCTATCGCCAAGGCCGGCGGCGAGGGGCGCCGGGGACAAGCCGAAGAGGGGGTTCTAGACCAGGGATGGTCCAGGTAGCCCCCAGGGAGGGGTTCATGGCGCCCCCTCGAAGGCTTGTCGACGGATCAGCCTCGAGCACTCCCCCAAGCGAGGACCATGGCTCACTTTCGTGTGGAAACCGTCTGCGCTAGCAGCATCTGAAATGATCCAGCGGCGAGCGTTCCATCCCCATGCGTGTGTGCCAGTCATGGAAACGTTCGAGCAGCAGCGGCTGGAGTTCGAGGGTGTAGTAGGCGGCCGGATTGGGCACCCCCATCATCTCGGAGAACACCAGCAGCATGAACAGGTCGTCCTCGTCGCGGCGGGCCCGGGCAATCGCCCCGCGATAGCGCGAGGAGTAGACCTCCTCGGCGAAGAAACGGGCCTGGCTCAGCCAGGCCCGTACTCTTTCGCGACGAGGATCATGACCGCTGTCATGATCGTCGTGCATACATCGCTCCTAGGTAACGTCAGTCACCCTGTTCGGCCATTTCCGCGCGGGTGCGCTTGAGCGCCGCCGCACACTCCATGGCCACCATGATCGCGGCAATCAACACCACGATATCCAGGAACAGCAGGAAGTAGTTACCGTCGTTGAAGAAGGTGCGCAGCTGGATGAGCAGCGCGGCGATGGTCATCACCAGCAGGAAGCACAGCGGCACCAGGGTGTACCACATGGGACGACGCAGGCGCACCAGCATCACCGTGATCACCAGCAGGGTCAGACCCGCCAGCAACTGGTTGGTGGTGCCGAACAGCGGCCAGATGATCATGCCGCCGGTACCGTCGGCGCCGCCGGCACCGAAGGCCAGCAGCAGGCAGCTACCCACCGCCAGCAGGGTGGCCGGGGCCGACTTCTTCATCCACGGCTGGTTATAGATATCGCCCCACTCCTGGAAAATATAGCGTTGCAGGCGCAGGCCGGTATCCATGGTGGTGCCGGCGAACAGCGCCGCCATGACCGTCAGCAGGGTCGCTGCGGTGGCTTCCGGCAGGCCCAGGCCGTTGTGGATCATGAAGGCACCGCCCTCGACGAAGGCATTCACGCCACCGGCCCCGAAGGCGGTGTACATGGCTTGCCAATCTGCCAGGCTGGCGAAACCGGCCGTCGCGGCGAGGATCGCGGCCAGGGCCAGCATGCCTTCACCGACGGCACCGAAGTAGCCGACGAAGCGCGCGTCGGTTTCCTTGTTGAGCTGCTTGGAAGTGGTGCCCGACGACACCAGGCCATGGAAGCCCGAGATGGCACCGCAGGCGATGGTCACGAACAGCAGCGGCAGCATCGATGGCGTTCCTGCCGGTACGTCGCTGTTGACCATGGGCGCCACAATGCTCGGGTTGAGCAGCACAATGGCGCCGTAGAGGATGATCAGACCGATGAACAGTTGCAGACCATTGATGTAGTCACGCGGCTGCAGCAGCACCCACACCGGCAGCAGCGAGGCGATGGCGGCATAGCCGAACAGGATCAGGATCCATACCGCGTTACCGGAGAAGCCGGCCACTTCGGCAGGCATCTGGATCGGCACCGACGGCCCAATGCCGATCAGCGCGTAAAGCGCCACGACGCCGATCACCGAGACCACCGGCAGGCTGAGAATCCGGCGGTAGATCAGCTGACCAATGATCAGTGCCACCAGGATCGCGCCCCACACCGGCACCACCGCGCTGGAGAAGTTCATCATCAGTCCGGCGATGACCACCGCGAACACCGCGTTGACCATCAGCAGCACCAGGAAGATCACGATCATGAAGATGCTGCGCGCACGGGTACCGACCACGTCGCCGGTGAGTGCACCCACCGACTTGGCCTTGTTGCGCACGCTGGCCCAGATGGCGCCGAAATCGTGCACCCCGGCGAAGAAGATGGTACCGAACACCACCCACAGGAAGGCCGGCAACCAGCCCCAGATCACCGCAATGGCCGGCCCCACGATGGGCGCAGCCCCGGCGACCGAGGTGAAGTGGTGGCCCCACAGGATAAAGCGATTGGTGGGCACGTAGTCGACACCGTCCTCGAACTCGTGGGCCGGCGTCTTGAAGTCAGGATCGAGGCGATAGATCTTCTCGGCGATGAACTTGGAGTACACGAAGTACCCCCCGGCCATCCCGGCAAGACCTAGCACCAGCAGAACGATTGCACTCATGAGAGAGGCTCCTTGCGCTGGGAAAACACCACGCGGCGATTTTCCATCGTTTCATTTTTTATCGGGCAACTGCTCGTCGAGCCAATAATGGCGCCTGAAAATCGATAAATCTATTACGCACAAGGCATTTTTGTGCAAATTACATCGAAGGTCGAAAGGCAACCGGCGCCGCGCGGCGATAATCTGCCATCAGCACATCGTCCTCGGCGATGGCCCGCCATCATTGCGTAGAGGCTTACCCCATGGATGCATTCTGGCTGCCCCTGGCCATGTCCGCCGCCTTCGGGGCCTTCACCGGCTCGCTGTTCCGACTCAGCCGTCGCCCCGGCTATCAGCGCCCCTTCCTGTTTCCACTGGTCGGCCTGCTGGCCGGGATCACGGCGTTCTTCATCTATCGCATCCTGCTCGCGGTAACCGGCGCGCCGGTGTGGCTGATGCCGCTGCTGGTGGTCCTTCAGGTATGGCTGTGGCTGGGCCCGCTGGCACCGCGCTTTACCCAGGCCAACGGCGACAGCAAGTAGCCGGTAGCGGCTCGCCGGGAAGAATCCTCCGCGGTGCGCCGCTATGCGTGGCGTACGTGTCTGCTCGACAAGCTGCCCTGGAGCGCGGGGTGGTGAAGGATCCACCTTGGGTGGACACGACGAGTCCAACCTGCATCAGCTGCTAGCAATAACCTGTTGGCGCAGCTCATGCGGCATTGAGAACGTCACGGTTTCTTCGCGGCCTTGCAGTTCTATCGGTGCCGCGGCGCCGAGTGATGTCAGCCGCTCGATCACGCCTTTCACCAGCACCTCGGGCGCACTGGCCCCGGCGGTAACGCCGACGCTGTGCACGTGATCGAGCCAGCCGGCATCGATCTGCTCGGCGTTGTCGATCAAATAGGCTGGCGTACCCATGCTTTCGGAAAGCTCACGCAGGCGATTGGAATTGGAACTATTCGCACTGCCGACAACGAGTACCAAGTCGCTCTCGGCGGCCAGCTCGCGAACGGCATCTTGACGGTTCTGGGTGGCGTAGCAAATGTCATCCGTTCGCGGGCCACTGATCTCGGGGAATTTACCCCGCAGCGCGCTAATCACCTTGGCGGTATCGTCCATTGAGAGCGTGGTCTGGGTCACGAACGCCAGCCGCGTGGGATCTTCGACGTCCAGCTTGGCCGCGTCGTGTTCATCCTCGACGAGATAGATTCGCCCGCCGTAGGAGGTGTCGTAGCGCCCCAAGGTGCCTGCTACTTCCGGGTGCCCTTCATGACCAATCAGAATGCACTCCTGGCCGAGTTTGGCGTAGCGCAGCACTTCCATGTGAACCTTGGTGACCAGCGGGCAGGTAGCATCGAAGACTTTCAGCCCGCGCCGCTCGGCAGCCTGTTGCACCGCGCGAGAAACGCCGTGGGCGGAGAAAATCACGATGACGTCATCGGGCACTTCATCCAACTCTTCGACAAACACCGCGCCCCGCTGGCGTAGCGTTTCAACCACATAACGGTTGTGAACGACCTCATGGCGCACGTAGATGGGTGGGCCAAATACATCCAGGGCGCGATCGACGATATCGATTGCCCGGTTGACCCCGGCGCAAAAACCTCGCGGGTTGGCCAGTTTGATCTGCAGGTGAGGTTCGTTCGTCGTTTCCGAGAGCGCCTTAGAAGCTGTTTCAGAAGCCATGCTCGCGCCTCCGATGCCGAGGCATCGCTTGAAAGATTGAGAGTGCCACTACAAAACGGTAGATGTTCTGGTCGGCAATCCATTCTGACCCGGTAGCCCGTATCATGCTGAGCCTATCAGCAAACCGGTGAGCCATCGATAAGCTCGCCTACACTGATGCTCAACGCTCGGCCATCAACCGCAGGCAGTGGATCCGGGTGGTCCGGGCTGAGATCATTGGCAGGAACGACGCCTTGGCAGGCGGGTACCAATGGATCGGCGACACGGCTGGCATCCGCTAGTTGACGCGAAGCGCCTGGCCTCATGTTAGAGTAAGCGTGTACCTCGTTTATTGACCATGGCCTTTTCGCGCCCATCCCCAGCGATCGGACGCATTCAATATGATCTGGCTTGAGCAGGACACAGACCTGCTCCCGACATCGGAGATGACGCTGCTATGAGGCCTGCCTCGCTCGCCCTGCAGAACAAACTGCTGCCCGGTGTCTCGCGGACCTTTGCCCTGACCATTCCACAGTTACCGGCCCCCCTGCGCCCGGCGATCACAAATGCCTATCTCCTGTGTCGTATTGCCGACACGGTGGAAGATAGCACCGCCATGGCGGCCGACGAGAAAGACGCCCACTACCGGCGCCTGCTGGCTGGGCTGAATGATGCCGGCGCCGCCCAAGCGTTCTCCGAGGCACTGCTCGGCACCGAACTGGTACAGGACCCGCTGGAACAGGAGCTCATCGTACAGACACCTGGCGTATTGCGCGCCTTCGGCGAACTACCAGCCACTCAACAGGCGGCGTTACACGACTGCGTCACCACCATGTGCCGCGGCATGGCAGACTTCGAACGCCTGAAGAACCCGCATGGCCTCGAAGACGGTAGCAGCCTGCGCGAGTACTGCTACGTGGCAGCTGGTTGCGTTGGCGAAATGCTGACCCGGCTGTTCGCAGACATCAATCCGTACATTCGCGATCAGCGTGACGAGCTTCTGCGTCTCTCATTGGCCTTCGGCCAGGGACTGCAGTTGACCAATATCCTGAAAGACGTCTGGGATGATCGCCAGCGCAGCATCTGCTGGCTGCCGCGAGATGTTTTCGACGCACGTGGCGTCGACCTGAGCACTACACCTGACTGGCAGGATCATGCCGGCTATCGCGACGGCATCCGCTTTCTGGTGGCCGTCGCTCATCATCATCTGCGCTTGGCGCAAGACTACACGCTGCGCATTCCGGCCTCTGAGGTGGGGATTCGGCGATTCTGCAGCTGGTCGATCGGCATGGCGCTCTCAACGCTGCGCAACATTGCCAACAATCCAGGTTACACGACCAGCGAGCAGGTCAAGATCTCGCGGCGCCGGCTGCGTGTCATCGTCGCCACGAACAACCTCTCGGTAGGCAGCGACCTGCTGCTACGCGGCGTTTTTCGACTCAGCCGCTATGGATTACCCAGCGTCCAGGAACAGCAGGTCGGCCTTCTGCAGGCAGGCTATCAAGGGCGCGCTTGATAAAACGCAGACTCCTCAGTCTCCCGGCGACGAAAACTCGCCGATCTGCGCCACCGTGCGCTGATAGGCGGGGCGCTCGCGGATCCTCGCCAGGGCTGCCTTGATTGCCGGGTAGCGGTCCAGGCCGTGGCGCATTTCGGCGGCCAGCAGCGGAAAGCTCATCTGGATATCCGCGGCGCTGAACGTCTCGCCGGCAAACCAGCTCGAGCGTGTAAGCTCGCTCTCCCATAGCGCCAGCAGGTCCTCGATCTGGGGGGCTAAAAACTTCTGCTGCACGCCCTGCCCCAACAGCTTGCCGATCGGCCGTATCAGGGCCGGCACCGGCGGCTTGCCGAGCATCGAGAAGACCAGGCTCATCACCAGAGGCGGCATCGCCGAGCCTTCGGCATGGTGTAGCCAGAACCGGTAGCGCAGCCGCTCATCGCTACCCATCGCCGGCACCAGGTCACTGCCGTCGAAGCGCTCCACCAGGTACTCGATGATCGCCCCCGATTCGGCGATCACGCGGCCGTCATGGGCCTCGTCGCTGATCACCGGCGACTTGCCCAGCGGATGCACCTGCTTGAGCGATGCCGGCGCCAACAGCGTCTTGGGATCACGGCGATAGGTGACGATCTGGTACTCGGCACCGAGCTCCTCGAGCAGCCAGACCACCCGCTGCGAACGCGAGTTTTCCAGGTGGTGAACCTTGATCATCGAGCGCTCCGTGTCGATGGAATGGAGCTTAACCCTATCACCTCCTGCCAAGGTCGTCTTTCCCCTCCCTGCGCCCCGCCACTAGACTGCAGTCAACGCATACGCCATCGCAGAAGGGAGAGCCGCCATGGCCAAGGTACTGGTGGTGGACGATGAACCCAATATCGTCCTGTCACTGGAGTTTCTGATGCAGCAGGCAGGCTTCGACGTGGTCACCGCCGAAGACGGTGAAAGCGCCCTGGACAGCATCGCCGACGGCGCTCCCGACCTGATCCTGCTGGATATCAGCCTGCCCGGCATCAGCGGCTTCGACGTACTCGAGCAGCTCCGTGCCGACCCCGCCCATGCCAACTTGCCGATCATCATGCTGACCGCCCACGGGCGCGAAGTGGAGCGTGAAAAGGGCCTGGCACTGGGTGCCGACGACTACATCACCAAGCCATTTTCCACCCAGGCGCTGGTCGACAAGGTACAGGGCCTGCTCGGCGAGGCAGGCTGATGGCACCGCGCCCCGCCCGCGGCCACCTGCCCCGCCGCCAGCGCCTGGTGGGCATCTGGCTGCTGATCAGTGGACTGGCCTTCTTCAGCGGCGCCCTGCTGGCACTGTGGCTGGATGCCGAGCTGGCCCCCAGCGGCGTGCAGCGAGGAGCGCTGTGGGCCGGCAGCCTGGGCGGCGGGGTACTGATCCTGCTGCTTGGGCTGGTGCTCGAGCGGCGCCTGTTCACCCCGCTGCGCCATCTGCAGGTGCAGATGGCACGCCTGGCAGCCAACCCCGACGCCCGCGACGACTACCCCCCGGAAGGCTGGCTCAAGGGGCTCGGCCCCGACCTGGCGCGACTGCGGGAGGGCTGGCGCCAGGATCGTCAGCAGTTGGCCACCGCCCATACCGAGGGCGCGCGCAGTGCAGCACGCATCCGCCTCGAGCTGGAGTCGCTGCTGCAGGTGCTGGAAACACCGCTACTGCTGTGCGACCAGCACCGCCGCATCCTGCTGTTCAATCACGCCGCCGAGACGCTGTTCGACGGCCACCCCGGGCTGGGTCTTGGCAAGCGCCTGGAAGGCCTGATCGGGGTCGCCAGCCTGCAGGACGCCCTGGCCAGACTGCCCGACGACGGCGCCCCCCGCGAACTGCTGGTACCCAGCGACGAGCGCTGGCTGCGCTGCCTGCTCAAGCGCGTGCCCCAGAGCCAGGGCGAGACCCTGATCACCCTGACCGACACCACCGCCAGCCTCACCGACGAGAGCCACACCCGCGCCGCCCTCGGCGAACTGCTGCCCGCGCTGCGCCGTCACGGGGCAGGACTTGCCAGCGCCGCCGAGACCCTGTCACGGCTCGATGCCGACCAACCGGCCAGCGATGCCCACCCGCTGCGCGCGCGCATCACCGCCGCCATCGACGAGGAGAGCCGCGCCCTGACCGCCGAGCTCGAGCGCCTCGGCCAGCGTATCGACGACCTGCAGCAGCAGGGCGAGCGCCTGGTGCCGCTGTGGTCCAACGACCTCTGGCAGTCGCTCAACGAGCGCCTCGACCACCTGCCCGACCTGCCCCGCGTCACCGCGATCGGCATGCCCGCCTGGTTCAAGGGCGATGCCCCGGCGCTGCTGGCGCTGCTCGAGGCGCTGCTCGAGCGGCTCCATCAAGCCACCGGCCGCCACGCCCTGGAGGGCGAACTGTGCCTGGGCAACAGGCGCGTCTATCTCGATCTGATCTGGCGCGGCGCGCCGCTGCCCCAGCGCACCCTGGCCGAGTGGCACGCCCAGCGTCTCGAGAGCCTGCCGTTGGCACCCAGCATCGGCGAGCTGCTCCTGCAGCACGGCAGCGATGCCTGGAGCCTGGCCGATCCGGACGGCGAGCACGCCCGCCTGCGCCTGCCGCTGCCCGCCGTCGAGCGGGTCGGCGCCCCCGCCGCCCACAAGGCGCCGCGCCCCGAGTTCCATGACTTCGGCATCGCCGACCTGCCGCCGCCGGACGCCGAACTGGCCGCCTGCTCGCTGCGCGCGCTGGAGATCGTCGCCTTCGACACCGAGACCAC
This sequence comes from Halomonas sp. 1513, assembly GCA_001971685.1. NCBI lineage: Bacteria > Pseudomonadati > Pseudomonadota > Gammaproteobacteria > Oceanospirillales > Halomonadaceae > Halomonas > Halomonas sp. 1513. Next base: position 2,399,243 of record CP019326.1, read on the forward strand.
TGGCCTCGAGCTGCGCCGCGGCGATACGGTGATCAGTCTCGGCGCCTGTCGCGTCGTAAACGCCCGACTGCTGGCCGATGACACCTTCGATATGCGCGTCGATCCAGGGCGCCCTATCCCGCCCGCCAGCACCGTGATTCACGGCCTGCGCGACGCCGACGTGGCCGGCGCCCCGCCGCTGCACCTGGTGCTGCCGCGCTTTCGTCGCTACGTCGGCGAGGCGGTGCTGCTGGCCCACAACGCCGCCTTCGACCTGCTGGCGATTCAGCCGCCGGGGGCCGGGGTCGACTTCCAACTGCCGGTACTCGACACCCTGCTGCTGTCACGCGCGCTGGACCCCAGCCTCGACGGCCACGACCTCGACAGCCTGGCCGATCGCTTCGACCTCAGCGTGCCCGAGGGCGCCCGGCATACCGCGCTGGGTGATGCCCGCCTCACCGCCGAGCTGTGGCTGGCACTGCTGCCGCGCCTGGAGGCACGCGGCGTGATCACCCTGCAGGAGGCACTGACCCTGCAGGCCGGCGCTTTCGATCGTGAGGACGCCAGCGCATGAAGACGCCGCGGCTCGGTGAGCGGCTGATCGCGCTGATCGGCGTGGCGCTGGTGCTGTTCAGCCCGCCACTGATCCTGATTGCCGACCGCCCCACCGCCAACGGCCTATCATGGCTGGCACTCTATCTGTTCGTGGCCTGGGCACTGGTGATAGCGCTGGCCGCCTGGCTGCTCGAATATCGTCATGAGCCGCCGCCCCGCAGCGACGACGATGGCGACGCAGCAGCGCCCGCCGATGAGCCGCCGCGAGGCTCGCGGTGAGGACCGATCCGCTGGTACTGACGGTAGCCTTCGGCTATCTGGCGCTGCTGTTCGTGATCGCCGCCTGGGGCGACCGTCGCGCCGAGCAGGGCCGCTCGCTGATCGGCTCACCGACCATCTATGCACTGTCGATCGCCGTCTACTGCACCGCCTGGACCTTCTACGGCAGCGTCGGCCGCGCCGCCGAGTACGGCCCCAGCTTCCTGCTGATCTATCTGGGCCCGACCCTGGCGATGCTCGCCGCGCCGTTCCTGATCCGCAAGATGGTGCGCATTGCCCGCGCCCAGCGCATAACCTCCATCGCCGACTTCATCAGTGCCCGCTACGGCAAGAGCGGCAGCCTCGGCGCGCTGGTCACGCTGATCGCGCTGATCGGCATCACCCCCTATATCGCGCTGCAGCTCAAGGCCATCACCCTGAGCCATGCGGTGCTGGTCAACTACCCGGCGCCGCCGGAGCTGCGCCTCGCCGAAGAGAGCTTCTGGGTCGACAAATCGTTCTGGGTGGCGCTGGTGCTGGCGGTGTTCATCATCCTCTTCGGCACCCGCCACCTGGATGCCAGCGAGCGCCACGAGGGCATGGTCGCGGCCATCGCCTTCGAGTCGCTGGTCAAGCTGGTGGCGTTTCTGGCGGTGGGGATCTTTACCGTGTTCGTGCTGTTCCACGGCCCCGCCGACCTGTTCGCGCGCACCGCCGAGCATCCCGCGCTGGTCGATGCGCTGAGCCTCGACGCCGTGCCCGGCGGCGCGCTGGGCTGGGTGGGCACCCTGGCGCTGGCGTTCCTGGCCTTCCTCACCCTGCCGCGGCAGTTTCAGGTGCTGGTCGTGGAAAACGTCGACGAGCGCCATCTAAAGCGCGCCAGCTGGCTGTTTCCGCTCTACCTGCTGGCGATCAACCTGTTCGTGATTCCCATCGCCATGGCCGGCATGCTGCTCGGCAACGGCGCCAGCGACCCCGACAGCTTCGTACTCACCCTGCCGCTATCGGCGGGCCTCGAGGGGCTGCCGCTGCTGGTCTTCATCGGCGGGCTCTCGGCGGCCACCGGCATGGTCATCGTCGAGACCATCGCGCTCTCGACCATGGTCAGCAACCACCTGGTGATGCCGCTGCTACTGCGCTCCTCGCGCTTCCACCTGGGGTCGCGGGGCGAGCTCACCGGCTGGCTGCTGGGCATTCGCCGGGTCGCCATCGTGCTGATCCTGCTGCTCGGCTACCTCTACCATGCACTGGTCGGCGACTCCTACAGCCTGGTCACCATCGGCCTGGTGTCGTTCGCCGCCGCTTGCCAGTTCGCCCCGGCGCTGCTGATCGGCCTCTACTGGCGCGGTGCGACCCGCCTCGGCGCCACCGGCGGCCTGATCGCCGGTTTCCTGGTCTGGGTCTATACCCTGCTGCTGCCCGGCTTCGCCCAGTCCGGCTGGCTTGATCCGAGCTTCGTCGAGGCCGGTCCGCTGGGCATCGCCTGGCTACGCCCCTATGCGCTGTTCGGCCTCGAGAATGCCGATATCTACAGCCATTCACTGATGTGGAGCCTGTTGGCCAACGTCGGCGTGCTGGTGGGCGTCTCGCTGTTCACGCGGCAGAGCCGCCTCGAGCAGACTCAGGCGGCGCTGTTCACCGGGGCCCTGGATTCCGTCGTTAGCTATGCCAGCCTGTGGCAGGGCCAGACCACCCGCGGCGAGCTGGAAGCCCTGCTGGCGCGCTATCTCGGCGCTAGCGCCGCCACGCGGGTATTTGCCGGCCAACGCGACGACGGCGACCAGCAGGCGGTGCCCCCGGAAGTGATTGCCGGCGCCGAGCAGGCGCTGACCGGGGCGCTGGGTAGCGCCTCGGCGCGGGTGCTGATCAACTCGGTGGTGCGCGGCGAGGCGCTCGACCTGGAAGCGGTGCTGAGCATCCTCGACACCACCTCCCAGACCCTCGAGTACAACCGCCGCCTGGAGCAGAAATCGGAGGAGCTCGCCCGCATCGGCGAGGAGCTGCGCGCCGCCAACGAGCGGCTGCGCGAGCTCGACCGGCTCAAGGATGAGTTCGTCGCCATGGTCAGCCACGAGCTGCGCACGCCGCTGACCTCGATACGCGCCTTCGCCGAGATCCTGCGCGACGGCCAGGCGCTGCCCGACGACAAGCGCGCGCATTTCCTCGACGTGATGGTGCTCGAGAGCCAGCGCCTGTCGCGCCTGATCGAAGAGATCCTCGACCTGGCGCGCCTCGAGAGCGGGCGCTTGACCCTCAATCCCCAGCCGCTGGATCTCGCCGCGCTGGCCCAGCAGAGCGTGGCCGCCGTGCAGCGCGTGCAGGAGGAGCGCGGGGTAGCGCTGAGCGTCGACCTCGAGGCCGATGAAGCCTGGGTGATAGGCGACCCCGATCGCCTCGAGCAGGTGATCATCAACCTGCTCGACAACGCCAGCAAGTTCGCCGACGACCATGCCCCCCGGGTACGTCTGCACCTGTGGCGCCACCAGCAGCAGTGGCGCCTGGCGGTGGAGGACAACGGCCCCGGCATCAGCGCAGACGAACGCGAGCGGGTGTTCGAAAAATTCCACCAGATCAAGCAGCAGCACGACACCGGCAAGACCCGTGGCCGCCCCCGCGGCAGCGGCCTGGGCCTGCCCATCAGCCGCGGCATCGTCGCCCACCTCGGCGGGCGGCTATGGGTCGAGGACGCCCCTACCCTGGGCGGCGCCTGCCTGGTGATGGAGCTGGCGGAGGCGCCTGATGAACGCCTTGGCGATTAGCCGTGCCGAGACTGCGCGGTCTTGATCAGGCGCCGAATCTCCTGCAGGTCGTGGCGCAGCAGCAGGCGCTGGGCGTCGTCGAGCCGCGCCGTATCGACCCAGCCATCGGCGCTGCGACCGGCCGCCAGGCTGGCCAACTGGGCCTCCAGCACCAGGCCCTGCAGGCGCCCCAGGGCGTCGCCCAGCGCCGTGGCTCGGTTGGCATCCACCACCCCTGCCATCACCAGCTCGCCCAGCCGGCCGCGGGTGTCCGGTGCCCGACACCCCTGGCGCATGGCCAACAGCCGCACGGCGCCGCTGAGCGGCAGTAGCCCCTGGCGTTTCAGGTTGATGGCGCGCTCGTGGGGCGCGCCGTCATCGTCACCGGCCAGGCGCCCTAGGCGATCGAGGGCCACCGGCGTCTCGTCCAGCAAACTGGCCATCTCGTCGAGAAACAGCGCCGCCCGGGGCACCAGTGCCGCGACCCGTTCACGCAGCGCGTCGGCCAGCGCCGGATCACCGCTAACGGCATAAAAATCGAGCAGGATATTGGCCTGCTGCACACGCTTGACGCGGCGCTCAGCGGTCCAGATCTCCAGCTGCCGGCTCCACTCGCCAAGCCGCTTGCGCCACATCGGCCAGCGCGCCATGACATGGCCGTGACAGAGCGGAATGCCGGCCTCATCCAGCGCATCGGTCATGCGCTCGCCGAGCGCCTGGAAGTAACCATCGATCTCGGTATGCGCGCTGTCCGGGTAGTCCTCGACGATCATGGCGTTGTCCTGATCCGGCCCCAGCAGGCTCTCGTGGCGAGCCGCGGAGCCCAGCGTCACGACGCAGAACTGCGTCGGCGGCTCGCCCCAGCCTGCCGCGCGCATGGCATTGAGGCTGCGCTCGACGGCCTGGCGATAGAGCCAGTCGTTATGGTCGCTGAGCAGTTGGCTGATACGCCAGGCCGGCAGGTCGAGACGCTTTAGCGCCTCGACCAGCCGTGGCTGCCAGGCCTTGGCGTCGGCAAGGCTCGGCGTCGGCCCCAGCGCGGCCACGGCATCGGCCAACGGGGCCAGTAGCGGCGGCCAGCCGCTGGGGTCGGGAGGGGCGTCGCCGGCGAACAGCGCACGCCAGGATGAGGCACGATGCAGCAGGCGCATGGCAGGCTCCTTGGTGGCACCCCCAGTGTAACGCCCCACCCGGCAGCCGTGCGCTAAGCCAAAGGGCGCATAGGCACCCCACAACCGCGCGCGGCGCCCCGGAGGGCGCCGCACGGCAGTGTAACAGCCACTAGAGCGACTACTTGTCGAAGATGGCGTCACCCAGATCGTCGATGAAGCGCTGCGCCTTGCTGATCATCAGCGACTCGCAGGCCTCGCGCCCGGAGACCACGTCGGAGCGCTCGAAGCGGTGCTCGAGGGTCTCGCCGTCGGCGGCCGGCTTGCGGATCCAGCCGCTGACGCGGTACTGGCCGTCGCGATCCTGGGGGTCGGGAACGATCAGGTAGCCCTTGTACTCCACCGGCTCGGCCTCGGCGGCGGGCTTGTCGCCAGCGCCACCGAGCAGGCCGGATAACAGTTTCTTGAGCATTGGTAGCTCCTCGCTCGGCTGGCGATCAGTCCTGCTTGCGGCCCTTGCCGGCAGCGATGCGCAGGCGCAGGGCGTTGAGCTTGATGAAGCCTTCGGCGTCTTTCTGGTCGTAGGCCCCGGCGTCATCCTCGAAGGTGGCAATGGACTCGTCGAACAGCGACTGCTCGGACTTGCGGCCGACCACGGTGGCGCTGCCCTTGTAGAGCTTCATGCGCACCACGCCGCTGACGCTCTTCTGGGTCTCGTCGATGGCCGCCTGCAGCATGCGCCGCTCAGGGCTCCACCAGTAGCCGTTATAGATCACCTCAGCGTACTTGGGCATCAGCTCGTCCTTGAGGTGAGCTTCCTCGCGGTCGAGGGTCAGCGACTCGATGGCGCGATGGGCGCGCAGCATGATGGTGCCGCCGGGCGTCTCGTAGCAGCCGCGGGACTTCATGCCCACGTAGCGGTTCTCGACGATGTCGAGGCGCCCGATGCCGTTGTCGCCACCCAGCTTGTTGAGCTTCTCGAGCACCTCGTGAGGCTTCATCGCCTGGCCATCGATGGCCACGATGTCGCCCTTTTCATAGGTCAGCTCGACGTAGGTGGGCTGCTCCGGTGCCGCCTCGGGCGAGACGCTCCAGCGCCACATGTCCTCCTCGGCCTCGGCCCAGGGGTCCTCGAGGTTGCCGCCCTCGTAGGAGATATGCAGCAGGTTGGCATCCATGGAGTAGGGCGATTTCTTCTTCTTGGTAGAGAAATCCACCGGAATCTGGTGCTGCTCGCAGTAAGCCATCAGCTTCTCGCGGGAGTTGAGGTCCCACTCGCGCCACGGCGCGATCACCTTGACGCCAGGCTTGAGCGCATAGGCACCCAGCTCGAAGCGCACCTGGTCGTTGCCCTTGCCGGTGGCGCCATGAGAGATGGCGTCGGCGCCGGTCTGGTTGGCGATCTCGATCAGGCGGCGGGCGATCAGCGGCCGCGCGATGGAGGTGCCGAGCAGGTACTCGCCCTCGTAGATGGTGTTGGCACGGAACATCGGGTAGACGTAGTCGCGCACGAACTCCTCGCGCAGATCCTCGATGTAGATCTCCTTGACGCCCAGCGCCTGAGCCTTGGCGCGTGCCGGCTCGACTTCCTCGCCCTGACCGATGTCAGCCGTGAAGGTCACGACTTCGCAGTCGTAGGTTTCCTGCAACCACTTGACGATGACGGACGTGTCCAGGCCGCCGGAATAGGCGAGGACGACCTTCTTGACATCGGACATTCTGGGCTCCTTTAAATGAACGTCGAAACCGCACGATTATAGCGCTGATGGGCGGCCACGAATACCGCCGTGCCGCGGCAAAGGCCGGGCAAAGCTGTTAAACTTTTGCGCAGCCAGTAGCGGGTAACCGCCAGGGAATCAGTCAACCGGGTAGGGAGAGGTGCATGAGCGAGGCAATTGCCCGCGATCTGATGGCTAAGCGTTTTCGCAGTTTCCTGCCAGTAGTGGTGGATCTTGAAACCGGTGGTTTCAATGCTCAGGGCGACGCGATCCTCGAGATCGCCGCAGTGACGCTGGCCATGAACGCGGATGGCATCCTCGTCCCGGAAGCCACCTACGCCTACCACATCACGCCCTTCGCGGGCGCCAACGTCGAACAGTCGGCGCTGGACTTCACCGGCATCAAGCTCGACGACCCGCTGCGCCAGAAGGTCGCCCTGAGCGAAGCGGAAGCCCTGGGCGAGATTTTCCGTCCGGTGCGCAAGGCGATAAAGGCCAACGGCTGCACCCGTGCGGTGCTGGTTGGCCACAATGCCGCCTTCGACCACGGTTTCCTCAACGCCGCCGTGGCGCGCTGCGGCATCAAGCGTAACCCCTTCCATCCCTTCTCGAGCTTCGACACCGCGTCGCTGGCCGGTCTCGTCTATGGCCAGACGGTACTGGCCCGCGCCTGCCGCGCCGCGGGTATCGAGTTCGACAATTCATCGGCCCACTCGGCGCGCTACGACACCGAACGTACCGCCGAGCTGTTCTGCGCCATGGTCAACCGCTACAAGGACCTCGGCGGCTGGCATCTCGCCCAGCGCGAACAGGGGATGGAGGAGGACTAGCGCCGAGCGCCGCTGGATGATGCCATTTGCTGTGCCAGTATCAATCAAAGGCCTCGCTGGACGTCACGCCAGCGAGGCCTTTTTGTATCGAATCCTGGACTGCTGCTCACCAGCGCGGCGCTTGGTGCCGGGCAGTTGCAGCTGGGCGCTTTATCAGGCGTCGTCCTGCTGCTTGGCGGCGGCGTCCTTGATCAGCGTCTCGAGTTCGCCGTTCTGGTACATCTCGACCACGATGTCGCAGCCGCCCACCAGTTCACCGTTGACCCACAGCTGCGGGAAGGTCGGCCAGTTGGCGACCTTGGGCAGCTCGGCGCGGATGTCCGGATTGTCGAGCACGTTGACGAAGGCGAAGCGCTCACCGCAGGCCATCAGCGCCTGTACGGTCTGGGCGGAGAAACCGCACTGCGGCAGCTGCGGGGTGCCCTTCATGTAGATGAGGATCGGGTTTTCACTGATCTGCTGCTGGATGTTCTCTACGGTGGTGCTCATGAGCACTCCTGTCGGGTTTGGTTGGCTTGGCGTTACCCCCATTCTACTGATCCATGGGCACCGAAAACACCCCTACCATGACCGGCACCCGCCGCCACATTGCGCCGCAGCGGAGGGATGGCTAGGATGAGGGTTTTTCTCGCGGAGCGACACCATGGCGACTCGCCATTTCCTGACCCTGCTGGACCTCTCGAGCGACGAACTCAGCTATCTGATTCGGCGTGCGATCACCATCAAGAACGGTCTCAAGACCCACGGCCCGACCTATACGCCGTTCTCGAATCGCACCCTGGCCATGATCTTCGAGAAATCCTCGACCCGCACCCGCGTCTCCTTCGAGACCGCCATGGCCCAGTTCGGCGGCCACGCGCTGTTTCTCTCCTCGCGGGATACCCAACTGGGGCGCGGTGAGCCGATCGAGGACACCGCCCGGGTGCTCTCGGAGATGGTCGATGCGGTGATGATCCGGACCTTTTCCCATCAGGGACTGGAGGCCTTTGCCGCCGCCAGCGAGGTGCCGGTGATCAACGCGCTGACCGACGACTACCACCCCTGTCAGCTGCTCGCCGACGTGATGACCTGGACCGAGCTGCGCGGCCATGTGCGCGGTAAGACCGCGGTATGGATCGGCGACGGCAACAACATGTGCCATTCGTGGATCAATGCGGCACGCCAGTTCGACTTCCAGCTGCGCATCTGCTGCCCCGAGGGCTATGAGCCGCGCCAGGACATTCTGGCTGCCGCCGGCGAGCGAGTCAGCATCCTTCGCGACCCGCAGCAGGCCGCCGAGAACGCCGACCTGATCACCACCGATGTGTGGGCCTCGATGGGCCAGGAAGAGGAGCAAGCCAAGCGCGAAGCCGACTTCGCCGGCTTTCAGGTCACGGAGGCGCTGCTCGATCGCGCCGCCAAGGGCGTGCTATTCCTGCACTGCCTGCCGGCCCACCGCGGCGAAGAGATCAGCACCACGCTGCTCGACGACCCGCGCGCCGCCGTCTGGCAGGAGGCCGGCAACCGCCTGCATGCCCAGAAGGCACTGCTCGAATTTCTGCTGCTGGGCCGGGTAGAACACTGAGCGCTGCGCCCCTGCTTGCGGCAGGGGCGCAGCCGCCGCCGAGCAAACCGTGGGAATTTTACGGCGACACGAAAAAGCCGCCTGTCGGGGTGCGACAAGCGGCTGATTCACGTAATCTTTTTGGTGGAGCCTAGCGGGATCGAACCGCTGACCTCAACACTGCCAGTGTTGCGCTCTCCCAGCTGAGCTAAGGCCCCACACGAGGTACCAAGGATGTACCGGCGGTCGTGCAAGGAACGCTCCCCACAAGACGAAGCGTATGATATACAACGGGTTTGATGACGTCAAGCCATACCCCGCTAGGCCTCGTCATCGTCAGTTACGATAGCAGCATCGCAAGTAACGATAACGCTATGGATCAAAGAATTAATTAAAGCTAAGCTTGGCCGGACCGGGCAATTCGCTCGCATGCCGCCACCATTCGCAAAGATACGGGAGCTGACTTGATAAAGGTCCTCGTCGCAGACGATCACCATCTGGTGCGCACCAGCATCGCCCGGTTACTCGACGGCGAAGACGGCATTGCCGTAGTTGGCGAAGCCATCGACGGCGAGGAGGCCATCAGCATGGCCCGCCAGCTGCGTCCCGATATCGTGCTGATGGATATCCGCATGCCCGGCATTGGCGGCCTGGAGGCGACCCGCAAGATCGCCAAGGGCATGGCCGATATCCGCGTACTGGTGCTGACGGCCTTCCTCGAGGAGACCTTCGCCCAGCGCCTGCTCGATGCTGGCGCCAGCGGCTTCATCAGCAAGGGCGCCGAGCTCGACGACATGGTGCTGGCGATCCGTAACATCTTCTCCGGGCAGCGCTACATCAGCCCCGAGATCGCCCAGCGGCTGGTGCTTACCAAGATGGAAGCCAGCGACAACCCCTTCGACAATCTCTCACATCGTGAGCTACAGGTGGCGATGATGATCGTCAACTGCCAGAAGGTCAGTGAGATCTCCGACAGGCTCTACCTGAGCCCCAAGACGGTCAACACCTACCGCTACCGGATCTTCGAGAAACTCGGCGTGCACTCCGACGTCGAGTTGACACATCTGGGCCTGCGTCACGGCTTGGTCGACGGCTATCGCAGCAGCGAGCAGGCCTGAGCCAATCACCCCGATCTGGTATGCTGGCCGCAGTTCCGGCCAGTGATTCGCCATGAGTTTCGATTCCAAGCACTTCCTCGCCTCGGTCAGCGCCGCGCCCGGCGTCTATCGCATGCTCGACGCCCAGGGTGAGACCCTCTATGTCGGCAAAGCCAAGCGCCTGAAGGCACGCCTCGCCAGCTACTTTCGCGGCACCCTGAATGCCAAGACCCAGGCCCTGGTCGGCCGGATCGCCGACATCCAGGTCACCATTACCCGCACCGAGACCGAGGCGCTGCTGCTCGAGCAGACGCTGATCAAGGAGCTGCGTCCGCCGTATAACATCCTGCTGCGCGACGACAAATCCTACCCCTTCGTGTTCGTCAGCGATCGCCACCCCTACCCGGCTCTGGAGTACAAGCGCGCCCGGGCACGCCGCGACGATGGCCGCTACCTGGGCCCCTACCCCAGCAGCGGCGCGGTGCGCGAGAGCCTGTCGCTGATGCAGAAGATCTTTCGCATACGCAACTGCGAAGACAGCGTCTTCGCCCACCGCACGCGGCCCTGTCTGCAGTACCAGATCCAGCGCTGCAGCGCCCCCTGCGTCGACTACATCAGCGAAGCGGACTACCGCCGTGACCTGGAGCATGCGGTGATGTGCCTGGAGGGCAAGAGCGAGCAGGTCACCGACGAGCTGACGGCGGCCATGGAGCACGCCAGCCAGGCGCTGGCCTTCGAGGAGGCCGCGCGCCTGCGCGACCAGATCCAGCACCTTCGCCAGCTCCAGGCCCGCCAGTTCGTCGACACCGAGGGCGGCGATGCCGATATCATCGCCCTTGCCGAGCGCCCCGGCGCCTTGTGCGTGTCGGTACTCAGCGTGCGCCAGGGGCGCATGCTGGGTGCCCAGCACCACGCCCCCAGCAACGGCCTCGACCTTGGCAGCGAGGCGCTGCTCGGCGACTTCGTCAGCCAGCTCTACCTGGGACAGAGTCGCGAGGTACCCGCCGAGGTGATCACCACCCACTCGCTTCCCGACAGCGCGCTGCTGCAGGACGCGCTATCCGCCCACGCCGGCAAGCGCGTGCGCCTGACCCATCAGGTACGCGGCCACCGCGCCCAGTGGCTTCAGCTGGCACGCACCAACGCCGAGCAGCAGCTGGCCAGCCAGCTCGCCAACCAGCAGCAGCTGGCCAAGCGCTTCGCCGCGCTGCGCGACGCGCTGGACATGCCCCACACTCCGCAGCGCCTGGAGTGCTTCGACATCAGCCATAGCCACGGCGAGGCCACGGTGGCGTCCTGCGTGGTGTTCGACCACCAGGGCCCCGTCAAGTCGGACTACCGACGCTTCAATATCGAGGGCGTGGCCGCCGGCGACGACTATGCCGCCATGCGCCAGGCGCTGACGCGCCGCTTCAAGCGGCTGCAGGACGGCGAAGGCAAGCGTCCCGATGTGCTGGTCGTCGATGGCGGCAAGGGCCAATTGAACATGGCCCGCGAGGTATTTGCCGAACTCGGCATCGCCGACATCCGCCTGCTCGGCGTGGCCAAGGGCACGACCCGCAAGGCGGGCCTCGAGACGCTGTTCATCGAAACCGTGGAGCGCAGCCTGGCACTGGACGGCGCTTCACCGGCGCTGCACCTGATCCAGCACATCCGTGACGAATCGCACCGCTTCGCCATCACCGGCCACCGCACGCGACGCGACAAGGCGCGCCGCACCTCGACGCTGCAGGACATTCCCGGCGTCGGCCCCAAGCGCCGCCGTGAGCTGCTGCGCTATTTCGGCGGCCTGCAGGGCGTGCGCAAGGCCAGCCGCCAGGACCTCGCCAAGGTCCCCGGCATCAGCGCCAGCCTGGCCGAGGCCATTCATCAGGCGCTACATGGCTGAGGTCCATGGATGAATCGTGCCAAGACCGCTAAGATAGTGCCTTCCGTCCACCCGCCAGGACTCGCGACGCACCGATGAATATCCCTAATATCCTGACACTAGCGCGCATTGCCTTCATTCCGCTGCTGGTGGTGGTGTTCTACCTGCCGTTCAGTTGGAGCATGCCGCTCGCCGCGGGCCTGTTTGCGATCGCGTCGATCACCGACTGGCTCGATGGCTATCTGGCACGACGCTGGGACCAGAGCACCCCGTTCGGCGCCTTCCTCGACCCGGTGGCCGACAAGTTGATGGTGGCGGTGGCGCTGGCGCTGCTGATCGAGCGCTACGACGTGGTATGGCTGACCCTGCCCGCGCTGGTCATTATCGGCCGCGAGATCGTGATCTCGGCGCTGCGCGAGTGGATGGCCGAGATGGGCAAGCGTGGCACGGTAGCGGTGTCCTGGATCGGCAAGCTCAAGACCACCCTGCAGATGGTCTCGATCTTCCTGCTGCTGGGCTTCACCCCCGGCTCGCTGATTGCCAACCTGGGCGTACTCACGCTGTTCGTCGCCGCCACCCTGACGCTGTGGTCGATGGTCCAGTATCTGCGCGCTGCCTGGCCGCACCTGAGCCGCGCCATGTGAGGGGTCCCGACCGCCTTGTTAACGGCAATAAACGATTGACAAGCAGCGGGTTATGCGTAGAATACGCACTCGAGTCAGGCGGGAATAGCTCAGTGGTAGAGCACAACCTTGCCAAGGTTGGGGTCGCGAGTTCGAATCTCGTTTCCCGCTCCATGATTCTTCGGGAATACGCATTTACCGTTCCCGATATAAGAGGCTGGATGGCAGAGTGGTTATGCAGCGGACTGCAACTCCGTGTACGCCGGTTCGATTCCGACTCCAGCCTCCATTTTCCTCTGTACCTCGCTGTGCAAGATCCTGCTGCTCGAACCCCCGCCCGGATGGCGAAATTGGTAGACGCAAGAGACTTAAAATCTCTCGGTGGCAACACCGTGCCGGTTCGAGCCCGGCTCCGGGCACCATTGCCTAGCCAACCCCTGCTTTTCCTTACCCGCCCAACGCCTTATCCTGCTTGTTCCCATGCGAGTGCGGCGCCCTGATGCCCGGCGCACGGCCATGCGCCCGACAAGGAAGCTTCCATGCGTGACGTACTGATCATTGGCGGCGGTGTCGCCGGCCTGACGCTGGCCCTTAGCGTGGCCGAGCAGCGCCGTGTCACTCTGCTGCGCCCGCTGCGCGACCACCAGGGCGCCAGCCAGTGGGCCCAGGGCGGCATCGCGGCGGTGCTGTCGCCTCAGGACGACATCGAAGCCCATGTCAGCGACACCCTGACCGCCGGTGATGGCCTATGCGACGCAGCGGCAGTGCGTTTCACCGTCACTCAGGGCCCCGCCGCCATTCAATGGCTGCTCAACCTGGGCGTCCCGTTCACCCCGGACACCAGCGATGGCGCCCCCTACCCCTATCATCTGACCCGCGAGGGCGGCCACGGGGTACGTCGCGTGATCCACGCCGACGATGCCACCGGCCGCGCGCTGATCGATACCCTGCTGGCCCAGGCGGTTAGCCATCCGAATATTCGCCTGCGCGACGACCTGACCGCCGTGCGCCTGGCCAGCGACAGCCGCGGCCACTGCCGCGGCGCCCACTGCCTGAACGCCGATGGCGAGCCGCTGACCCTGCTGGCACACGACACGGTGCTGGCCAGCGGCGGCGCCAGCGGGCTATACCAGCACACCACCAGTCCGCAACCCGCCTGCGGCGAGGGCATGCTGATGGCCGCCGAACTGGGGGCCGAGCTGATGAACCTGGAGTTCCAGCAGTTCCACCCCACCTGCCTGTATGATCCCACCGGCGCGCCGTTCCTGATCAGCGAGGCACTGCGCGGTGAAGGTGGCATATTGAAGAACCTCGCCGGTGAGCGCTTCATGCCATCACTCGATCCGCGCGGCGAGCTGGCCCCGCGGGATATCGTCGCCCGCGCCATCGACGCCGAGATGCAGCGCGAGGGCGGCCAGCACCTGTGGCTCGACATCAGCCACTTGCCAGCCGACGACATTCGCCGCCAGTTTCCCACCATTCATGCGCACTGCCTGTCGCGAGGCATCGACATTACCCAGGTCCCCATCCCGGTGGTCCCGGCGGCCCACTACAGCTGCGGCGGCATCGCCACCGACCTGCATGGCGCCAGCAGTGTGCCCCACCTCTACGCCATCGGCGAAAGTGCCTGCACCGGCCTGCATGGCGCCAACCGCATGGCCAGCAACTCACTGCTCGAATGCCTGGTATTCGCCCGGGCCGCTGCGGCGCAACTGCGCGATGGCTCGGCAGTAGACGCTGACATGCTGAGTGACCGCGACGTGGATAGCCGAGGCTGGCTGGCCCAGGCAACCGCCGCAACAAGCCCCGCGTGGGTCGCCGAACGCTTTACGACGCTACGCCGGATCATGAGCCGTCAGGTGGGTATCGTGCGCAGCGACGCCGGGCTCGCCAGTGCCGCCGAGGCGCTGGGCGAACTCGAGCGCTCAGTGTGCCACGACGCCCATCAGCAGCCTGTCAGCGTGCCCTTGGCACGCCTCCAGCACGCCCTGCAGTTGGCACGACTCAGCGTCATGGCAGCCCGCCAGCGACGCGAATCACGCGGGCTGCACTACAATCGCGACTGTTCCTCCCAGGCCTCCCAGGCCCGCGCCTCGCGGCTGCGACTCAGTGACCTGCCGCCCGCCTAGCCAAACACGCCCTTCGAGGCCTGCTCGCCCCGCAAGCGGCGGCGCAGCTCGCGACGCGCCTCAGGCTCGGCGCTGTCAGGCCACAGCCATACCGGCCGACCATCGAGCCTCACTCCGACCAGCCACGGCCCGAGATAGATCACCTCCAGGCTCACCCCATGCCAGTCATGAGCAGCGCCCGACACCTGCCAGCCGCCCTCGCCGCCGGCATGGCGCAGTGACCAGCGGCGCTGCCTCAGCCACCATTGGCCAATCACCACCCCCAGACACAGCAGCGCCGTGGCGACCAGCCACGGCGCTGCTACCCACGCCAACAGACCACCGACGGCGAGTGCCAGGCCCGCCTGGGCGATCAATGCCAGCCTAGAGGGTACGATACTGATCGTTACCGGTGGTTTCGGCATAGTCGACGATCATCTGCACGATACGCCGCTTCGCCGGCTCGGTGGGCCAGTCGCGACGCATCAACCACACGAAAAGATCCTGATCCTCTTCGGTGATCAGTGCCTGAAAGGCCGCCTGGTCGGCCGCCTCGAGGCCGTCGTAGCGGTGCTCGAGGAACGGGATCAGCAGCAGATCGAGCTCCCACATGCCGCGCCGGGAGTGCCAATATAGGCGCTTGCGGGTGATGTCTTCGGCAGACGCTTGTTCGCTCAAGGGAAACCTCGAAACGTTGGGTGGATGTCGCCGCAGTATACCCGAGCGCTACCGGCGGCACACGATGGCGCCGGCCGCGCGCCGCCAGGTAGCGGATGGTCGCAGTCTAGTGCGTTGTTTTATCACGGTTTGCGCAGTATGCTGAAGACAAACAACAAGCCGGATATGGCGTAGACCGCATTGGAGACGTGCAATGACCAAGTCCGAACTCATCGAGCAGATAGCAATGCGGCAGCCCGAGCTGTCGATCAAGGAAGTCGAAGCGGCCGTGCGGCTGATCCTCGACGATATCACCGATGCACTGGCCGACGGCGGGCGCGTGGAGATTCGCGGCTTCGGCAGCTTTTCCCTGCACTATCGCGAACCGCGGGTGGGGCGTAATCCCAAGACCGGCGATCCGGTCGAACTGGACGGCAAGTTCGTGCCACACTTCAAACCTGGCAAGGAACTTCGCGAGCAGGTCAACGCCAGCCGTGCCCTCGGTTACTGACACCCCGCTCCGGCTTCATTGAACGACTGAAGGAATCCATCACCATGCGTTGGCTCAAAGGCGTGATATTGGCAATAATCCTGCTGGCAGTCCTGCTGGTCGGCATTCTGTTTGCCGTCAACAACCAGCAGGCCATGCCACTCAACCTGATCTGGCTCGAGCTACCGGCAGCGTCGCTTTCGGTGTGGCTGCTCGGCGCGCTGGCTTGCGGGGTACTGCTCGGCATGCTGGCAATGAGCGGTGTCTATCTGCGCCTGCGCACCCTGCTGACGCGCGCCCAGCGCCACAATCAGCAGCAGCGCAAGGAACTCGACCGCCTGCGCGTCCAGGAGCTCAAGGAACTGCCCTAAATGCTCGACCCGATGCTGCTGGCACTCGTGTTGGCAGCGGTCGCCATCGGCTGGTGGCTGGGCCGCCGCCAACGCGCCCCCGACGACGACGCGCCGCAGCCGTCCCTGACGCGTGACTATTTCCTGGGTCTCAACTATCTCCTCAATGAGCAGCCCGATCGGGCCA
This sequence comes from Halomonas sp. 1513, assembly GCA_001971685.1. Taxonomy (NCBI): domain Bacteria; kingdom Pseudomonadati; phylum Pseudomonadota; class Gammaproteobacteria; order Oceanospirillales; family Halomonadaceae; genus Halomonas; species Halomonas sp. 1513. The sequence continues at coordinate 2,415,352 of CP019326.1, forward strand.
TCGAGACCTTCGTCGCCGCCCTCGAGGTCAATAGCGACACCATCGAGACCCATATCGCCCTGGGCAACCTGTTCCGCTCCCGCGGCGAGGCCGATCGCGCCGTCAAGATCCATCAGAACCTGCTGGCACGCCCTACGCTGACAGCCTATCAGGGCGATAGCGTGCAGCTCGAGCTGGCCCGCGACTTCTTCCACCTGGGCCTGCTCGACCGCGCCGAGAAACTGCTCCAAGGGCTCGTCCACGATGCCCATCTCGATGAGGTACGTCGCCACGCCAAGCGCCTGCTAGCCGACCTGCTGGAACGCGAGAAGGAGTGGCAGGCGGCACTCGACGTGGCGCAGCCGTTGATTCGTGAGGATAACGGCTTACGCCGCGCCGCCGCCCACTGGCAGTGCGAACTCGCTCAGCAGGAACTCGACTCGGCGAGCCCATCGCGCGCCCGCAAGCGACTCAAGCAGGCGCTGAAAACCGATCCGGCCTGCGTACGAGCGACCTGGATGCTGTCGCGCATGGAGCACGACACCGGCCACTACAAGACAGAGATCAAGCTGCTCAAGCGTATTCCCGATCAGGATCCCGACTTCACGCCGCTGGTGCTGGGGCCTCTGCGCGACGCCTACCTGCGCCGAGAAGACCCCGCGGGCCTCGAACAGACGCTGGAAACCCTGGTCGAGAGCACTCGCTCGACCAGTGCCATCATCATGCTCGCCGAATGCCTGCGGCAGCGCCAAGGCAATCAGCTAGCCGCCGAGTTCGTCAGTCAGCAGCTGCAGCAAACGCCCAACCTGCGCGGCATCGACTATCTGGTCGACCTTTACCGCCACCAGCCAGGCCTGGCCGAAAACCAGCCGATGGCGCTGCTCAAGCAACATACCCAGTCGCTGCTCGACGCCAGCCCCCACTACCGCTGCCAGCGCTGCGGCTTCGATGGCCGCCAGCTGCACTGGCAGTGCCCCAGCTGCCGCAGCTGGGGCACCACCCGGCCGATCACCGGCCTGCGCGGCGAGTAGCCAGCGCCCTCAGCTGCCCGCCAGCTCCGCCTCGATGGCCGCCAGCGCCGCCATCGGCTCCTCGGCCTGGGTGACCGGCCGTCCCACCACCAGATGCGTACTGCCCGCCGCCATGGCGGCGGCCGGGGTCATCACCCGACGCTGATCGCCGGCCGCGGCGCTGGCCGGGCGAATGCCCGGCGTGACCTTGAGAAAGTCCTCGCCGCACAGTGTCCGCAGCCGCTCGGCTTCCTGGGCCGAGCACACCACGCCATCCAGGCCGCTGGCGCGGGTCAGCTGCGCCAGCCGCTCGACGTGCTCGGCGGGGCTGGCGGTGATGCCGACCTCGGCAAGATCCGCGGCGGCCATACTGGTCAGCACCGTCACCGCGATCAGCCGCGTCTCGAGACCGCCCGCCTCGAGCCGCTCGCGGGCCGCCTCCATCATCCGCCGTCCGCCGCCGGCATGCACATTGACCATCCATACCCCCTGCTGGGCAGCGGCCTCCACGGCACCGGCCACGGTATTGGGGATGTCATGGAACTTGAGATCCAGGAACACCTCGAAACCGCGGCCGTGCAGGGCATCGAGCACATCGGGGCCGCTGCGGGTGAACAGCTCCTTGCCGACCTTGACCCGGCAGCGACGCGGGTCGAGGCGATCCGCCATGCACAGGGCAGCGTCGAGAGAGGCGTAGTCGAGGGCAATGATCAAGGGAGAGGAAATCGACATGCGCGAGAGAGGCTCCGTCCAGGCTGTGAGGGATATGCCTCAGTATATCAGTCGAGTGACGTCCACTGCCGGTAAGCCATGGCTTTCATGCCTTGTTATATAAGTCTTACAGAAAATGGAGAAATGACTCACACCCCAGCGCCATCGCCCCTGTCTATGGTTAAAGAGCACGCAGGGCCTCCCAGCAGCTTCGCCCGGCGCTGCCGACCCACTCGATAACTCTAGTAAGGAGAACGGTATGCAAGGACTCTTCAAGGCGTTTGTCATCAGCCTGCTGCTGACGTTTGCGCTGCCCGCCCTGGCCCAGGAGATGGCCCCCATCGACGTGAATACCGCCGACGCAGAGCTACTGGCAGAGCTACCCGGCATTGGTGAGACGCGTGCCCAGGCCATTGTCGAAGAGCGTGAGGCCAACGGCCCCTTCGAGAGTGCCGATGACATGACGCGGGTGAGCGGTATCGGCGCCGCCACGGTAGACGGTTTTCGCGACCAGGTAAGCTTCTGATTCAATGTGTGTCCGGCTTTAGAGCTCGATTCCTCCCTCCCTGCTGAGCTCACCGGGCGACCCAACGGGCCGCCCGGCTTCTTGAGCGCACGACAGGTTAGATCCTCAAGCCACCGTCACACTCGATCACCCGTCCGGTGAAGTAGGCGTTATCGAAGATAAACGCCACGCTCTCGGCGATATCTGCCGGCTGACCGAGGCTACCCAACGGAATCCCCTTGGCGATCTTCTCGAGCACTTCGGGACGAATGGCACTGGTCATCTCGGTCTCGATGAAGCCCGGCGCCACCGCGCCCACGCGGATACCGTGGCGGGCCAGTTCCTTGGCCCAGGTCACGGTCAGCGAGGCGACGCCCGCCTTGGCGGCCGAATAGTTGCTTTGGCCCATGTTGCCGGCGCGGGAAATGCTCGAGATATTGACGATCACCCCGCCCTGGCCGGCCTCGACCATCTGGCTGGCCGCTTCACGGCCGCACAGGAACACCCCGGTCAGGTTGACGTCGATCACCTGGCGCCACTGCTCGAGGGACAGGGTGCTCTCGACTTTCCCGTCGCGGGCCTTGACCAGCAGGCCGTCACGGGTAATACCGGCGTTGTTGACCAAGCCGTTGAGCGGACCCAGCTGCGCCGCGATGTCCGCAAACGCCTGGCGCACCGAGGTCTCGTCGGCCACATCCACCACGAAGCCTGTCGCCTGCACGCCCTGATCGAGCAATACGTTGGCTGCATTGTCGAGCGCCTCACGCTCGAGGTCGAGCAGGGCAATTCGTGCGCCCTTGCGCCCCAGTGCCGCGGCCATGGCCAGGCCAAGCCCGCGCGCCCCACCGGTAATCGCCACCACCGAATCGTTCCACTGCATAATGGATATCTCCTCATCGGGCCAGCGTGCCTGGCCTCTCGCTAATTGCGGGTTCGCGCCCAGATTGACTGACTTGGCCAGAAGCCGCCGATGCTATTGTGCATCGCAACATAATTCACCCTAGCACGAGTCGCGGTGTTCGCCCAGCCAACCAATGGCGAAGACCAAGCGTCGATAATGCCTCCCCCTACTATCGGCCGATGCCTGCCGCGACTTGAAAACCCGGTTACCACCTCCATATCAAGGCCAAACTACACCAGGAGTCACCATGCCCTTCCTGTTGCTCTTTACCCTCTTCGCGCTGCTCGACTTCGTCATCCTGTTCTCGGTGGGCAGCCAGATCGGTCTGCTCACTACCCTGCTGCTGGTGCTGGCGACCGGCTTCATCGGTCTGCATCTGGTGCGGCGCCAGGGCGTCGCCACCCTGCAGCGCGCGCAGCAGCGCTTCGCCCAGGGCGAGCTGCCCTCCGGCGAATTGATCACCGGCGCCGCCTTGATCTTCGGCGGCGCTCTGCTGATGGCCCCGGGCTTCGTCTCCGATGCGCTGGGCTTCATGTGCCTGATTCCCGGCACTCGCCAACTGCTCGGCCGCGCCTTCGGCCGGGTAGGCGTCAAGGCGCGTGGTTTCAGCTTCCATCATCAGCCGGGGCCAAGCCCAGACGACTGGCACCAGGCTGGCCGAGACGCCGCCGGCGACGATTGGCAAGCGCAGCGCGGTAGCCAAAGCGGCGACGCTCAGGGCCCCATCGAGGGCGACTTCATCAGCCGCGACGACGCACGCCGCTGAGTGGCTGAAAAGCGTAAATTTTTTTTCTTGGCGGCCTTGAAAGGCTTCCCCCAGCCCCCACTGTTGGGGCTAGAAGACGAGCTTCGGTTGCCGGGGTCTCCTCGGCACCAATGACAAAGAAGGCATCCGCCTTCCCGGAAGCCCGCTTCCGGAGCTGTTATGGACCGTCGTGTACCAACACGACACAGCAAACCATCAGGAGAACGTGAGCAATGAACATCCGTCCCTTGCACGATCGCGTCGTCGTCCGTCGCGTCGAAGAAGAACAGAAAACCGCTGGCGGCATCGTGCTCCCGGGCAACGCCCAGGAAAAGCCGACTCGTGGCGAAGTCCTCGCCGTCGGTAACGGCCGGATTCTCGACAACGGCGAAGTGCGTCCGCTGGACGTCAAGGTCGGTGACACGGTGATTTTCAAGGATGGCTTTGGCGTCGAGAAGCAGAAGATCGACGGCGAAGAAGTCCTGATCATGAGCGAGTCCGACATTCTCGCCGTGGTCGAAGGCTAAGCCTCTACCCGTTACTGCACCGCGTTAGTTTCACGAACTCAGATTAGGAAGCACTAAAAATGTCAGCGAAACAGATCAAATTCTCCGATGATGCCCGCAAGCGTATGGCGCGGGGCGTCGATGTCCTGGCCAACGCCGTCAAGGCCACCCTGGGCCCGAAAGGCCGCAACGTGGTGATCGAGAAGTCCTTTGGCGCCCCGACCGTCACTAAAGACGGCGTGTCCGTGGCCAAGGAGATCGAGCTCAAGGACAAATTCGAGAACATGGGCGCCCAGATGGTCAAGGAAGTCGCTTCCAAGACCTCTGACGTGGCCGGCGACGGCACCACCACCGCCACCGTGCTGGCGCAGTCCATCGTCAACGAGGGCATGAAGGGCGTTACCGCCGGCATGAACCCGATGGACCTCAAGCGTGGCATCGACCAAGCAGTGATCGCCGCGGTCAAGGAAATCGAAGCCCTGGCCGTACCGTGCACCGACGCCAAGGCCATCGCCCAGGTCGGCACCATTTCTGCCAACGGCGACTCACGCATCGGCGAAATCATTGCCGACGCGATGGAGAAGGTCGGCAAGGAAGGCGTGATCACCGTCGACGAAGGTCGTGGCTTCGAAGACGAGCTGGAAGTCGTCGAGGGCATGCAGTTCGACCGCGGCTACCTGTCGCCCTACTTCGTGACCAACCAGGACACCATGGCGGTGGAACTGGAAGACCCGTACCTGCTGCTGGTCGACAAGAAGATCTCCAACATCCGCGAACTGCTGCCGGTGCTGGAAGCCGTTGCCAAGGCCGGCAAGCCGCTGGCGATCATCGCCGAAGACATCGAAGGCGAAGCGCTGGCCACCCTGGTGGTCAACACCATGCGCGGCATCGTCAAGGTCGCGGCTGCCAAGGCCCCGGGCTTCGGTGATCGTCGCAAGGCCATGCTGCAGGACATCGCGATCCTGACCAACGGCACCGTGATCTCCGAGGAAGTGGGTCTGACCCTCGAGCAGGCCACCCTGGATCACCTGGGCAGCGCCAAGCGCATTACCATGTCCAAGGAAAACACCACCATCATCGACGGTTCCGGCAACGAAGCTGACATCGAAGCGCGTGTCGGCCAGATCCGCGCCCAGATCGAAGACACCTCTTCCGATTACGATCGCGAGAAGCTCCAGGAGCGTGTCGCCAAGCTGGCCGGCGGTGTGGCCGTGATCCGTGTCGGTGCTGCGACCGAAATCGAGATGAAGGAGAAGAAGGCCCGCGTCGAAGACGCCCTGCACTCCACCCGTGCAGCCGTCGAAGAAGGCGTGGTGCCTGGTGGCGGTACTGCCCTGGTGCGCGTGCTGACCAAGATCCAGGACCTCAAGGGCGACAACGAAGATCAGACTCACGGCATCGCCATCGCCCTGCGCGCCATGGAAGCGCCGCTGCGTCAGATCGTCACCAACGCCGGCCAGGAAGCCTCCGTGATCCTCAACAAGGTCAAGGACGGTGAAGGCAACTACGGCTACAACGCCCAGACCGGCGAGTACGGTGACCTGTTCGAGATGGGTGTGCTGGACCCGGCCAAGGTAACCCGCTCTGCGCTGCAGTCAGCCGGTTCCGTGGCAGGTCTGATGATCACCACCGAAGCCATGATCGCCGATGACCCGGACGAGAAAGAGGCCGGTGGCGCCCCCGACATGGGCGGCATGGGTGGCATGGGCGGCATGATGTAAATCAGCCCCCTGCCCCAGGCACTGCCTGAGACAGACCCCGCCGGTGAGAGCCGGCGGGGTTTTTGCTTTTAGCGCCCAGCAGCTCGGCGCTCGGCGCTCGGCGCTCGGCGCTCGGCGCTCGGCGCGGTATGATACTCGCCTAGACTCATATCACCACAAGGCCTTCCCGAGCCCCATGCTCTCGAATATCCGCATCGTCCTCGTCCAGACCTTTCATCCCGGCAATATCGGCCAGGCCGCCCGCGCCATGAAGACCATGGGTCTGAGCGACCTGGTGCTGGTACGGCCGCGCTGCTACCCCGATGCCGACGCATCGCGCCTGGCGGCCGGCGCCGAGGACGTGCTCGACGGCGCCCGGGTGGTCGATGAACTGAGCGACGCCGTGGGTGACTGCGTGCAAGTGGTCGGCGCCAGCGCCCGACTGCGCAGCCTGCCGCTGCCCCACTTTGATGAGCCCGACGCCATGGCCGAGACGGTGATCGGCAACGCCCGTCAGGCGCCGGTGGCGCTGGTGTTCGGCCGCGAGCGCTCGGGGCTGACCAACGACGAGATTCGCCAGTGCAGCCATCAGGTGAGCATTCCAGCCAATCCCGACTACGGCATCCTCAATCTTTCCCAGGCGGTGCAGGTGCTGGCCTACGAAGTGCACCGCGCCTGGCGCCGGCAGCCGGCCAGCGACTACCGCTATCAGCGCCCCGCCCGGGCCGAGCCGCCGACCCGTGAGCAGCTAGGCCATTTCCAGGCGCATCTCTCGCGGGTCATGGCCAGTAGCGGCTTTCTGACCCAGCCCCATGCCAATACCCAACAGCAGCTGCAGGCGCTTTTCGCCCGCGCCGAGCCCTCGCGCCGCGAACTCTCGCTGCTGCGCGGCCTGCTCAGTGCGGTGGAGGCGCATTTGCCCGAAAACTCACCGGCGTACAAGGAAACGTCACGCAATCGAGACTAGACTGTCATATCACCGGCCTATAACAGGTTGGGCGGGCGCAACGGATACTGCTCTACCTCGTCAAGGATGCGACGGCGCAGGGAGCGCCAACAGGAGATGGCTGCGGCCATAGCACCCGGACGGTGCTCAGGGAGGAAGGAATACGCCATGAAGCGTCGGGCTTCATGGCGTTTTCTTTTGTGCGCCGGCGGGCCTATCGAACGGCTGTCAGCCAGCCCTCATAGCCGGGCAGTTCGCCCCGCGTGAGGCGTCGATAGAGGCACTGCAGCCGCGCCGTCACGCTGTCCGCCTCGATATCTTCGAGCATCAGCCTGGCGGCGTCGCCGCGGACGCCGATGCGGCGTCCATCCAACTCGCGCAGCGGCAGAATCTCGGCGGCGGTGCCGGTGAGAAAGGCTTCATCGGCGGTATACAGCTCGTCGCGGGTGATACGCCGCTCGCGCACCTCGAGGCCCAGTTCGCGGCGCGCCAGCTCGATCACGCTGTCGCGGGTAATGCCCTGCAGGCAGGAGGTGATCTCCGGGGTATGCAGCACGCCATCGCGCAGCAGGAATACATTGGCCGCCGAGGCTTCGGCGACGTAGCCTTCCGGGTCGAGCATGATGGTCTCGTCGAAGCCCGCCTTGACCGCGGTATTCAGCGCCAGGATCGAGTTGACGTAGTGGCCGTTGGTCTTGGCGCGACACAGGCTGATATTGACGTGATGTCGTGCCCAGGAGGAGGTCAAGGCACGCAGGCCGACCCGCGCGGCACGCGGATCGAGGTAGTCGCCTAGGTCCCAGGCGGCGATCATCACGTGGGTGGTCAGGCCCTTGGCGCGCAGCCCCATGCCCTCGGCGCCGAAAAACACCGTTGGCTTGAGGTAGGCATTGGCCAACTGGTTGCGCTGCACGCACTCACGCTGCGCCTCGATCAGCGCGGCGGCGTCCCAGGCCAGCGGCATGTCCAGCGCATGGGCGCTGTCCAGCAGCCGCCGGGTATGCTCGGCGGCCCGGAACAGGTGCGTGCCGCGCTCGCCGGCGTAGGCGCGGATACCCTCGAAGCAGCCCATGCCGTAGTGCAGGGTATGACTCAGCAGGTGGGTAGTGGCCTCGCGCCAGGGCAGCCACTCGCCGTCCTGCCAGATCCATCCATCGCGGTCGTAAAGGGGCGTCATGGTCGCGTCCTTGCCAAATGAGAGAGCCTTTAGCCGAAGCGTCCCGGGCGAAACGCCTCGAGCGCCAACGCTGGTTTATCACCGTCGATCAACTGGGCGATCAACTGGGCGCTGGCCGCCGAGAGCGTCCAGCCAAAGGTGCCGTGACCGGTGTTGAGGAACAGGTTGTTGCGCTTGCCTTCTCCGATCACCGGCGGCCCGTCCGGCGTCATCGGCCTAAACCCGGTCCATGACTCGGCGCGATCGAAGTCGGCAGCCCCGTCGAAGCGTGAAGCCAAGGCGTGACGCAGCGTCTCCAGGCGCTGGCCCGGGATCTGGCGATCATGCTCTGCCAGCTCGACGAAACCGGTCACCCGCAGGCGCTCGCCGAGACGCGTGACCACCACCTTGTAGCGATCGTCGATGACCGTCGACCGGGGGGCCCGGGCGGCATCGCGCAGCGGCATGGTCAACGAGTAGCCCTTGACCGGGTAGATCGGCAGGCGAGCGCCGAACATTTCACCCAGCCGCTGCGATGCGGTGCCGGCACACAGCACGAAGGCATCGGCCGCGAGGGGCTCGAGCGCCTCACCGTCGCGGCTGGCGAGGGTCAGCGCACGCAGGTGACCGCCGCCGTCGCGCTCGGCGCCGGTCACCTGGGTCTCGAACAGGAAACGCACCCCGCGCGCCTCGCAGCTCGCCGCCAAACCTTGGGTAAAGCGGTGGCAGTCACCGGTGCCGTCGCCGGGCAGCCAGATCCCCCCCACCAGCGGCTGGCTACCCGCCAGGGCCGGCTCGCGCTCGGCAACCTCGGCCGCGGTCATCAGCTGATGCGCAATGCCCATCTCGCCAAGCAAGCCGGCATTGACCTGCAGTGCCTTGAGCGACTCGACGTCGCTGGCCAGCTCGATCAGACCGCCACTGCCGGCGTCGAAGGCCAGCGGCACCTCCGCTTCCAGTGCCTCGAAGCACTGGCGGCTATAGGCTCCAAGGCGCAGCATGGCACGCTTGTTGGCCTCGAACAGGCCGGGCTGCTGGGCGAAGCGCCAGGTGGCTGCCAAAAAGCGCAGGGCGTGGGGTGACGGCGGCAACTTCAGCTTGAGCGGGCCATCGCGCTTGACCAGCCAGGGCAGCGCCTTCTTGAGCATGGCCGGCGAGGCCCAGGGATAGACATAGCCATAGCTGCGCTGACCGGCGTTAGCGCGACTGGTCTCGAGCCCAGCGGCAGCATGGCTCTCCACCACCGTGACCCGGTGGCCGCGCTGCTGCAGGGCATGCGCCGTGGTCACCCCCACCACGCCGGCTCCGATCACCGCAATATCCACGTCAACTCTCCCCAGCCTGGCTATCGTTATCGAGCATTCACAAGTGTCTTGTCGTTGCCCAGCCTACTGCGTCATCGCCTGGCGCCGCCAGTCATCGATCAGCGCCTGCTGATGCGGCTGCAGCGCCTGGTAGCCCCAGGCGGCAATCTCGTCGCTCTGGGGGTCGGGCACGTCGATCTCGCTCCCGGCCAGCGTACGAATCACCGCGTGCCCGCATAGCGGCACATAGCCCTCCGAGTAGCCGCCCTCGTGGATCATCACCAGGCGCCCCTCACAGGCGCGGGCGGCCAGCGCCATGACCTGCTGCGTCATGCTGGCAAAGGCGGCGCTGTTGAGCAGCATCTTGCCCAGCGGATCCTTGGCACATGCATCATAGCCACAGGCCACCACGATCAGCTCGGGGGCAAAGGCGTCGATGGCCGGTATGACCAACTCGCGCATCGCATAGTCATAGGCGCCGATCCCGCAGCCCGGCGGCAGCGGCAGGTTGAGATTGGTGCCATGCCCTGCCCCGACGCCACGCTCATCGATACCGCCACTCTCGAGAGGGTAGTTGGCCGCCTGGTGCAGCGAGACGGTCAGCACCTCGGGATCGTCGTAGAAGGCGACCTGCTGGCCGTTGCCGTGATGCACGTCCCAATCCAGGATCGCCACCCTGCCCAGCCGCCCCTGCGCCCGGGCGCGCTTGACCGCCACCGGGATATTGCCCAGCAGGCAGAAGCCGCGCCCGCGGTCCGGCTCGGCGTGGTGTCCCGGCGGGCGGCACAGCGCATAGGCGTTGGCCAGCTCACCTCTGGCCACCGCGTCGACCGCCGCGATCGCCAGCCCAGCCGACTGGCGGGCGGCAGCCAGGCTGCCCGCCGAGTAGGGTGCCGCTTCCCCAGCATCACCGCCGCGCAGAGCATCGCCGCACTCCAGGGCGTCGAGATAGCGCGCGGTGTGAAAGTGTTCGAGGTCGCCGCGGCTCGCCGGTGGCGGCTTGCGCACCGCCAGCTCGTCGATCAGCCCCGAGACCTCCAGCAGGTTCTTCAGCCGCCGCTTGCTCTCGGGGCTTTCCGAGGCCGGCTGCGGCTGCAGGAACTCGCCCGGCGTGGAAAACACCCCCACCGCACCCGGGTCGTGCCAGAAGCAGCGCTCGTGCCAGAAGAACCCGCTGGGCAGCCTCATCCACGCCCCTCGAGCTGCTCCCAGACCTCGATGGCCGCCGCCAGGTCCTCGATCGATGCGCCCACCGACTTGAACAGGGTGATCGCCTCCTTCGAGGAGCGTCCCGTCTTCTCGTTGCGTAGCAGCTCGGCCAGCTCGGCACGCACTGCATCGAAGGTAAAGGCGCCCTCGTCGATGGCCTGCAGGATGTCCCCCGCTTCTCCCTGGGCGCCGGCGTAGGTATCGACGAACACCTCGCTGCGCGCGAAGCACTCGGCATCGGTCTCGCGCATGCTGGGGCGGAAGGCGCCGATCAGATCGAGATGGGTGCCCGGCGAGAGCCAGGCGCCGCGGATCAGCGGTGCGCTGGACAGCGTCACGCAGCTGACGATATCCGCCTCACGGGTGGCCGCCTCGAGGTCCTCCACCGCCGCGCAGTCGAAGCGTCCGGCGTAGTCGGCGGCCAGCCGCTCGGCCTTGTCGTAATGGCGGCCCCAGATGCGCACGCGCTTGATGGGGCGCACCGCCGCATGCGCCTCGATCACCATCGGCGCCAGCTTGCCGGTCCCCACCACCAGCAGCGTCTCGGCGTCATCGCGGGCCAGCTCACGGGCGGCCAGCGCCGAGGCCGCCGCGGTGCGCCGCCGGGTCAGCTCGCTGCCGTCGAGACACGCCAGCGGGCGGCCGTGGGCGCCCTCGCTGAGCAGGTAGACGCCGGCAATCGCCGGCAGGCCGTGATCGGCATTCTGGGGAAAGACGTTGACCATCTTGACCCCGATATAGCCGGCCGCTTCCCAGGCCGGCATCAGCAGCAGGGTGGCCTCGCCGTCGGGCCGCTGCATGGCATGATGGTGGCGCGGCGGCGACTCCACGCCGTCGCGAAAGGTGCGCGCCAGGCGATCCACCAGCGCGTCCCACGGCAGCGACGCGGCCACCTCCTCGGCCGAGATGACGCGCATATCAGGCCCCCGGGATCGCCGCAGTGACCATGATCTCGACCTTCCACTCGGGCTTGGCCAGCTTGGCCTCGACGGCCGCGCGCACCGGCGGGCGACCGGGCACCACCCAGGCGTCCCAGGCGGCGTTCATTTGATCGAACTCGGCCATGCTGGTGACCCAGATCTGGGCGCTGAGCAGGTGCTCCTTGGAACTGCCGGCGCCGGCCAGCAGGCGCTCGATCTTGGCCAGCACCTGTTCGGTCTGGCCGCGCATGTCGGCGCTGGCGTCGTCGGGTACCTGGCCGGCCAGGTAGACGGTGCCATTATGCAGGGTGGCCTGGCTCATGCGGGTGTTGCTGTCGTGATACTGGATGCTCATATGCTGCTCCGTGTGCAATAGATGGTCAGGTCTGGCAGTAGCCGCGCATGAACGCCGCCAGGTTGGCCCCCAGATAGTCCGTCGGGTAGCCGCCCTCCTGGACGATCACCGTCGGCCACTCGATGGCGGCCAGGCGCTGTCCGAGGAGAGTGAAATCCTCGCTCTCGAGCGCCAGGCCGGCCAGCGGGTCGGCCTTGTGGGCGTCGAGCCCCAGCGCCACCACCAGCGCGGTGGGGCGAAACGCCTGCATGGCCTCGATGAGGCGCTCCAGCGCGGCCATGAAGGTCGTGCCGTCGCTGCCCAGCGGCAGCGGTATATTCAGGTTGGCGCCGGCGCCCTCACCTTCGCCGGTCTCGTCGGCACCACCCCAGAAGAACGGGTAGAAATCCCTGGTATCGGCGTGCAGCGAGCCGGTCCAGACGTCGCCCCGAGCGTAGAAGATATCCTGGGTGCCGTTGCCATGATGCAGGTCGACGTCGAGAATCGCCACCCGCTCATGTTGCTCGCGCAGCACCGTGGCGGCCAGCGCCGAATTGTTGAGGAAGCAGAAGCCCCCCGCTCGCTCCGGACCGGCATGGTGGCCGGGCGGCCGGCACAGCGCATAGGCGTAGCGCTTGCCCGCCATCACCGCCTCGGCGGCGGCCTCGGCGCTGGCGGCGCTGGCCAGGATGCCGGCGAAGCTCTCAGCGGTCATCGGGCAGGCCATGTCGTGCATATGCCAGCCCACCTGGCCCACCGGATGCCGCGGGTAGTGGTGACCGCCGCCGCAGGGGTGCACATTGGGTGCGACGATCTCGGCGGCGTTTGGCAGCGCCTGCCAGCGGGCATAAATGGTCTCGAGAAAGTCGAGATAGCGCGGCGTATGGATGCGCAGCAGCCGCTCGCGCAGGCGCTCGCCGTCGCTGGCGGCCGGCGCGCTCAGTGACAGGCCGCACGCATCCAGGCCAGCGGACAGCAGTTCGGCGCGCAGCGGCCCTTCCGGCGAGGCCACCTGGCGGCCGCGCAGCAGAAAGCTCGGCGGGGCGTGACGCTCCTGGTCGGGATGGTAATAGAGTTGCATGGACGTCCCTCGTCAGTACCCCAGTCGCGCCGGTAGCCAGGTCACCAGGCTGGGAAAGGCAATCAGGATCAGGATGGTAGCGAAAATCGGCACCAGGAAGGGCAACACCGACATCACCACCTGACCGTAGCGCAATCGAGTAATCCCCACCATCAGGAACAGCACCGTGCCGAACGGCGGCGTCACCACCCCCACCGACAGCGTGATGACCATCACGATACCGAAATGCAGCGGATCGAGGCCCGCGGCCAGCGCCGCCGGCACCACGATCGGCGTGAAGATCAGAATGCTCTCGATCACCGACATGAAGCAGCCGATCAGCAGGAAGAACAGGGCAAAGCCGAGCAGCAGCACCAGGGTCGACACCCCCAGCCCTGCGACCTGTCCGGCCAGCGCCTGGGGAATGCCGATGCGCACCAGCAGCCAGCCGTAGAAGCTCGATACCGCGATGATCAGCAGGATCGCCGCGCTGAACATCAGCGTACGGCGGAAGGCACGATAGAGATCGATCAGACCCAGATCGCGGTAGATCAGGCCGCCGAGGATCAAGGCGTAGAGAGAGGCCACCGCGCCGGCTTCAGTCGGCGAGAAGAACCCGCTCCAGATACCGCCGACGATGATCGCCGGCATTACCAGCGGCAGCAGCGCCCGGCGGCCGGTGCGCAGCACCTCGCGACCCGAAAAAGGCGTCGGCGCCGGCATCGTGACCCGATTGGTGGCCGCCAGTACCACGGTCAAGCCCATCAGCATCAGCGCCATCAGGATGCCCGGCACCAGGCCCGCCATGAACAGCGCGCCGATGCTCACGTTGGCCAGCCAGCCATACACCACCAGGGCGATGGAGGGCGGCAGGATCGGCCCGATCACGCTTGAGGTCGCGGTGATGCCCGCCGAATAGCCGAGGTCGTAGCCGCGCTCTTTCATGGCCTTGATCTCAACGCTACCCAGGCCCGCCGCGTCGGCCACCGCGGTACCCGACATGGTGGCAAACAGCGAGCTGGCGACCACGTTGGCATGCCCCAGCCCGCCCTTGGTAAAGCCGACCAAAGCCGTGGCGAAATCGAAGATCCGTGAGGTCGTCGAGCCCGAGTTCATGATATTGGCGGCCAGGATGAACAGCGGTATCGCCAGCAGAGTGTAATTGTTCAGCGTCTGCACCATGCGCAGCGACATCAGCTCCACCGACAGTCCGGTGGCACTGGTCACTCCCAGCGCCACGAACGAGGTAATGCCGATGGCCACCACCACGGGCAGCCCGATGGCCATCAACACCAGCAGGGCACCCACGAAGATCAGCAGCTCGAGCATCAGGCACCCTCCTCGTTCATGTCCGGCGCGGCTCGCCACTCGACCGGGCCGCGTAGCGCCTGCCAGGCCGACAGCACCGCCATGCCGGCGAAACCAATCAGGATGCCCAGATAGAGGTAACTGAAGCTGATACCCAGCGACACGGTGCGATTGTTGGCACTGGCGCCCACCATGACCCAGGCGCCCCAGGCCGCGAGCACGAAAAACCCGCAGGATATCAGCGCAACGAGCCGATACTGGAGGCCCCGCGCCACGCCGGAGAGACGGTGGCTGAACAGATCGACCACCAGATGCTCGCCACGCACCCAGGCTGAAAGCGAGCCGAACCCGATCGCATAGATGGCCAGCATCGAGGCGACCTCCTCCGACCAGGGCATGCCCAGACCGAGCAGATCGCGCGCCACCACGGCGCCGGAGAGCAGCAGCAATACCCCTGCCAGCAGCATGACCCCGAGGATATCGCACCCCAGGGTCAGCCCCCGCAGAAGGTAAAAGGCCACCCGGTCGAGGGTGGCGGCGGGCGGCACGGGAGAACGGGACACGGCAGACTCCTCATAGGTTGTTCACAATGCAACAGCGGCGCCCCTTAGGGTCGCCGCTGCTGCCGCTCATGGCCCCATGGCCTCAGGCATCGTCGCCCAGGGCGTCGTCCATCACCCCGTCGGCCATCTCATCGAGCAGCCGCTCGATGGCCGGCATGGCGGCGTCGCGGAAGGCGTCGATATCGGGCTCGATAATGGTCATGCCACGCTCCTCGAGCTGCTCGAGGTAGTACTCATCGAGTTCGCGCTCACGCTCGGTGCCGTACTCGCGGGCCACATGGATCGCCTCGGTGATCAGCTCCTGGTCGTCTGCCTCGAGGCCGTCCCACCACTGACTGCTGGCCACCCAGTTCCACGGGAACTGCACATGGCTGGTGAGGATGATGTAGTCCTGCACCTCCCACAGCTGGCGCGTATAAGGCGAGGAGAGCGAGTTCTCGTGGCCATCGACCTGGCCGGTCTGCATCGACAGGTAGATCTCCGGCGCCGGCACATTGACGACCTGGGCGCCGATCTCCTCCCAGACCTCCAGCCATACCGGCAGTGACGGTAGGCGCAGGCGGAAGCCCTCGAGGTCCTCCGGCGAGTGGATCGCCTGATTGGCGGTCATGTGGCGCGGCCCGCGATGCTGGGTGCCGAAGTACTTCAGCCCGCCGCGCTCCTCGGCCTGCTCGATCAGCCGCTGGCCGGAGGGGCTCTCCATGAAGGCGTCGACCTCCTCCCAGGTAGCGAAGACGAACGGCACGGTAATCGCGTCGTACTCCTCTGCGTACTGCTGGCGCCAGTTGCCGCCGGTGATCGATATCTGGGTCTGGCCCAGGTTGAGCAGCTCGAGCACCGAGTTTTCACCGCCCAGCGAGCCGGCGAGGAACGGTCGCACATCGAATCGGCCCGGGGCGTGCTCCTCGAGATACTCGGCAAAGCGCTCGACGGCATCGCTCTCGGAGCCGCCCTCGCTCATGGTGTTGTTGACCTGAATCTCGATGGCATTTGCCAAGGCATGGGGTGCCGCCGCCAGCATGCCGGCAGCGATCAGGGTGGCGAGCAGTGATTTTTGCATCGGACTCTCCCTTTGATGTTGTGATTATGGTTGAGGATGGCGTGTCGTGATTCGATCTTGGTACAAGCACGAGCCTCGCTCAAATCGACGTTGATGAAGGGAGCCTTCGTCAATGGCGATACCAAAGCTTATCCCATGGCAGCGGGCTTCCCGCCACCAAACCGCCTCGTCACCACTAAAGATGAATACCAGAACGCCATATGCGGGCATCTCAATGGCAGATCACGGGCCACCCGACGGCCGATTCACTCCGAGGAGATTTCACCATGCACGAAGCCAGCCCCGTGGTCTTTATCACCGGCGCCACCTCCGGCATCGGCCGCGCCTGCGCCCAGCGCTTCGCCGCTGCGGGCTGGGCACTGGTGCTGACCGGTAGGCGGCAGGCACGGCTCGACGAGCTCGCCGCGACGCTGGGCGACCAGGTTCCCGTCCATACCGCCGTGCTCGACGTCAGCGACCCGGAAGCCGTGGCGCGAGTGGTCGACGGCCTGCCCGAGCGTTTTGCCAATCCCCACGCTCTGCTCAACAACGCCGGCCTGGCCCTGGGCAAGGGCCCTGCGCAAGAGGCGGACCTCAACGACTGGCAGCGCATGATCGAGACCAATATCAGCGGTCTGGTCAGCGTCACTCGCCACCTGCTGCCGCGGCTGATCGAGAGCGGTGCCGGTGCCACCATCATCAATATCGGCTCCATTGCCGGCCGCACGCCCTACCCCGGCGGCCATGTCTACGGCGCCACCAAGGCCTTCGTCGAACAGTTCAGCTACAACCTGCGCTGCGATGTCAGCGCGCACGGTGTCAGGGTCACCGACCTGGCACCGGGGATGACCGAGAGCGAGTTCACCCTGGTGCGCATGAAGGGCGATAGCACCGTGACCGATGACTACTACCGCGGCACCCAGCCGCTACAGCCGGAGGACGTTGCCGTGCAGGCCGTGCAGATCGCCGAACTGCCGCCTCACGTCAACATCACCCGGCTGGAGGTGGCGCCGCTCTGCCAGCAGTGGGCGCCCTTCAACGTCATCAGGGATCACGACGCCTCGTCCACCAGATGATCGACCAGGTGGCGGGCAATCACCGGCAGGGTGTCGTAGCGCCGTATGCCGATCACCAGCTCGCGCCGCGCCCAGGGGTCGGCCAGGGGGATGCTGCATAGTTCGAGATCGCGCAGGTCGCGGTAGATGGTGCGCTGGGGCAGCACGCCGACCCCCATGCCGTGGTGAATCATCCGGCAGATGGCATCGAAGCTGCGCACCTGGATGCGCATGCGCAGGCTGCGGCCGGCGCGATTCGCCTGCTCGTGGAGCATTGACTGCAGCGAGGTGTCCTGCTGCAGGCCAATGAAGTCGTAGGCGGTGGCCTCCTGGAAATCGAGCGTCTCGCGTCCGGCCAGGGGATGGTCGCGCGGGGTCATCAGCACCAGTCGATCGCTGCGGTAGGGCATCACCTGCAGCTCCGGCGCCGCCACATGGCCGGCAAAGATGCCGACATCGGTCAGGCCGTCGCGCACGGCCGCGATCACCTCACTGCTGATCCGCTCCTGCAGGTCGATCTTGACTTCCGGGTAGCGTCGCGAGAAGGCGCTCAGGTCCTGGGGCAGGAAGGCGATGATGGCCGAGGTGTTGGAGTGGATGCGCACATGGCCCTTGATGCCCTCGCCATACTCGCTGAGCTCGGCCTGTAGCCGCTCGATGTTCTCGAGAATGCGCCGCGCATGGTGCAGGAAGGCCTGGCCCGCCGGGGTCAGCTCGACCCCGCGCGAGCGGCGATAGAGCAGCGTGGTGCCGACCAGCGACTCCAGGTCGCGGACGCGCTTGCTGACCGCCGCCAGCGCCAGGTGCTCGCGTTCGGCCGCCGCGGTCAGTCGCCCTTCGTCGGCGATGGTAACGAACAGCTTGAGGGTGACGAGATCGAAACGGCGCATGGCAACTCTCGAGGCGAGGAGTAGAGGCCCATCCTAGCGAAGTGTTCGCGATTGACGAAGCCCGAGTTATCCATCGCCTAATTGCTTCGCACCGATGCCAGGCGCCATGCTATGTCACATACTGCCGAGGAGTGCTGCCATGACGACTGCGGAGACTCGCCAACTCCCCCTTGAGAACCTCAAGGTGCTGGAACTGGGCCAGCTCATTGCCGGGCCCTTCGCCACCAAGCTGCTGGGTGAATTCGGTGCCGACGTGATCAAGGTCGAGCCGCCAGGCACCGGCGATCCCCTTCGCAAATGGCGAATCATCGAAGATGGCACCTCGCTGTGGTGGCACGTGCAGAGCCGCACCAAGCGCTCGGTGTCGCTCGACCTGCGCACCCCCCAGGGGCAGGACCTGGTCCGTCGGCTGGTCGGCGAGGCCGATGTGCTGGTCGAGAATTTCCGCCCCGGCACGCTGGAAGGCTGGGGGCTCGGCTATGAGGCACTCGCCGAACTCAACCCGCGACTGATCATGGTACGCATCTCCGGCTACGGCCAGACCGGGCCTTACCGCGACAAGCCCGGCTTCGGCGTGATCGGCGAAGCCATGGGGGGCCTGCGCTACCTCACCGGCCACCCCGGCGAACCCTCGGTGCGGGTCGGAGTCAGCATCGGCGACTCCCTCTCCGCCCTGTATGCGGTCATCGGCACTCTGCTCGCGCTCCAGGAGCGCAGCCGCAGCGGCCTGGGCCAGGAAATCGACGTGGCGCTCTATGAATCGGTGTTCGCCATGATGGAGAGCCTGCTGCCCGAATACGACGCCACCGGCCAGGTGCGCGAGCCTAGCGGCAGCGCCCTGCCCGGCATCACGCCGTCGAACGCCTACCGCACGCGGGATGGCGACTTCGTGCTGATTGCCGGCAACGGTGACAGCATCTTCAAGCGCCTGATGAAGGTGATCGAGCGTGACGACCTGGCCGAAGACCCGGCGCTGGCGCACAACGACGGGCGCAGCCGCCGCGCCGCCGAGATCGATGCCGCCATCCAGGCCTGGAGCAAGACCCTCAGCCGCGACGAGATCCTCACCGCCCTGGATGCCGCGCGGGTGCCGGCGGGCTTTCCCTACACCGCGGCCGACATTGCCAACGACCCGCACTACCTGGCCCGTGAGATGATCCAGACCATCACCCGCCCCAGCGGCGACTCGCTCAAGGTCCCCGGCGTGCTGCCCCGGCTCAGCGCCACCCCGGGCCGGCTCGGCGACGGCGGCCCGGCCCTGGGCCAGCATACCGAGGAGGTCCTCGACGAGCTGGGCATCGATGACGAGACTCGCGCCAAGCTGCGCAGCGCCGGCATCATCTAACCCCAAGGAGCGCCCATGCCTTCACTACAGATCAACGAGGTGGCACCCCGCGACGGCCTGCAGATCGAAGCCGAGTTCGTGCCCACCGTGGACAAGATACGCCTGATCGACGCCCTCTCCGCCACCGGCCTGGCGCGCATCGAGGCGAGCAGCTTCGTCTCGCCCAAGGCCATCCCCCAGCTGCGCGATGCCGCCGAGGTGGTGACCGCCATCCAGCGCCGCCCGGGCGTCGGCATCACCGTGCTGGTACCCAACGTCAAGGGCGCCGAGCGGGCGCTGGCCTGCAGCGTCGACGAGGTCAATCTGGTGATGTCGGCGAGCGAATCCCACGGCCTGGCCAACCTGCGCATGACGCCGGCGCAGTCTCTCGAGCAGTTCGCAGCCATTGTCGAAGCCGTACGCGCTCACCCTCAGGGGCGCGAGGTCTTCATCAACGCCTCGCTCTCCACCAGCTTCGGCTGCCCCTTCGAGGGCGAGGTGCCCGAGGCGCGGGTGCTCGACCTGGTGGAGCGACAGCTGGCCCTCGGCGTGCAGGGCGTGAGCCTGTGCGACACCACCGGCATGGCCAACCCGGCCCAGGTCAGGCGGCTGTGCGAGGCCGTGCTCGCGCGCTTCCCGGAGACGCCCTTCACGCTGCACTTCCACAATACCCGCGGCATGGGCCTGGCCAACGCCATGGCGGCCTGGCAGGCGGGCATCACCCGCTTCGACGCCTCGCTCGGCGGGCTCGGCGGCTGCCCCTACGCCCCCGGCGCCACCGGCAACGTCTGCAGCGAGGACCTGGTGCACATGTTCGAGGAGATGGGCGTCTCCACCGGGGTCGACCTGGACGCCCTGCTCAAGGTCTCTGCCAGCCTGCCTGGGCTGATCGGCCACGATACCCCAGGGCAGGTGGTCAAGGCCGGCAAGGCCGACCGCCGCTATCCGATGCCGGCCCGCTAAGCCGCCAGGTTAGCCTGGAGTGTTCTGCCAGCGGCATAGGAACAGCGCGTAGGCCTTGAGGGTATGGCGGATCGACTCGATGTCGACCCGCTCATCGATGCCGTGGATGCGCTCCGCCACCGGCCCGTAGCAGGTGCCGGGTACGCCGCCCGCCACGTGGAAGGCGCACAGGTCAGTGATGCAGGTGGAAAGGTAGTGTTCGGGCTCGCCGCCGCTCAGGGCTCGGTGGCATTCGCCGAGCAACTCGATCCCCGGCGCATCGAGGTCGACCAGGTGCCCCGGCGAGCGAAAGCCGTGAAACTCGACGTGGGGGACGCTGCCCGGCAGTGCCAGGTCGCGATGCGCGCGGGCCACGCAGGCCTCGAAGCGCTGCATGATCTGCTCAGGCGCCACCCCCGGCGCAAACCCGATGCGCCCCTCGATTTCCGCATGAGCGGGCACGCTGGAGGCCCAGTTACCGCCGTCGAAGCGGCCGATGTTGAGATTGAAGGGGTGCTCGTAGGCGTCGTAGGGCCGCTCGCGCTCGGCGTTGAGTTCCTCCTCGAAGGCCCTGAGCGCCGGGATCAGCCGCTGCATGGTCTCGATGGCATCGCTGCCGGCGGCGGCATCGAGCACGTGGGCCGGCTCGCCATCGACGCGAATCCGGAAGCGCAGCACGCCGGTCTGGCCGTTGTAGAGGCGCGGGCCGAAGGGCTCCGGGATCAGCACGAAATCGCCGCCGTGGCCGGCAGTGACGCAGGCCAGCGCGCCGTTGCCGCTGCACTCCTCCTCGATCACGGTCTGCAGCGTCAGCGGCGTCTCGATCGCCACCCCGGCCCGGCGCACCGCGGCGACCGCCATGATCATGGCGGCCACTCCCGCTTTCATGTCGCCGGCGCCGCGCCCATACAGCCAGCCATCCTGGCGCCACGGCTCCCAGGGCGGCCGCGTCCAGGTATCAATGGGCTCCGCCGGCACCACGTCGAGATGGCCGTTGAACACCAGATGCCGCCCCGCAGCGTCGCGGTTGAGCGCCGACACCAGGCAGTAGCGCCCGGCCCCGGACCACGCCACCGGCGCATAGCGCGGATGCGACAGCAGGCTAGGGTCATCCATCGCCACCCGCTCCACCGGCAGCTCGAGCCGCGTCAGCGCCGCTTCCATTGCCGTCAACACGCCCTGCTCCTGGCCCAGCACGCTATATTCACGCACCAGGGTCTCGGTCAGGGCCAGGGTCTCCTCGAAGCAGGCATCGCACGCTGCCAATACCCGCTGCTCCTGATCGCTCAGCATCACCCCTCCTCGCCTGTTGCATCAGACACGGCCACCGAGCGCCCGGCGTCGGGGCCGGCGCCAAGCCCTTGAATCACATAGTCTCGTGCCACCCCGATATGGTAGTCCACCGCCTCCCGGCAGCGCCTCGCTTCGCCGCTGGCCAGGGCCTCGATCAGCGGCCAGTGGTTGGCGGCGATGCGCTCGGGCTCGGCGTGGGTGCGCTCGATCAGCGCCATGCACAGCCGCAGCTCGTGGGACAGGTCATCGAAGGCCTTGAGCAGGCGGCGATTGCCGGCCATCTCGAACACCAGCCGATGAAAGCGCAGGTCGGCCTCGATCTTGCAGCCATCGTCGCTGCCCTTGGCCAGCGCACACATCGTCTCGACCTGCCGCGACAGAGTGGCGTGGTCGGCCTCGTCGAAGCGTGACGCCAGCAGCTCGAAGGCGTGGCGTTCGTAGCACAGCCGCAGGTCGAAGACATCGGCCAGGTCATCGCCATTGAGTTCGCGTACGAAGAAGCCCTTGCGCGGCCGCGATATCAGCAGGCCACGGCTCTCCAGTAGCCGCGCCGCCTCGCGCACCGGCGCGCGGCTCACGCCGAGGTCACGGGACAGCTGCACCTCCGAGAGCCGCACCCCGGGGGCAAAGTGGCGCGCGATGATCGCCTCGGTGAGGTAGTCGGCCACCTGCTCGACCAGGTTGGTCTGCTGCAGCCGCGGCGCAGCGGGGGGGGGATCGGCATGCATCGAAATCGTCCTACTCCAGGCGCTAGTGGCGCTAATCTTTTTACAGTATGGCCAATCAACACACCATGTCGACCACCGACTGTCGACAGCTTGAGAAGGCGTTGCTATGTTCAAAGGCGACCCGATGATTTGCCATCGACGTAGCAACAGAAACGACGTACCAAGTCCAACACAACAACAAGGGACGCAACCTATGAAGACTCCTCTGGCCCTGGCCATTGCCGCCGCGGCGTTCACCCTCTCCAGTGCGCATGCCGATGAGCCCCGCCACGGCGGCACGCTCAACACCATCATCCAGCCCGAACCGCCCGGCCTGGTGCTGGGCATGATCCAGAACGACCCGACCCGCAAGGTCGCCGGCAACATCTATGAAGGCTTGCTCAGCTACTCCACCGACCTCGAGCCACGCCCGCAGCTGGCGGAATCCTGGGACGTCGATGACGACGGCCTGGTATGGACCTTCCAACTGCGCGAGGGGGTGACCTGGCACGACGGCGAGCCGTTCACCGCCGAGGACGTGGTGTTCTCCGCCGACGTCTTCCACCGCGACCTCAACCCCAGCGCCCGCGCAGTGCTCGATCACATCGAGAGCATCGAGGCCGACGGCGACCACACCGTGGTGTTTACCCTCAAGCAGCCGTTCGGGCCCTTCCTGCTCTCCTTCGAGGCCGGTACCTTCACCATGGTGCCCAAGCACCTCTACGAGGGCACCGACTTCCGCGACAACGAGCACAACGACCATCCCATCGGTACCGGCCCCTTCAAGTTCGAGAACTGGGACCGCGGCACGGTGATCGAGCTGGTCCGCAACGACGACTACTACGTCGACGACCTGCCCTACCTCGACGGCATCAACTGGCACGTGATTCCCGACGGCGCCTCACGCGCCGTGGCCTACGAGAACGGCACCGTCGACGTGCTGCCCAACGGCACCGTCGAGAACTTCGATATTCCGCGTCTCGCCGAGCTCGACAACACCTGCATGACCGAAGAGGGCCACGAGTACTTCAGCCCCTTCGCCATGCTGTGGATGAACAACCGCGAAGGCCCCACCGAAGACAAGCGCTTCCGCCAGGCGGTGATGTACGCCATGGATCGCGAATTCGCCCGCGACGTGCTGTGGAACGAACTCGGCAACGTGCCGCTGTCGTCGTTCGGCTCCAACGCGCGCTTCCAGCACGACGGCCTGGAGCCCTACGACCACAACCCCGATCGTGCCCGCGAGCTGCTCGACGAGATGGGTTACGACGGCGAGGAGGTACGCCTGCTGCCGCTGCCCTACGGCGAAACCTGGACACGCTGGGCCGAAGCGGTGCAGCAGAACCTGCGCGAAGTGGGCATCAACGTGCGCACCCAGTCCACCGACGTCGGCGGCTGGAACCAGCGTCTGGGCGACTGGGATTACGACCTCGCCTTCACCTTCCTCTATCAGTACGGTGATCCGGCGCTGGGCATCTCGCGCACCTACCTCTCCAGCAATATCGAGCGCGGCTCGCCGTGGAACAACGTCGGCGGCTACGAGAACGAGCGCGTCGACGAGCTGTTCAACGAGGCGGCCACGGCCTTCCCGGATGAAGAGCGCGAGTCGCTCTACCGCGAGGTTCAGGAGATTCTCCACGAGGACGTGCCGGTGGGCTGGTTGATGGAGCTCGGCTTCCCGACCCTCTACCGCTGCGACGTCAAGAACCTGGTGACCTCCGGCGTCGGCGTCAACGACGGCTTCAAGGACGCTTGGCTGGACCGCTGACCCCTGATCGAGGCGGCCTGCGGGCCGCCTCCTCGCTTGCAGAGACCCTCCCATGCTCTATGTCCGCTTGATCCTGATGCGGCTGTTGAAGGCCGTGGTCGTGCTGTTCATGATCATCATCTTCAACTTCTTCCTGATCCAGATGGCGCCCGGCGACCCGGCCGCCATCCTGGCCGGCGAGGCCGGCGCCACCGATGAAGCCTTCCTGCGCCAGCTGCGCGAACGCTTCGGCCTCGACCAGCCGCTCTACGTGCAGCTGTGGCGCTATGTGTCGGGCATCGCCATGCTCGATTTCGGCTACTCCTACCGTCAGGGCGTGCCGGTGCTCGACCTGATCATGGCGCGCATGCCCGCCACCCTGCTGCTGACCGGCACCGCCTTCGTGCTGGCCCTGGTCATGGGCATCTTCGCCGGGTCCCTGGCCGCGGCGCGGGCCAAGAAGCCCTCCGGCTCGCTGATCATGGCCCTGGCGCTGCTGTTCTACGCCACCCCGCTGTTCTGGGTGGCGCTGATGTCGGTGGTGCTGTTCTCGGTCTACCTCGACTGGCTGCCCGCCTACGGCATGTACACCGTGGGTGCCGGTCATACCGGCCTGGCGCTGGTGCTCGATGTGGCCAAGCATCTGATCCTGCCGGCCACTACCCTGGCGCTGTTCTTCATGGCCATCTATACCCGCATGACCCGCGCCTCGATGCTCGAGGCGAGCCAGCAGGACTTCGTCAAGACCGCCCGCGCCAAGGGACTCAAGAACAGCGTCATCCAGCGACGGCACATCCTGCGCAACGCGCTGCTGCCGATCATCACCCTGGCCGGCCTGCAGGCCGGGCAGATGGTCGGCGGTGCCATCCTCACCGAGACGGTGTTCGCCTGGCCCGGCATCGGCCGCCTGATGTACGAGGCGCTGCAGCAGCGCGACTACAACCTGCTGCTGGGGATCTTCTTCTTCTCGGCGGCGCTGGTGATCGTGTTCAACATCATCACCGACCTGGTCTACCGCCTGGCCGACCCGCGCATCAAGGAGCGCTCATGAGTTTCTTCGCTCGCTTCGCCCAGAACCGCGGCGCCCTGATCGGGCTGATCATCCTGCTCGGCATCGTCCTGATGGCGATCCTGGCGCCACTGCTGTTTCCCGAGTCGCCCTGGCGCATGGTGCAGCGCCCCTTCCTGCCGCCCATGGAGGTCGACGGCTTTCCACTGGGCACCGATACCATGGGCCGCAACGTGGCCGCGGGACTGATGCACGGCGCCTGGGTATCGCTGCTGATCGGCCTGGTCTCGACCCTGGTGGCGCTGCTGATCGGCGTGCCGCTGGGCGCCGTGGCCGGCTACTACGGTGGGCTGATCGACGATGCCCTGATGCGCTTCACCGAGTTCTTCCAGACCATTCCCAACTTCGCCCTGGCCATCGTGCTGGTGGCGATCATGCAGCCCAGCGTGATGTCGATCGTGCTGGCCATTGCGCTGGTCAGCTGGCCGCCGGTGGCGCGTCTGGTGCGCGCCGAGTTCATGTCGCTGCGCAACCGCGAGTACGTCGAGGCGGCGCGCCTGGTGGGCCAGACCAACCGCACCATCATCCTGCGCCAGATCCTGCCCAACACCCTGTCGCCGATCATCGTGCTGGCCTCGCTGATGGTGGCCACCGCCATCCTGCTGGAGTCCGCGCTCTCCTTCCTGGGGCTGGGGGATCCCAACGTGATGTCGTGGGGCTACATGATCGGCGCGGCGCGCACCGTGATCCGCCAGGCCTGGTGGCTGAGCTTCTTCCCCGGGGTGGCGATCCTGCTCACCGTGCTGGCCCTCAACCTGGTGGGCGAAGGCCTCGATGACGCCTTGAACCCGAAACTCGCCCGCGAGCGCTCCTGAGGGGAAACCGCCATGACCGATAGCCAAACAGCCCTGCTCAGCCTGCGCCACCTCAACATCGCGCTGCCCAAGGGCGCCGACCGCGCCCTGGCCGTCGAAGACGTCAGCTACGACGTGTTTCGCGGCGAGATCCTGTGCGTGGTGGGCGAATCCGGCTCCGGCAAGTCGATGGCCGCCAACGCGGTGATGGGCCTGCTGCCCAAGGGCGTCTACGCCAGCGGCGGCGAGGCGCTGTTCGACGGCCAGGACCTGCTCACGCTCTCCGAAAAGCAGCACCGCACGCTGCGCGGGCTACGCATCGGCATGATCTTCCAGGAGCCGATGACCGCCCTCAATCCGCTGATGCGGGTCGGCGCCCAGATCGCCGAAGTCTTCGAGGCCCACGGCCAGTTCAACGGGCGGGAGCGCCAGAAGAAGGCCCTGGCGCTGCTCACCGAGGTCGGCATCCCGGACCCCGAAAAGGCGATTCGCGCCTACCCCTTCCAGCTCTCCGGCGGCCAGCGCCAGCGGGTGATGATCGCCATGGCGTTGGCCCTGGAGCCGGAACTGCTGATCGCCGACGAACCGACCACCGCGCTCGACGTCACCACCCAGGCCCAGATCCTCGACCTGATCCGCGATCTGCAGCGCCGCCGCGACATGGCGGTGATGTTCATCACCCACGACTTCGGGGTCGTCGCCGAGATCGCCAACCGGGTCTGCGTGATGCGTCACGGCCGCATCGTCGAGCTCGGCGAGGCCGAGGCGGTGCTCAAGCACCCCTCCCACGACTACACCCGGGCGCTGATCGAGGCGATTCCCAGCGACATCATCCCCGAGGCGCGCGGCGCCGAGACCGACACCCCGCTGCTCGAGGTGGTGGGGCTCGACAAGGTCTTCCGCTCCAAGGGCGGGCTGTTCAAGCCGGCCCGCGAGGTGCGTGCCCTGCAGGACGTCTCCTTCCGCATGACCAAGGGCGAAACCATCGGTATCGTCGGCGAATCGGGCTCCGGCAAGTCGACCCTGGGGCGCTGCGTGGTGCGTCTGGAGCGTCCGGATAGCGGCACCCTGAGCCTCTCCGGCACCGACTTCATGCATCTCCAGGGCGAGGCGCTGCGCCGCGAGCGCCACCGCGTGCAGATGATCTTCCAGGACCCCTACGCCTCACTCAATCCGCGCCACCGGGTCGGCTACGCCATCGCCCAGGGGCCCATGGCCAACGGCATGAGCAAGACCCAGGCCTTCGCCAAGGCCAAGGAGCTGCTGGCACTGGTGGGGCTCGAGGGCACCGACGACCGCTACCCCCACGAGTTTTCCGGCGGCCAGCGGCAACGTATCGGCATCGCCCGTGCCCTGGCCATGGAGCCCGAGCTGATCGTCGCCGACGAGGCGGTCTCGGCGCTGGACGTCTCGATCCAGGCCCAGATCCTGGCACTGCTCGAGGAACTCAAGCAGAAACTCTCGCTGTCGCTGCTGTTCATCACCCACGACCTGCGGGTGGCGGCGCAGATCTGCGACCGCATCATCGTCATGCAGCACGGCCGCATCGTCGAGCAGGGATCGGCGCGGGATGTGTTCCTGGCGCCTCAGGAGGCCTATACCCGCGAGCTGCTGAACGCCATCCCCGGCCGCGAGCAGGAGCTCGCCGATGCCTGACCAGGAGAGCCGGCAACGGATGGATGCCCTGCTCAAGGAGATCGCCGCCATCGTCGGAGACGCCCATGTGCTGACCGGCGAGGCGGTCACCGCTCGCGCCGTGGACTGGATGACCGGCGCCCCCTGCCGGGCGGCGGCCATCGTGCGCCCGGCCAGCACCGAAGACGTCGCCGCGGTGATGCGCGCCTGCCACTCCGCCCGCCAGCCGGTGGTCACCCACGGCGGCCTGACCGGGCTGGTACACGGCGCCGAGGCCGGCGACGATGAGCTGGTCGTCTCGCTGGAGCGGATGGCCGCCATCGAGGCCCTCGACCCGGTGGGCGCGACGCTCACCGTAGAGGCCGGCGCGCCGCTGCAGCGGGTGCAGGAGGCCGCCGAACAGGCCGGCCTGCAGTTTGCCCTCGACCTCGGCGCCCGCGGCAGCTGTACCATCGGCGGCAATATCGCCACCAACGCCGGCGGCATCCGCGTGATCCGCTACGGCATGATGCGCCAGCAGGTGCTGGGGCTGGAGGCGGTACTCGCCGACGGCAGCGTGGTCAGCTCGATGAACCACATGCTCAAGAACAACGCCGGCTACGACCTCAAGCAGCTGTTTATCGGCAGCGAGGGCACCCTGGGCATCGTCACGCGTGCCGTGCTGCGCCTGCAGCCGCCGACGCCGGCGGTGCAGACCGCACTGGTCGCCTGCCCGAGCTTTTCCGCGCTGACCGGCCTGCTCGGCCACCTCGGACGCGCGCTGGGCGGCAGCCTCGCCGCCTTCGAGGCAATGTGGCAGAGCCACTACCGGCTGCTGACGGTAGAGAGCCAGCGCCATGCGCCGCCGCTGGCCGCGGATGCGCCCTTCTATGCCCTGGTGGAATCGCTGGGCAGCGACGCCGAGAGCCACGCCGCGCAGTTCGCCCAGGCCCTGGAAACGGCCCTCGAGCAGGAGCTGATCGGCGATGCGGTGCTGGCCCACTCCGACGCACAGCGCCAGGGGCTATGGGCCATCCGCGAGGACATCGAGGGGCTGATCCAGGGTCTCTCGCCGCTGTTCACCTTCGACGTCAGCCTGCCAATCGCCGCGATGGAGGGCTATGTCAGCAACGTCGAGGCGGCGATCCACCGCGACTGGCCGGCCGGCCGCGTGGTCACCTTCGGCCACCTCGGCGACGGCAACCTGCACCTGTCGGTGGGCGTCGGCAGCCAGGACCCGGCTACCCGGCGTGCCGTGGAGCAGCACGTCTACGCGCCCCTGGCCGCGCTCGGCGGCTCGGTCTCCGCTGAGCACGGCATCGGCCTCGAGAAGCGCGACTACCTGCACCTTTCGCGGACCCCTGACGAGATTGCGCTGATGGGCACCCTCAAGCAGGCCCTGGACCCCCACGGGCTGCTCAACCGCCACAAGGTGCTGACGGATACCCGCAGATGAGCCTGGCCCTGGCCCGCGCCCGCTTGAAAGCATCGCCACGTCTCGCCTCCGCCCTGTTGATCGCGGCCATTGGCCTGTTCTGGGGAGGCAACTGGCCGGCGGTGCGCTTTATCCTGATGGATCTCCCACCCTTTACCCTGCGCGCCATCGGGTTTGCCAGCGGCGCCATCGTGCTACTGGCCTGGGCGCGCTGGCGACGCCTGCCGTTGAGAGTAGCGGCGACCGAATGGCCGTGGCTTGCCGCCACGGGGCTGTTCACCATCCTCGGTTTCAACCTGGCCACGGCCTTCGGCCAGCTGCGGATGCCGACCTCCCAGGCGGCCATCATCGCCTTCAGCATGCCCTGCTGGGCGCTGCTGCTGGCCTGGTGGCTGCTTGGCCAGCGCGTCACACGTCGCCAAGGGTGGGGGCTGGCCTGTGGCCAGGCGGGCCTGCTTCTGCTGCTCGGCCCGGCGGCCATGGCCGGGGGCCTGAACGGCCTGACAGGACCGCTGATCATGCTCGGGGCGGCGCTCTCCTGGGCACTCGGCACGGTACTGATCGCGAAGCGCGGCAGCTGGCAGAGTCACGTCGTGGTGATCACCGGCTGGCAGTTCGCCCTCTGCGCGGTGCCGATGATCGTGCTGATGCTGGCGCTGGAGTCGCCGCCCCCACCGGCCAGCTGGCAACTCAGCACCTGGCTGGCCCTGGGCTATCATCTGCTGTTCTCTATCTGCCTGGCGCAGATACTGTGGTTCATAAACGTCAAACGGCTGAGCGTGGCGCAATCCACCATCAGCACCTTGATCATTCCCACGGTGGGCGTCTCCAGTGCCGTGCTGCTGCTGGGCGAGCCGCTGACGCCGAGGATCCTGGTGGCGTTGCTGTTGACGCTCTCCGCCGTCGCCATTGTCATGCTGCACGGCCGTGACGCAGCATGAACCACATTGCCGCCGTCCCGCGGGACACCATTTCTTCAGGGAGGCCCCGATGCCGACATTTCCGAAACATCTGCGGGGCGACGGCCCCCACAACCCCTTTCCCGGCGTACGCGTGCTGGAGCGCCGCCTGGGACGCGAGATCCCCGACCAGTTGGGCTCCAACGAGGGCCTCGACATGCCCCACCGCGCGCTGCGCGAGCACTTCGGCGACGCCATGGCCGAGCACGTCTACAGCTACGGCGACGCCGAGGCGCTGGGCATCCGCCAGCGGCTGGCCGAGCAGAAGGGGATTGCGCTGGACGCCATGCTGGTCGACGCCGGCGCCGACAGCCTGATCGCACTGGCGCTGCGCGCCACCGTGGTGTTCGGCGAGTGTGTGGTGGCCACCGCCGGCACCTACCCCACCTTCGGCTACTTTGCCCGCGGCCAGGGCTGCCAACTGGTGGAGGTCGCCTACGACGAAGGCCCCGGCCGCCTGGCGCCGGACCTCGACGCCCTGGCCCGCGCCGCCCACGACCATCAGGCACGGCTGGTGTATCTCGCCAATCCCGACAACCCCAGCGGCCACCTGCACGATGACGACGCCATCCTGTCGCTGCGTGCGGCCCTTCCCGACGACTGCTGGCTGCTGCTCGACGAGGCCTACCACGACTTCCGCGAGGACGCCGACGGCGAGTTCGGCCGCCGCGTGCTGCCCGGGGTGATTCGCCTGCGCACCCTGTCCAAGGCCCACGGCCTGGCCGGACTGCGGGTCGGCTACGCCATCGCCGAGGCCGAGACCCTGGCGGTGATGATGAAGGTCAGGATTCACTATGCGGTGTCGACGCTGACCCAGGCCGCCGCCGAAGTGGTGCTCGACGCCCCCCATGAGAGCGACGCTCACGTGCGGGCGGTGCGCGAGCGCCGCGAGCGGCTCAGCGAGCACTTCCGCGCGCTGGGCGCCGACGTGCTGCCCAGCGCCACCAACTTCGTCGGCCTGCGCCTGCCCAGCGCCGAGCTCGCCGAACGCGTGCATCGCGAGATGCTCGAGGCCGGCAAACTGATCGCCCGCCCCGCCGACCCGGCGCTGGGCCACGTGCTGCGCGTCACCGCGGTGGAGAACGCCCTCAAACCCGGCCAACTGGCGATACTCGAGCAGGCCCTGACGGCTGGCTGACCCCGTTAAGCGACATCCAGCGTCGAGACGCCTACACTGCACTGCAGCACGCATACCAATAAATGGAGCAGTTATGGCGAAGGACGACAAGAAGCGTATCGATCTGGCCCTGCAGGGCGGCGGCTCCCACGGCGCCTTGACCTGGGGGGTGCTGGATCGCCTGCTGGAAGATGAGCGGCTGGAAATCGACGGCATCAGCGGTACCAGCGCCGGGGCCATGAATGCCGTGGTGCTGGCCGACGGGCTGCATAAGGGGGGCCGCGACGGCGCTCGGGCAGCCTTGCACGACTTCTGGAAAGCGGTCAGCGATGCGGCGCGTTTCTCGCCGATTCAGCGCACGCCCTGGGACCGGCTGATGGGTAATTACAGCCTCGACAATTCACCGAGCTATCTGTTCTTCGAAAGCCTTACCCAACTGATTGCGCCGGCCAAGCTCAACCCCATGGGCGTCAATCCGCTGCGCGACCTTGTGCTCGAGACGGTCGATTTCGAACGGGTCAATGCGTGTCGCAAGGTCAAGGTGTTCGTCACCGCCACCAATGTGCGCACCGGCCAGGCAAAGATATTTCGCCAGCCCGAGCTGAGCGTCGACACCGTGATGGCCTCGGCCTGCCTGCCGTTCATGTTTCCCGCCGTGGAGATCGACGGCGAGGCTTATTGGGATGGCGGCTACAGCGGCAACCCCGCGCTCTACCCGCTGGTCGATGACCAGGGCTGTCGTGACCTGGTGGTGGTGCAGATCAATCCGCTGGTGCGCAAGAAACTACCGGACAGCGCCCGGGATATTCTCAACCGGATCAACGAAGTCACCTTCAACTCCAGCCTGATCAAGGAGCTGCGCAGCATTCAACTCCTGCACCGCCTGATCGAAGCCGAAGGACTGGAGCTGGAGAGTTACCGGGCGATGCGCCTGCATCTGATACATGCCGAACACGACATCGAGACCCTCAGCGCCTCGAGCAAGATGAACGCCGAATGGGACTTTCTGACCCGCCTGCACGGCCAAGGGCGCGCCTGGGCCGAGCGCTGGCTGGATGAGAACTTCTCGGCCCTCGGTGAACGCTCGTCCTTTGACCTGGATGCGCTGTTCCCCGACACCTTTCGCCCTATCTCAGCCACGGATGCCCCCGCCAAGGGGAATGACGACGAGAAAGCGTAATGACCGGTATCCTGGCGATCGCCATAGCGCTGCTGCTGTTGATGTATCTAGCCTACCGCGGACTCAGCCTGTTGATCCTGGCCCCGGTGCTGGCTGCGCTGGTAGCACTGGTATCGGTGGACACCCCGCTGTTGGCCAGCTACACCCAGGTCTTCATGGGCGCCGCCGGCGATTTCATCGTGCGCTTCTTCCCACTGTTCCTGCTCGGCGCAGTCTTCGGCAAGCTGATGGAGGATTCCGGCAGCGCGGAAGTGCTGGCCAGCACGCTGGTTGAGCGCTTAGGCGACAGCCGTGCCATTCTGGCGGTAGTGCTCTCCTGTGCGGTAATGACCTACGGCGGCGTCTCGCTGTTCGTGGTGGCCTTCGCGGTCTACCCCATCGCCGCGGCGCTATTCCGCAAGGCCGACCTGCCCAAGCGGCTGATCCCCGGCACCATTGCCTTGGGGGCTTTCACTTTCACCATGACGGCGCTGCCGGGCACCCCGGCCATTCAGAACGCCATCCCAATGCCCTACTTCGGCACCTCGCCGTTTGCCGCGCCGGGGCTCGGCATTCTTACCGGGCTGGTGATGCTGGGGCTGGGACAGGCCTGGTTAAACCATCGGGCGGGTCAGGCACGGGTCGCTGGCGAAGGTTACGGCAACCACCAGGGCGAGGCACCCCAACTCGAACACCTGCGCGAGCACGCTGCCGGAGAAGGCTTCGATCTCGTCGAGGTCACGCCTACCCCTCAGGGGCGCGACCTGCCGCCCTTGATGCTGGCACTTCTGCCCATCGTGCTGGTCATCGCCCTCAACCTGCTGTTCACGGCAGTGGTGATCCCGGCCATGGATACCGGGTATCTCGCCGAGCCGGTCTACGGCGCCACCAGCATCGAGTCGGTACGCGGCGTGTGGTCGGTGATCGCCGCGCTGGTGATCGCCATCGTGGTCATCATCGTGGCCAACCGTAAACGCCTCAATGCCCTCACTACCACCCTCGACAGCGGCGCCAACGCCTCGCTACTCCCGATCTTCAATACCGCCAGCCTGGTCGGCTTTGGCTCGGTGATCGCCTCGCTGGCGGCCTTCGACGCGATCAGCCTGTGGGTGACCTCGGCTGGCGGCGACAACCCGCTGATTTCGCTAGCCATCGCCGTCAACCTGCTGGCAGGAATGACCGGCTCGGCCTCCGGCGGCATGAGCATCGCCCTGGCCACGCTTGGCGACACCTACCTGGCCATGGGTCAGGCCGCCGGCATCGCCCCTGAGCTAATGCACCGTGTCACGGCGGTGGCTACCGGTGGGCTGGATGCCCTGCCGCATAACGGCGCGGTGATCACGCTGCTGTCGATCTGCGGCCTCACGCACCGCCAGGCCTATCTGGATATTGCAGTGGTCGCGGTATTGATTCCGATCATCTCGCTGGTGCTGCTGATCACGGTGGGCACCCTGGTCGGGTCATTCTGAGGGCACTCGCCCGGAGGCGTTAAGCGCTAGGCGTTATATACCACCTCGCCCTGCTCGCTGAGATCGTAGCCCCCGGCCCGCGCCGCCCAGTCCCGGCAGCGCGGCTCGCGGGCGAAACGCATCAGGCGCTGCAGCGGCGCCTCGAAGTAGCTGCGGCGGCGCATCAGCAGATCGAAGCACTCGTCGTGCAGGCCGATGAAATCGAGCCCATGCCGGCGGGCCGATGCCTCGACGCCGAGCCCCGCATCGGCATCGCCGCGGCGCACCGCCAGCGCCAGGTCATCCTCGCTCAGGGCCACGTCAGGGCTTAGCGACAGCGCTTCCAGGTCCATGCCGGCCCGCGCCAGCAGCAGCGTCAGCAGCCGCTCGG
Organism: Halomonas sp. 1513; assembly: GCA_001971685.1. NCBI lineage: Bacteria > Pseudomonadati > Pseudomonadota > Gammaproteobacteria > Oceanospirillales > Halomonadaceae > Halomonas > Halomonas sp. 1513. Next base: position 2,449,192 of record CP019326.1, read on the forward strand.
CACCGGCATCCGGCTGGCGGTGGGCCAGCACCAGCCGCGGCCGGGCCAGGTCGGCGAGCCCGGCAATCCCCAGCGGATTACCGGGGGCCAGCATCAGCCCCTGGCGGCGCCGCGCCCAGCGGATCGCCACCAGGTCGCGCATGCCGCCCAGCCCCAGCGACGGGGGATCGTTGTAGCGCCCGCTCTCCGGGTCGAGCAGATGCACACCGGCGACCAGCGCCTCACCCGCCAGCAGCCTGCGCACGCCGTCGCCGCTGCCGTGGCACAGCGTGGCCAGCTGCGAGCCCGACTCGCGCACCGCCCACTCCAGCAGCGGATCCTGACTGCCGGCGAGGATCGCCGCCAGCGGCTCGCGGCTGCGCTGGTCGCCCTCCAGATGGTTCATCAGCCACAGGTCCAGCGCCTGGCGCGGGAACAGCAGCTTGCCGGTCACCCGGGTGCAGGGGATGAGTTCCTGGCGCACCAGGTCGTAGAGCTTGCGCTCCTTGAGGCGCAGGTAGTCGGCGGCCTCGCGGGTGGTGAGGTAGGCATGAGCGGTCATGGCAGGCCTTTCGAGCGTTAAGAGTGGCATTTGGCTGCATAAGACTGCACTGATTACAGCACAGGATGCATGCAGCGGCATAACGGCACATCATGCAGCGACTTGCCTGGAGCCTGTCATGCCAACTGCCGACAACGCCTTTACTACCGCGCTGAGCTTGATTCTCACCCTCGACCCGGCGCTGATGGATATCGTCAGGCTGTCGCTGCAAGTGTCGCTGAGCGCCGTCCTGATCGCCGCGCTGATCGGCCTGCCGCTGGGCGCGGCGCTGGCGCTATGGGCCTTTCCGGGTCGCGGCATGGTAGTGGTGATGCTCAACGCCTTCATGGGGCTGCCGCCGGTGGTCGCCGGCCTGATGGTCTACCTGATGCTGTCGCGAGCCGGGCCACTCGGCCAGTTGGGTCTGCTGTTCACACCCACCGCCATGGTCATCGCCCAGACGGTGCTGGTACTGCCCATCGTTGCCGCCCTGGCCCGCCAGCATATCGAGGCGCTGCTCGGCGAGTACCGCGAGCAGCTGACCTCCTTCGGCCTGGGCCGCGCACGCATGATGCCGACCCTACTGTGGGATGCCCGGGTGGCCCTCACCACGGTGGTACTGGCCGGCTTCGGCCGTGCCAGTGCCGAGGTCGGCGCGGTGCTGATCGTGGGCGGCAATATCGACGGCGTGACCCGGGTGATGACCACCGCGATCGCGCTGGAGACCAACCGCGGCAACCTGGCGCTGGCGCTCGGCCTGGGCCTGGTGCTGCTGCTGCTGGTGGCCTGCGTCAACGGCGCCGCCCACCTGCTCGGCGAGCGCACCAGGAGGCAGATGGGATGAGCGACTTGAGCCAGCCCCACCTGCCCCAGGCAGTGGCCGTGCCGCTGCTGCCGCTGACCCTCGAGGGAGTGGGCTTCAGCCATCGCGGCCAGCGCCTGCTGGGCGACATCACCCTGACCCTGGGCGCCGGCCGCACCCTGATCATGGGGCCCAACGGCGCCGGCAAGAGCCTGCTGATGCGTCTTTGCCACGGCCTGCTGACACCCAGCGCCGGGCAGATCCGCTGGAACGGCCAGCCGCTGAGCCCGGCGCTGGCGTTGCGCCAAGCCATGGTCTTCCAGCGCCCGGTGCTGCTACGCCGCAGTGCACTTGCCAACCTCACCTATGTGCTGGCGATCCGCGGCTGCCCGCGGCGTCAGCGCAAGCCCCGCGCCCAGGCGGCGCTGGAACGCTTTGGCCTGGCCCCGCTCGCCCTGCGCCCGGCGCGGGTGCTGTCCGGCGGCGAACAGCAGCGCCTGGCGCTGGCCCGGGCCTGGCTGCTGGATCCCGATATCCTGTTCCTCGACGAACCCACCGCGGCCCTCGACCCCGCGGCGATTCGCGCCGTCGAGGAAGCGGTAAACCAGTTCCACCATCGCGGCACCAAGATCGTGATGACCACCCACGACCTCAACCAGGCGCGCCGCCTGGCCGACGACGTGGTGTTCCTCAACGCCGGACGGCTGCTCGAGCACAGTCCCGCCGAGCGCTTCTTCGATACGCCCCAGAGCGGCGAAGCCGCCGCCTTCGTGCGCGGCGAGCTGCCCTGGTAGCTGGCAAGCAGCGCCGCGAGAACAGCGCCACCATGACAACAAGGAGCTCCCATGCCACGTCGCCAGCGCCTCACGATACTCGCCCTCGGCATCGCCCTCTCGGCGCCACTCGCCGTCGCTGAAGAGCGCTTTATCACCCTCGCCTCGACCACCTCCACCGAGCAGTCGGGGCTGTTCGCCGCTATCGTGCCGCAGTTTCGCGAGGCGACCGGTATCGACGTGCGCGTGGTCGCGGTGGGCACCGGCCAGGCCTTCGAGATCGCCCGCCGCGGCGACGCCGACAGCCTGCTGGTTCACGATACCGGGGACGAGGAGCGGTTCGTCGCCGACGGCTATGCCAGCGAGCGCCGCGACGTGATGGTCAACGACTTCGTGCTGATCGGGCCGAGTAGCGACCCGGCCGGCATCGCCGAGGCCGACGATGCCCTGGACGCCTTTGCGCGCATCGCCGCCAGCGGCACACCCTTCACCTCCCGCGGCGACGACAGCGGCACCCACCGTGCCGAGCAGCGTTTCTGGGCAGACGCCGGTATCGATACCGCCGGCGGCTGGTACCGCGAGCTGGGTAGCGGCATGGGCGCGACCCTCAATACCGCGGCGGCGATGGACGCCTACGTGTTCGCCGACCGCGCCACCTGGCTGGCCTTCGACAACCGCCAGGATCTCGCCGTCCTGTTCGCGGGCGACGAAGCCCTGTTCAACCAGTACGGCAGCCTGCTGCTGGACCGCGACCGCCACCCGCATCTCAAGCACGACCTCGCCGAGCAGTGGCACCGGTGGCTGGTGTCGGACGACGGCCAGGCGGCGATTGCCGGCTACGCCATCGACGGTGAGCCGCTGTTCTTTCCCAACGCCGCGCACCCTTGAGCCGCCGAGGCTTGTGCCAGGCGCCTGGCTAGCACTCGCCGATCTGCCGCGACGCCGCGCCAACAAATGACAAGGGGCCCATGCCATTAGGCATGGGCCCCTTGTTGCCGGTACTCGCGCAATGCTTGGCCAGCGTGCTAACGCGCCATCAGCCTACCGCGCGATCGCCCTTTGCCAGCTTGGTACGCAGCGGAAGATCCCAGATGGTCGGAAAGCGTTCGGTAACCGTCGGGGCATCGGCGCTGTTGGCGTCAAGGCGATTCGGTACCAGAAGATTACGGAGTGCTGAAAAAAGACGTGTTGCCATAGGTCATTACGGTCTCTGAAGACCGCCTCCTGCAGTTTGTGGAAACAATTTCCAGCATTATGCACGCCTTTAGACTTTAGTTCAACCCGCTAAGCAATCCCTCGAGTTCATTGCTCAAGAAGCGCGGCTCGACGCACTCGTCCAGGTGGCCGGCGGCGAAGCGCAAAAAGCCCAGGGCCGCGTGAGAGAGCCGCCGGTCGCTGCGCACGATGAACTGCCAGTGGCTCTCGATGGGCAGGCCCGTCACCGGCAGGATGACGATATCCGGGTGCTCCGGCGGCAGCACATGCTCGGAGAGCACTGCAAGCCCCATGCCCGCCGCCACGCCGACGCGGATCGCCTCGTTACTGGCCATCTGCAGCGTCGGCCCCAGCGTCAGCCCCTGCTCCTGCAGCCAGCTCTCGAACAGCATGCGCGTCGCCGAGCCCGGCTCGCGCAGCAGCATGCGCTCGCCCAGCAGCTCGCTCATGTCGATACGCTCGCGTGCCGCCAGCGGATGGCCGTGTGGCGCCACCGCCACCAGCGGATTGCGCAGGAAGCGCCCGGCCCGGGCGTGGGCCAGCGACGGCGGGTGACTGAACACGTAGAGGTCGTCTTCCTGGCGCTCGAAGCGCGTCAGCATCTGGCGGCGGTTGCCGATATGCACGGTCACCTCGACCTCGGGAAAGGCACGGCTGTGCGGCCCCAGCAGCCGCGGCAGCACGTACTGGGCGGTGTTGACCAGGGCAATCGAGAAACGCCCACGCTCGCCGCCGCGCAGCGCCGAGAGGTAGTCGTCGAAGTCGTCGAAGCGCCCCAGCACCTCGCGGCTGGCGCGGTACAGCTCGCTGCCCGCCTCGGTGGGAAACAGGCGCCCGTGGCGGCTCTCCAGCAGCGGCTCGCCCACCGCCTCACCGAGCCGCTTGAGCTGCATCGAGACCGTCGGCTGGGTAAGATGAAGGCGCCGCGCCGCCTCGCTCACGGTGCCGCTGGCCACCACCGCGGCATACACCTGCAGCAGGCGAAAGGTCAGATGGCGAATGTTCATTGGGGCTTCCTATAGATAAATATCTATACAAGATCACCTAATTCTTTATTGGTCGCAATGGCCGGACCTGAGCAGAATGCGCGGCACTTCTACACTACCCACTCTAACCAGCGCGAGATGCCCTGATGCCCGATATCGTGGTGATGTTCTTCCTGCTTGGCCTGCTGGCCGGCGTGGTGAAGTCCGACCTGTCCATCCCCAAGGCCGCCTACGACACCCTGAGCCTGCTGCTGATGCTGACCATCGGCCTCAAAGGCGGCATGGCGCTGTACGGCAACCTCGGCTGGTCGCTGGTGCCCGAACTGTTGGCGGTCGCCGCCCTGGGTGCGCTGATTCCGCTGGTACTGATGCCGGTGCTGCGGCGCCTGGTGCGGCTGTCGCCAGCGGATAGCGCCAGCATCGCCGCCCACTACGGCTCGGTGAGTGCCGGCACCTTCGCCGTGGCACTGGCCTTCGCCGAGGGTCGCGGCCTGCCGATCGGCGCCGAAGTCACCCTCTACCTGGTGATGATGGAACTGCCGGCGATCATGGTCGCCATCGCCCTGTACCGCCGGTATTCCGGCAAGAATTCCAGCGAAGCGTTGCAGGGCATCTGGCATGAGACCCTGACCAACCGCGGGGTGATCCTGCTGGCAGGTGGCGCGGTGATCGGCGCCATGTATGGCCCCATGCAGGGCGCCAACGTCACCGAGCTGTTCACCGGCGCTTTTCATGCGGTGCTGGCGCTGTTCCTGCTGCAGATGGGCCTGACCGCCGCCGAGACCCTGCGCCCCATCCCCTGGTTCCACTGGCGGCTGCTCACCTTCGCCCTGGTAGCGCCGTTCGTGTTGGCCATGGCCGGCCTGGGCGTCGGCCTGATGCTGGGCCTGCCCACCGGCTCGCTGATGATCCTCACTGCGCTTGCCGCCAGCGCCTCCTATATCGCTGCACCGGCGGCCATGCGCACCGCCATTCCTGAGGCCAATATCGGCCTGGCGATGCTCGCCGCGCTGGGCTTCACCTTCCCGCTGAACGTGATCGTGGGCATTCCGCTCTACCATCAGCTCAGCGTCTGGCTGGGATGATCGGTGGGCGGGCGCGACGAGCTGCCGGCACTTTACGTTAACGTCAACTAGCGCTAGATTGGTGGGTATATCGACCGCGACGGAGCCCACCATGCACAGCGCCTATACGCCCCTCGACTTCGGCCTCGCCGACGAGCTCAACATGCTGCGCGACCAGGTCAACGCCTTCGCCCGTGACGAGATCGCCCCGCGCGCCGCCGAGATCGACGCCAGCAACGACTTCCCGTCCGACCTGTGGCGCAAGTTCGGCGACATGGGCCTGCTCGGCATCACCGTGCCGGACGAGGATGGCGGCAGCGGCATGGGCTACCTCGCCCACTGCATCGCCATGGAGGAGATCTCCCGGGCCAGCGCCTCGGTGGCGCTGTCGTTTGGCGCCCACTCCAACCTCTGCGTCAACCAGATCGCCCTCAACGGCTCGGCCGAACAGAAGGCCAAGTACCTGCCCAAGCTGATCAGCGGCGAGCACGTCGGCGCCTTGGCGATGTCGGAGACCGGCGCCGGCTCAGACGTGGTCTCCATGCAGCTGCGCGCCGACAAGCGCGGCGGCACGTACGTGCTCAACGGCAGCAAGATGTGGATCACCAACGGCCCCGACGCCGACGTGCTGGTGGTCTACGCCAAGACCGACCCCAACGCCGGCGCCAAGGGCATCACTGCCTTTCTAATCGAGAAGGGGTTTGCCGGCTTCTCGACGGCCCAGAAGCTCGACAAGCTCGGCATGCGCGGCTCCAACACCTGCGAGCTGGTGTTCCAGGAGTGTAAGGTGCCCGCCGAGAACGTGTTGGGCGAAGTGAACAAGGGCGCGCGGGTGCTGATGAGCGGCCTGGACTACGAGCGCACCGTGCTCGCCGCCGGGCCCATCGGCATCATGCAGGCCGCCATGGACGTGGTGGTGCCCTATATCCACGAGCGCAAGCAGTTCGGCCAGGCGATCGGCGAGTTCCAACTGGTGCAGGGCAAGGTCGCCGACATGGCCACCACCCTCAACGCCTGCCGCGCCTACCTCTACGCCGTGGCCGGCGCCTGCGACCGCGGCAAGGTGTCTCGCAAGGACGCCGCCGGGGTGATCCTCTACTGCGCCGAGAAGGCCACCCAGCTGGCGCTGGACGCCATCCAGCTGCTAGGAGGCAACGGCTATATCAACGACTACCCCACCGGGCGCCTGCTGCGCGACGCCAAGCTCTACGAGATCGGCGCCGGGACCAGTGAGATACGCCGCATGTTGATCGGCCGCGAGATCTTCGCAGAGTCACGGTAGGGGGAGGCACATGGCCATTCTGACGACCCAGATCAACCCGCGCAGCGAGCTGTTCCAGGCCAACGAGGCGGCGATGCGCGCCGAGGTGGCCCAGTTGCGCGAGCTGACCACGGCGATCCGCCGGGGCGGCGGCGATAAGGCCCGCACCCGGCATGAGGGCCGCGGCAAGCTGTTCGTGCGCGACCGCATCGACCACCTGCTCGACGAGGGCTCAACGTTTCTCGAGTTCTCGGCGCTGGCTGCCCATGAGGTCTACGGCGATGCGGTACCCGCCGCCAGCATCGTCACCGGCATCGGCCGCATCTCCGGGGTCGAGTGCGTGATCGTCGCCAACGACGCTACGGTCAAGGGCGGCACGTATTACCCACTTACGGTGAAGAAACACATCCGCGCCCAGGAGATCGCCCGCAAGCATCGCCTGCCGTGTATTTATCTGGTCGACTCCGGCGGCGCCTACCTGCCGAGCCAGGACGAGGTATTCCCCGACCGCGACCACTTCGGGCGCATCTTCTATAACCAGGCCACCCTCTCCGCCGAGGGTATCCCGCAGATCGCCGTGGTGATGGGCTCCTGCACCGCCGGCGGCGCCTACGTGCCGGCCATGGCCGACGAGTCGGTCATCGTCCGCGAACAGGGCACCATCTTCCTCGGCGGCCCGCCACTGGTGAAGGCCGCCACCGGCGAGAGCATCAGCGCCGAGGCGCTGGGCGGCGCCGACGTCCACGCCAAGCTCAGCGGCGTGGCCGACCACTACGCCGAAAACGACGCCCACGCCCTGCAGCTGGCCCGCGCCTGTGTGTCGCGGCTCAACTGGCAGAAGCGCGGACGGCTCGCCATGCAGCCTCCCAAGCCGCCGCGGCTCGACCCCGCCGAGCTCTACGGCATCGTCGGCACCGACCTCAAGAAGCCCTTCGACGTGCGCGAGGTGATCGGACGCATCGTCGACGACTCCGATTTCGACGAGTTCAAGCGCTACTACGGCGACACCCTGGTCACCGGCTTTGCGCATATCCACGGCCACCCGGTGGGCATCGTCGCCAATAACGGCGTGCTGTTCTCCGAGTCGGCGGTCAAGGGCGCGCACTTTATCGAGCTCTGCGCCCAGCGCAAGATCCCGCTGCTGTTCCTGCAGAACATCACCGGCTTCATGGTCGGCTCCAAGTACGAACACGAAGGCATCGCCAAGCACGGCGCCAAGCTGGTCACCGCCGTGGCCTGCGCCCGGGTGCCCAAGTTCACCGTGCTGATCGGCGGCAGCTTCGGCGCCGGCAACTACGGCATGTGCGGCCGCGCCTTCGAGCCCAACCTGCTGTTTATGTGGCCCAACGCGCGCATCTCGGTGATGGGTGGGGAACAAGCTGCCGGCGTGCTGGCCCAGGTCAAGCGCGAGCAGCACGAGCGCGACGGCCGCGAGTGGAGCGCCGAAGACGAAGAAGCCTTCAAGGCCCCCACCCGCGAGCAGTACGAGCACCAGGGCCACCCCTACTACGCCAGCGCGCGACTATGGGACGACGGCGTGATCGACCCGGCCCAGACCCGCGACGTGCTGGGCCTCGCGCTCGCCGCCGCCATGAATGCCGAGATAGACGACACCAAATTTGGTGTTTTCAGGATGTAGCGCCGAGGCACAGGAGGGAGATTTCACCATGGCAACGACGACACTCTGCGAGCTACATACCGACGAACGCGGCGTCGCCCGGCTGACGCTGAACCGCCCCGAGGTGCACAACGCCTTCGACGACAGCCTGATCGCCGAGCTCAACGAACACCTCGCCGAACTCCACGCCGCCGCCGAGCGCGGCGACGTCCGCGCAGTGGTGCTGGGCTCCGAAGGCAAGCACTTCTCCGCCGGCGCCGACCTGAACTGGATGAAGCGCATGGTCGAGTATGACCTCGAGGCCAACCTGAGTGACTCGCGCAGGCTCGCCGAGATGATGCAGCGCCTCGACACCCTGCCCTGCCCCAGCGTGTGCCGGGTGCAGGGGGCCGCCTTCGGCGGCGCCGTGGGCCTGGCCGCCTGCTGCGATATCGTCATCGCCTCCGAAAAAGCCCGCTTCTGCCTCTCCGAGGTCAGGATCGGCCTTGCTCCGGCAGTCATCAGCCCCTATGTGCAGCGCGCCATCGGCCCCCGCCAGATGCGCCGCTTCGCGCTCAGCGCCGAGGAGATCGACGCCGCCACCGGCCTTGGGCTCGGTCTGGTTCACCAGGTGGTGGGCCACGATGACCTGGATGACGAGATCGAGACCATGCTCGCGACGCTGCTGGCCGGCTCACCCCAGGCCCAGCGCGCCACCAAGGCGCTGCTCGCCGAGGTCGCCCGGGAGCCCGACAGCGATGCCACCCGCGAGCACAGCTGCCGCGTGATCAGCGAGCTGCGCGTAAGCGACGAAGGCCAGGAGGGCCTGGCCAGCTTCTTCGACAAGCGCGCCCCGCGCTGGCGCCCGCCACAGGACGACACCCCATGACCGCCAACCGCTTCGATACCCTACTGGTGGCCAACCGCGGCGAGATCGCCTGCCGCGTGATGCGCACCGCACGCCGCATGGGCCTGCGCACCGTGGCCGTCTACTCGGATGCCGATGCCAACGCCCGCCACGTGCGCGAAGCCGACGAGGCCATACGCATCGGCCCCGCCGCCGCACGCGACAGCTACCTCAACGTCGAGGCAGTGGTGGAGGCCGCCCAGCGCAGCGGCGCCGGCGCCATTCACCCCGGCTACGGCTTCCTCTCCGAGAACGGCGCCTTCGTCGAAGCGCTGGACGCCGCCGGCATCGTCTTCGTCGGCCCGCCCGCCGCGGCGATTGCCGCCATGGGCGACAAGTCCGCCGCCAAGGCGCGTATGGCCAACGCCGGCGTACCGCTGGTGCCGGGCTACCACGGCCACGACCAGGACGACGCCCTGCTGCGTGGCGAAGCCGACAAGATCGGCTACCCGGTGCTGCTCAAGGCCAGCGCCGGCGGTGGCGGCAAGGGCATGCGCGTGGTCGAGTCGGCCGATGGCTTCCAGGCCGCGCTGGACGGCTGCCGCCGAGAGTCCCAGGCCGCCTTCGGCGATGCCCGCATGCTGATCGAGAAGTACCTGACCCAGCCCCGCCACGTCGAGGTCCAGGTGTTCTGCGATGGCCACGGCAACGGCGTCTACCTGTTCGAGCGCGACTGCTCGGTGCAGCGCCGCCACCAGAAGGTGCTCGAGGAAGCCCCCGCCCCGGGCATGAATGCCGAGCTGCGCCGCGAGATGGGCGAGGCCGCGGTACGTGCCGCCCAGGAGATCGGCTACGTGGGCGCCGGCACCGTCGAGTTCCTGCTGGACTCTTCACAAGGTCAGAACGGCGCGTTTTTCTTCATGGAGATGAACACCCGCCTGCAGGTGGAGCACCCCGTCACCGAGATGATCACCGGCCAGGACCTGGTCGAGTGGCAGCTGCGGGTGGCCATGTGCGAGGCCCTGCCGCTCCAGCAGGACGAGCTGACCATCACCGGCCACAGCTTCGAGGCGCGGCTCTACGCCGAAGACCCGGCGCAGGACTTCCTGCCCGCTACCGGCACCCTGACGAGCTTCGCCATGGACCTCGAAGGCGCCGGCCTTAGCTCTTATGAAAAGGGCCGTGCGCGCGTGCGCCTGGATAGCGGCGTGGAGAGCGGCGACGTCGTCTCCATGCACTACGACCCGATGCTGGCCAAGCTGATCGTTCACGGCGACGACCGCGACCAGGCACTCGCCACCCTCAACCGAGCGCTGGCCGCGCTGGACGTACGGGGCGTGGTGACCAACCGCTCCTTCCTGCAGCGTCTGGCCACCCACCCAGCGTTCAAGGCCGCCGAGCTGGATACCCGCTTTATCGAGCGCCACCACGACACCCTGTTCGCCGCCGAGCACCCCGCCACCGAGGAGTACGCCAGCGCCGCGCTGATCGCCCTGGACCAATTAGGCCGCGAGCGCGAAAGCGACTCCCCCTGGGACCGCCACGACGGCTTCCGCCTCAACGCCCCGCACGGCATCCGCATCGCCCTGTGCGACCGGCAGGATGCAGCCAGCCCCGTCGTGGTAGAAGGCAGCCGCGAGAGCGACGCCGACCCGTGGTGTCTCACCATCGGCAGCAAGACCCTCACCGCCAGCCTGCAGCCGCTGGAAGGTGACGCCGTGGCGATAACCCTCAACGGCCATCGCCGCCGCCTGCAGGCGCGCCTGGTTGGCGAGGGGGAGCGTCATATCATCGTCATGGTCGATCCCGCCGGCGAATCCCGCCTGCTCTGGCAGCGCATCGACGCCATCGACCACGGCCACCACGAAGTCGAATCGACCCTCACCGCCCCCATGCACGGCACCGTGGTGGCGCTGCTGGTGGAAGCCGGTCAGAAGGTAGAGAAAGGCATGCCGCTGATGGTCATGGAAGCCATGAAGATGGAACACACCCTCACCGCCCCCGCCGACGGCCAGGTGGAACGCTTCCACTTCGCCGCCGGCGATACCGTCGGCCAAGGGGATGTGCTGCTCGAGTTTTCGCCAGAGGAGTAGCGCCCATGCCCTTCCCAACACACGTCCGCCTGGTCGAGGTCGGCCCCCGCGACGGCCTGCAGAACGAGCCAAAACCGATCGCCACGGCCACCAAGCTCGAACTGATCGACAGGCTCGCCGCCGCCGGCATCTCCTATATCGAAGCCGCCAGCTTCGTCTCGCCCAAGTGGGTGCCGCAGATGGCCGACCACCGCCAGGTGATGACCGGCCTCAATCGCAAGCCGGGCGTGACCTACGCCGCCCTCACCCCCAACCTCAAGGGGCTGGAAGCGGCACTCGAATGCGGCGTCGAGGAAGTGGCGGTATTCGGCGCCGCAAGCGAGGCCTTCTCGCAGAAAAACATCAACTGCTCGGTGGCCGAATCCCTGGCGCGCTTCGAGCCCGTGCTGGATCGGGCCCAGCAAGCCAAGGTGCGCGTGCGCGGCTACGTCTCCTGCGTGCTCGGCTGCCCCTATGAAGGCGAGATCTCCCCGGCCAAGGTGGCAGAGGTGAGCAAGGCGCTGTATGAGATGGGCTGCTATGAAGTGTCGCTGGGCGACACCATCGGCGTCGGCACGCCCCTCACCGCCAAGCGCATGCTCGAGGCGGTGAGCCGCGACATCCCTATGGATAAGCTCGCCGCCCACTTCCACGACACTTACGGCCAAGCGCTGGCCAACCTCTACGCCGTGCTGGAAGAAGGCATCGGCGTAATCGACAGCTCCGTGGCCGGCCTCGGCGGCTGCCCCTACGCCAAGGGCGCCTCCGGCAACGTCGCCAGTGAAGACGTCGTCTACCTGCTCAACGGCCTCGGCATCGACACCGGCATCGACCTGAACACGCTCGCCGAGACCGGCACCTGGATCACCCAGACCATCGGGCGGCCCAACCGCTCCAAGGTAGGCGTGGCACTGGCAGCGAAATAATCAGATGGCACAAACGAAAAGCCCCTGAGTCAGATGGCTGACTCAGGGGCTCGACGGCGGCGGCACGCGATTGTTGTCTTCAGCCTCGCTGCGGTCGTCGCCCTGTGGCTGCTTGCCGTTGGACGCCTAGCCGCCAAGGCAGCGGCATCCGCGGCCTGCATATCATCGTCGGCGAGACTCGATACTCATGGCTTGGTAGCAACAAGGGTTGCGATCATCAGCCTGATCCTTCTCAATGTGGCCCAGGACACGCAGGACTGGGGACGCCATCGATTCCCCTTGCACGGATTCACCGACAGGAGATGCATCATGAAACTCAAGACACTGGTTACCGCCACGGCACTCGGACTTGGTCTTGGCACTGCAAGTCTGACCAATGCCACCGAGGTGACCCATCTAGGCGGCGATATCACCGAGGAACAAGTGCTTGAAGCTCAGCGGGCCTGGGGCGATGCGCTGGTCGCCATCTCCAACACCTACGAAGCAGAGGGGATCGAAGCCGCCAGCGCACTGGCCGAGGAGATCATCGCCAGCGCCTACGGACACGATATCGGACCTGTACTCTTCAAGCCGACCCTGGCCGCGGCACCGCAAACCTTCCGCACCACGCCTGAGGGCACCCTGGCCTACTTTGTCGGCCACAGCGATGAGTACAGTGAAGACAGCGGCTTTGCCCTGAATGGCTGGGAGGAAGTCACCATCGACAACGCCGCTATCTTCATCAGCGGCGACACGGCGCTGACCATGGGCAACGTCTCGATACTGGATGCCGACGGCAATACCACCACCGTGGACAAGACCTGGGGCTTCCACCTGGACGACGGCGACCTGCGCATCGTGCTGCACCACTCCTCCCTGCCCTTTACCGACGACGAGTAAGTCTGCGGCAGAAACGGAAAGCCCCCGAGCCTGTCTGGGCTCGGGGGCTCTGCAAAGTCACAGCCCGAGAAAACTTTTCAAGCGTGCCTGCTCCTCATGCAACGCGGACTCGAACGCCGCATCGCGGCGGCGCTCGCGCCACTGCGGAGCCGCCGAAGAAGCCACCCATGTGACGAGGCGGCTGAGCGTGACCGTCGGCAGCGGCGCGACTCTGCACGAACTCCAGTACGGCCCGTGCCTGTGCCCAGCGTGAGGGCGGCCATTCGGTGCGCGTCGTCCGAGGGTGCATCATGCATTGCGTGAACCGCGGCAGAATACCGTAGTTAACGAAAAAGTCTTCCTCGACGGCCAGACGAGGGTAACGCGATTCCAGCTCACCGGCTCGGTAGTCGGTGACACGATGGCGCAGCGTCAGGTCCTGAGCCCGTGCGGGTGCACGTATCGGATCAAACTGGACGAAACCCAGTTTAGTGATGGCGCGCTGCAAGGCTCGCGGTTTGAACAGGCTGCGCGAAATGGCGTAACGGCGCAGGTGGTTAAGGGTTATTTTAGTCGGCATTGAGTGGACTTAGGCCATGTCTGTCCTTCGCTCGCCGCCTTTTCATACAAAACCTGCCCCCTAGCATGAGTGAAACTCCATCACCAACTCAGCATGCCCGGTATGTGGGTCCGTTTTTTCGGATACTACCCGAAAACCACAGCACTTATAGAAGTCCACGGTTTTCTGGTTCTCCTTGTAAACGTCTAAGGTAATACGCTCACGGAGCGATTTGGCTTTTGACATCAGAGCCTGGCCAATGCCTTCTCCCTGGCAGCAAGGAGCCACGAAGATAGCCGCCAGCGTATCGCCGTGCAGCGAGAAAAAACCCTTCACCTCACTGCCCGATTTGTACACGTAAGTCTCTGAGGCTGGTATATAGATGTTTCTCATATCATCCAGCTTGGATTCCCAAAACGCACGATCGACAAAGTCGTGCGCCTTGGCCGAGGATTCTAGCCAGATATTCAGCACACTATCCATATCCGAAGCGATAAAATTACGGATCATTTTAATCCTCATAACGTTTGGGTTAGCCGGCGCGACCATTGAGCCCACCCGGCGAAGCCGCCCCAGAGCTTACCCCGCGTCCGGTTCAACCCTTTGTTAGAGTGCCAATAAACTTTATGATTCCTCTAGTAGTAGCTGTACGTGTGGAGCACCAAGGCTCCACTCCCAATTTAGTAGAAAGGCTCCGGTCACTCGCTCAGTTGTGGCTGTGAATCGACGAGTAAAGCCAACTCTCAATGGTAGCGAACTGTAGCGGGGGAAACAAATCGTACCAACACCAGCCGAATAGCCTGCTAGCCCAATTGCTCCCAAACAATGGTAGTCTCCTATTCGCCCGCTCAGCCACCAACTGGGATTAAGTTCGCACATTGGTTCTAATGTAATTCTGGGGGATGGCTCCCTGATCTGATCGCAGCGACAATCGTTATGGAAATACTCGATATCGAAACTCGCCAATTTTCCTTGATTTCGTTCTGCATAATCGAACAGTCGTGCGAGCTCTGAATGCTCATCAGGCGGAACTTGGCCACAATATAGTTCTATGGAGAAATGCGACGTGGTTTTACTTTCTATTGCACCCCCTCTATTTGATATGCTCATGTAGTAGACTGCCATACCAAGCACACAAACACTCCACACTAGCCACATGAATAGCGTGAGATGACGGCGAGTTGCTTTAGGCAAATCTATTCGCTGAAACAACAAAAGGAAAACGCCTAAGGCCAACCCTCCGAGTCCCGCAGTCAACCCAACCGCCTTTAGCAACTCAGTCATGATGTATTCTCACATGCTCTCTAACGAGGCTGTAGAAAAACCCGACTCTGAGCCCTTCCCTACGCCCGCTTTCTGATTTTGTGTAGCGCCCACCAAATGGACAATTTCCTTGGCCAAGGAGAGCCTAAGGGTCATTTCAGCTCCTTGATGATGTCAAAGGCACTCATCAACGGCATTTAGCGGTCTCTTTCAGGCCTTCTAGCCCTTGTTTCACGTGCCTAATCGACCATAATTGGCGAGCTTCTCAATGTTGTGTATCACGCAGTATAGCTGCCATTGACCCTGCACCTTTTTCTTGCCACAAAGAGCAAATTGGTTCATGCTTTTTGTGGTGCCGATGTTGCCGAATACCGGCTCCACCACTGACATTCGATGGCTATATATCTCCTTACCCTGCTGGCTATCCACTCGGTGCTTCATCCAGTCAGTGTAGTTTGGTTGTCCGTCGCTCTTGATCGTAAAGGATACTTGCCGACCAGCGCCGTTGCGGTGATCTGCTGAGGCTGTATTATGCATGCATTGATGTTTCTTCGGGCAGTGCCGGCATTGCAGCAGCCTGCCCTCGAAATGTGCCCGAACCTTGCCATTCTCGGCTTCCCGTTGCCCCCGGTAGGTGAGGGATTCGCCAGCCGGGCAGATACAGGTCATGGTCACCGGATCGAATTGAAATTCACTGGCGGGGATGGTGCTTATCCAACCCGTATTCGGCAGATTCTGGTGGCGCTTTTTGATGAGCGAACTTCGGATCTCTGCTGCGGAACTGATTATCCGGCACATAGCCGTTGATCTATCGCTCGTACAGGTACTTCATGTTGGCCTCATTGGCGAAGCCAGTGTCAGCGGTAACGACGGTGCCCTGCTGGTAAATGTCGTCAGCAATGCCTAGCTTCTTGAAGCGAGCCCTCACCCTTTCCAACACCGGTTGCAGCGTATGGTGTTCCTGGCCTTCGCCAAAGGCTTGGGCGTCGACGATGATCTGGTGCTTCTTGTCCACCGTGGCCACGCCATTATAGCCCTGGATCGTGCCCTTGCTGGTGGTCATCTTGGCACTTTCATTATCGGTGACGTTGCTCTTCACTTCCTCGCTCCGCTTCCCCCGGCCCATCCTTGGGCTGTGCGTCTTTAGGAAGCGGTCTACTTTGTTCATCGCGGCATCTAGCGACAGAATCGTCTTGGCCTGGCGGATATCTCGATCCAAGTCGGCTTCCGTCTCGGCTTCGTCCCGCGCGTAATGCTCGAGCAGGTGATGGCGAACCAAACGTCGCAGTTTCTCTCGCTTCTCGCCCAGCTCCTTGAAGGTGCCAGACCACTCCTTTGAGGCATCCGAGGGCATCTTGAAGACGTCAATTGCAAAGAGTTCGTTGCCCAGCAGGCCTTGCTCATGGCACACCAACAGCACCTGCTCAAAGAGGTCTGCTTGTGTTCGACCAGATAGTGGACCGCGTGCTCGAAGGTTCCGGGCAACAGCTGGTCCTGGTAGTTGATCACCACCATGGCGCTCTGGGTCATGGTTTTAGGGCTTGAAGCGAGGCATGCTGACCACTCCTAGGCTGTTTTCCCGATCCTACCAAAACGGCGTGGGCCGCGGGCTTTTCCTACTCCTACAGCCCCAACGCCGGAGCACACCGACACTCTTAAGCGTGACCGCGTGACGCGTATTGTTAGCTAGGCTCCCTACTTCAATTTGAATTGATCCCCTCCAAGCTGAACTCCTTCATGCTCAGCTTGAAGGCGGACATACCCTTTCATAAGTGGGTTAGTAAACCTACGGAACCTATATCGCGTTTCCGTTGACCCATACTTAGCAGGTGTAATTCTGATAATCTCCCCGTGACTCTCTTTACGCATATTATTTTGGGCATTATTGAGTTTATTGTCACTGGGTACAGACCACGAATATTTCTGTGCCAATTCGCGATATCTGCTCTGCCAGTCATCTACTCTAACGTCAACAACATCAAAGTCAGCAAGAGCCCATATCATATGCTTAAAGTAGTCCTGACCACGTTGTACTGCTGCGTCGTAGGCGCTTCTCAGCTCTTGCAAGCTTTGCGATATCGCCACACTTATCCCTTCGTTATATATCTCTTCAGTAATACTTCTTGCATCGTTTTCAACAGCTTCCACTAGTATAGTTTTTCCAATCAAGTGAGCATAATAAGGAAAGCCATTTCCGATTATCGCAACTCTATATAAAAACTCTTGGCCGACTTCGATATCAAGAGTCTGCGCAGCATCAACAACGATATCAATAAGGTCCTGAGCTATCAATGGCTTTAGAGATATTTCAGTAATATAGCGTGGTACAGATGCGTGAGTCCCAATTAGGTCATCGACATTTTCAGCGATACCAACTAGAACAAATCGGGTGCTGAATTCTTGGTCCCCTATTTGCTTTATTAGAAAAGCTAAAGCATTTCTATCTTCCTCACTTAGCTCTTCTAACTCGTCGATAACAACTACGGTCTGCCTTGCATCTGGCAGGATATCATCAAGATTTTTGAGAACCCTCACAGCCTCATTGGCATCCTTAAAGTCGGGAAGGCTAGGAACACTATTGGTTATCGAAGATTTGAGTGAGGGGTTTAATGAAACTTCAATCTCATGGTGTGTTTCTATGGTTTTCTTTGCTCCAAAACGGATCGCTAGTGAGAGCAGCCCCTCCCCCACCTCACGAAAAATCTCCAGCATTCGACTTCCTGGCGCGCATGCGACATAGACGTGTTCTCTGTCCGAGCTTGTTGCGAGTTGCGCTGCCGTCCTAGCCAGTGAAGTCTTCCCAACACCGCGGTATCCGAATATGAAAGGAATTCCATCAAAGTCCCTGAGCTCTCGAATAGTTGTTTTGAATTCCTTATCTCGCCCCCTGAGAAACTCGATCGTCCGAATGGGTCTCTCAGGCTGGAGCTTGGCCCTTATCATTTGAAATAATTCAGAATGACTCACAGTCTTCTCCTAAGAGCTAACAGTGATTGGATTGGACTGCACGTCCTGATATTGGATGAACGCACCTGCTCGTTCAACAACGTTCGTTAGCATGCTTCTTCTCCCTAACCTATTGATTTCACAATTCCCTAATTATAGTTAGGCTACCTATGCAGGATTCGCGCGCTTGTACGTTTTGCCGGAACCAATAATACTGGATGCATATCCATTAAAAGAGGGAGCTACCAAATGGATACTCACAACAAGCCACCGTAGCTGATGGATCGGGTGGCGTGCGCCACTCCGCCAGCATGGGTGGCCCCGAGGTTAGGGCTTTCATGGAGCACCTTGCGGTGGAACGCCAAGTGGCAGCTGCCACGCAGAGGTAGTTCGCGTAATGGGTAAGGGGTTCGCCGGTGTACGCAGCCCGCTGGGTTGAGTCGTTGATGTCTGAGTCCAGGCACGCTACCGCCCCTACCCGGCAGCATGGATGACGGCAGTGTCATCCCTGATGCGGCAGCCCTTGCGTACGTTTTGGCAAAACGGCCATCTTCAGTGGCCTTTGCCTTACCGTAAACAAACGCCATGCGCTGAGCAACGCCGACAAAGTCGACACTGCACAAAAAGCATTAGGGAAAGAGAGGGATATGCTACGCGGGGCTCTGCTCTTGCCCTGCGGCGCCCAGCATGCCGTCCAACTCGCTTTCGTCGACGCCGAGCAACTGCAGGATATTGCGCTGGGCGGCGTTGAGGAGGTTCTGACGCTCCTGCTCGCCGGGCAGGCTCTTGGCGATGGCCACGGCGCCCACCAGGGAGGCAAGAATGACGCGGGCCTTGTCTGCAACGACCTCGCGGTCGGGCTCGAAGGGGAGTTTCTTGAGGCGGCTCAGGGCGGTGAGGCGGGTTTCCAGCATCTTTTTCATGCGCAGGTAGGAGGCTTCGAACAGCGTGCGCACTTCGGCATTCTCGTTGCCGATCTCGTTGAACAGTACCGTCTCGGGACCCGGCTTGCACTTGCGCTCGAGCTCCTGGAGGTTCCAGCAGTTGGCGACCAGTTCCGTCAGGTGCTTCACCGAGAGCGGCCCCTTGACCAGCCGAGCCGCGCGACTGTTCTCCAGGGTTTCACGTACCGAGGCGTGGTAGAGCGCTTCTTTCGAGGAAAAGTGGGCGTAGAAGGCGCCGTGGGTCATCTTGGCCAGCTTCATGATCTGGCCGATGGAGGCCTTCTCGAACCCCTTGCGGCTAAACAGCTCGATGGCCGACTTCAGGATGCGCTCCCGCGACTTGGCCTTGTGGTTCGTCGAGTAGGGCATGGCGACCTCGCACTCCCGCGCTGAATATTACCTTGATCATATCAAGCTCAGTGTTAGCGTGGCACAACCCCAAGCTGTTCAGGAATTTACCATGCAATCACCGCTCGTCATCACCGGCATGGGCATGATCAGCCCGCTTGGTTACGGCGTCAAGGCAGGCTGGGAGCGGCTGCTCGCCGGCCGCTCCGGCATCTCATCGATCAACCGCTTCGACACCGGCGAGCTGCCGATCAAGGTGGCAGGCTCGGTTCCCGGTATCGAGGAAGACCCGGAAGCCGGCCTCGACCCGGACCAGGTGCTGGATGCCAAGGAGCGTCGTAAGCTGGAGCTGTTCAGCCTCTACGCCATGGGCGCCGCCGAAGAGGCGCTGACCCAGGCCAACTGGTTCCCCGAAAGCGATGCGGACCGGCTGTCGACGGCCACTATCATAGGCTCCGGCATCGGCGGCTTCCCCACCATCACCCAGGCGCAGAACACCCTCTCGTCGCGCGGCCACCGCCGGCTCTCCCCGTTCACCGTGCCGGCCTTCCTGGCCAACCTGGCAGCGGGCAATGTGTCGATTCGCTATGGCTTGCGTGGGCCGCTGGGCTGCCCGGTAACGGCCTGTGCCGCGGGCGTGCAGGCCATCGGCGACGGCATGCGCATGATCCGCAGCGGTGAGGCCGAGGTGGCGCTAGTGGGCGGCGCCGAAGCCTGTATCGACCCGCTCTCGCTGGCCAGCTTCCATGCCATGAAGGCGCTCTCCACCGAGCAGGACGACCCCACCAGGGCGTCCCGCCCCTTCGACCAGGCCCGCAACGGCTTCGTGATGGGAGAAGGCGCGGGGCTGCTGGTGATCGAAACGCTGGCCCACGCCGAAGCACGCGGGGCAACGCCGCTGGCCATTCTCAGCGGCTACGGCACCAGTGCGGACGCCCACCATATCACCGCCGGCCCGGAAGACGGCGCTGGTGCCGCGGCGGCCATTCGCGCCGCCCTGAGAATGGCGGGCCTATCGCCCGAGACGATCGACCACATCAATGCCCACGCCACCTCGACGCCGGTGGGCGACCGGGCCGAGATCGCGTCGCTGCGCAACGCCTTTGGCGGCGCCCTCGCCGGCATCCCGATCTCCGCGACCAAGTCGGCCACCGGCCATCTGCTGGGGGCCGCCGGCGGGGTGGAGAGCATCTTCTCCGCCCTTTCGGTCATGCACGACCGCCTGCCCCCGACCCTGAACCTGGAAAACCCCGACGAGGATCTGCGCGACCTGGATTTCGTCTCGGGCTCGGCACGCCAACACGCGACTCAGCACGTGCTGTGCAACGGCTTTGGCTTCGGCGGGGTGAATGCGGCGCTGATCGTCAGTAAGGTGTAGCGACACGCCTCTATCAGCCAGGCATTGAAGGAGACGCACAAGCCCCATGCCAATACTGATCGATTTCAGCACAGCGCAGGAGGCCGCCCACTGGCGGACCATCAACGACGATGTGATGGGCGGCGTCTCATCGGGTGGCATGCATGCGGCACAAGGCGTCGGGGTCTTCGCCGGCGAGATGTCGCTGACCAACGGCGGTGGCTTCGCATCCATAAGGCGCGAGCGTCAGCCAATGCGGCTATCCGGCTATTCGGGGGTGGCCCTGGAGGCGCGTGGCGATGGGCGCCAGTACCAGCTGCGCCTCTACAATAACCAGCTGAGCGACGGCGCTGCGTACCGTGCCCTGTTCCAGCCCCCCGCGGGGGAGTGGCAGCATATCGCCCTGCCCTGGCACGCCTTCGAGGCGATCCGCCGTGGCCGCCTGCTGAAGGATGCCCCTGCGCTCGAGCCGGACGATATCCAGCAGCTCGGCCTGTTGATTGCCGACCGCCGCGATGGTGTCTTTCGACTGGAGATTGCCAGCATCGTGACCCTCCCCACGCGTTAACCCGCTATGCTGCCCATACACCCGATGAGCTAACGTCGCCTTGCTGGCGTGGGCGCAATCAGGAGAAGCTGGCGGAATGCGCGTTTCCGAACCATCCTCGACCCGGGCGAAACTCACCTTGAAACGCCCCCATCGGCTCGCCCTGGCGACGCTGC
This sequence comes from Halomonas sp. 1513, assembly GCA_001971685.1. Lineage (NCBI taxonomy): Bacteria > Pseudomonadati > Pseudomonadota > Gammaproteobacteria > Oceanospirillales > Halomonadaceae > Halomonas > Halomonas sp. 1513. Next base: position 2,470,253 of record CP019326.1, read on the forward strand.
CGCCGCGCACCTTCGCCTTCTGCCACACCTTCGGGCTCACGGTGTGGATCGGCTTGGTCGAGGGCAGCGGCTGGAAGCTGATATTGCCTGGCCTGCTGCTGCTGCTATGGCCGGCGGTGGCCTATGCGCATGCCGCCCTGGCCCGCGACTCCAAACGCGCCGAGTTCAGGAATCTCTATTTAGACAGCCTACTGTTCGGCATCTGGTGCGGCGTACTGGACTATTACCTGTGGGCCACGCTGTTCATCGCCCTTGCCTGCTTCATGAACAACATGGTGGTCGGCGGCCCGCGGCGCATGGCCGCCTCGGTGGCGCTGTTCGCCAGCGGGGCCTTGGGCTGGGGCGTATTGACGGGGTTCGAGTTTCGCCCGTATGTCAGCATGGGGCTCGACATCTACCAGGTAACCGGCGCAGTGATCTATATGCTGGCGATTGCCAACGTGATGTACGGCCAGAATCGCAAGATCGGCCGCAGCATTACCGAGATCAAATACCAGAATCGGGTCTTTCACGCCCTCCTCGACCTCGGCGAAGTGGCCAACCGCGCGCCGAACATCAATACCCTGCTCGATGACTCCTTGAAGCATCTGCATGCCGACTTTCCGGAGTATGGATTTGCGGTGTTCCTTCAGGAGCGTAACCGCCCCGAGGTGACGCGCTACGAGGCCAAGGCAGGCCTGCGCCTCGAAGACGAGCGTCGCCTGCGCAGCAGGATCGCAAGGCTGCATGAGCAGGATGGCGGCATCATCAAGCTCAACGAGCAACCCGATGGCGAGCAGCTCTACGCGACCTCCATGGCAGGACGGCTCAGCCTCTACGAGGGCTGGCTGGTGGTGCGCGCCCCGCGGCTGGATGCAGCCCTGGAGCGCGTGCTGACGCTGTTCGTCGACCAGCTGGCCGCGGCGACCGAGAACAAGCTGCTGCACCTCGCGCTCCAGCGTGCAGCGCAGCGCGACGGCCTCACCGGGCTATACAACCGCGGCTTCTTCGAGTCGGCGCTACAGCAGAGCATCCAGGGCAAGATGCAGCAGCCAGGACTGGATTTCGCGGTACTGATGATGGACGTCGACGGGCTCAAGGAGGTCAACGACCAGTACGGCCATCTGGTTGGTGACCAGCTCATCACCACCGTCGCCGAACGCCTGCAGATGCAGTGCCGGGAGGGCGATATCCTGGCCCGCTACGGGGGTGACGAGTTCGTGATCCTGTTTCCATCCGCGGACCTGTCGGCACCGACACGCCTGGCTGATTTGATCCGCTCGCACCTGGAGGGCCAGCACTGCGTCCTCGCCACCGCCGAGGGTCAGAGCGTCGAGGTGACGCTGCGCTTGAGCCTGGGCAGCGCTAGCTCCAGCGAGGTGCCCGCTCAAGCGGTGCTTACCCTCGCAGACAACCGCATGTACGACGACAAGACCCGGCGCCGCAAGCGCAGCGTGCTCGGCTGAGCCGAGCCAGGCCCTCAATCCGCCGCGGCGTAAAATGCCAACTGATCTGCATGGGCCTTGACGAAGGCCGGGCGAGCCGTGGCCCGCGATATGTACGCTCGGCAGGTGGGAGACTGCGCAAGCCCGTCGAACCGATCAACGAGGCGCAGCACGTCTGCCATGGCGATATCGGCGATGGAGAACGTCCCGGCCAGCCATTCACGCTTCGCCAGGACCGACTCGAGATGCTGCAGCCGGGAGGCAAGGAAATTGTCCAGCGTCTGCTTGCCTGGCGTAACGTGGGTATCGCCAGCGAAGTGGAACAGCGACCACGGCAGACTCGCCATCTCGACGGAGTTGAGCGCGGCGAACAGCCACTCGATGACCTCGAGACGACGATGCGGGTCAACAGGCATCAGAACCTCGCTGCGCTCGCCCAGATACAGCAGGATCGCGCCGCTCTCGAAGATAGAGATATCGCCATCGGTCAGCCACGGCACCTGGCCGAAGGGCTGGTGGGAAAAATGCTCGGTATCCCGGGAGTGAAACGGCACGCCCTCTACCCGATAGGGCAACCCGGCCTCCTCCAGCGCCCAGCACAGCCTCAGGTCGCGTACATAGCCGCGCGGCGTCTCGGGAACCCAATCGAAGGTGGTGACAATCAGTTCGCTCATGTTAGCGCCTCCTATTGAAACGGTATAACACACGAGCTGTTGTCGAAGGGTGACTAACGTTTTCGACACCCACAGAGAAACGCCCCCGAGCCAGGCGAACGGCTCGGGGGCGTTTGGGTATTGATGTGGGAGTATGGCGGGTGCCGGGGCTTACAGGCCCGCCTTGGCGGCGCGGTGGGCGTGCAGCTTCTTGTAGCTCTCGATCAGTCGCTGGTGCTTCTCCAGGCCTTCGAGCTGCATGCTGGTGGACGTCAGGCCGTGGAAGCGCACCTCGCCCTGCACCGAGCCGACCACCGCGGCCATGGTTTCCTCGCCAAACATACGCGTGAAGTTGTGGAGGTAGTCGTTCAGCTCCAGCTCGTCGTCGAGGACGATCTCGAGCACCGCCTGCACCGCCTGGTAGAAGAGCCCGCGGGCGACGCTGTTGTCGTTGTACTGCAGGAACATCTGCACCCGCTCCAGCGCCTCCTCGTGCTCGCCCAGCGCCAGGTGAATCAGCAGCTTGAGCTCGAGGATCGTGAGCTGGCCCCACACCGTGTTCTCGTCGAACTCGATACCGATCAGGGTGATGATATCCATGTGCTCGTCGAGCTGGGTCTCCTCGAGGCGCTCGAGCAGCGCGGCCAGCTGGTCGTCATCCAGGCGGTGGAGGTTGAGGATGTCCTCGCGGAACAGCAGCGCCATGTTGGTGTTGTCCCACACCAGGTCCTCCACCGGATAGACCTCGGAGTAGCCCGGCACCAGGATGCGGCACACCGGCGCGCCGAGGTCATCGTGCACGGCCATGTAGGCCTCCAGCCCCATCTCCTCGAGGATGCCGAACAGCGTCGCGGCTTCCTCGGCGTTGCCGTTGGCGCCGCTGCCGGAGAAGTCCCAATCAGCGAACTCGACCTCCGCCTTGCTGCTGAAGAAGCGCCAGGAGATCAGCCCCGAGGAGTCGATGAAGTGCTCGACGAAGTTGTTGGGCTCGGTCACCGCCAGCGAGTTGAAGGTCGGCGGCATGAAGTCGTTGAGGCCCTCGAAGCTGCGTCCCTGCAGCAGCTCGGTGAGGCTGCGCTCTAGCGCCACCTCGAAGCTGGGGTGGGCGCCAAACGAGGCGAACACGCCGCCGGTGCGCGGGTTCATCAGGGTCACGCACATCACCGGGTACTGGCCGCCCAGCGAGGCGTCCTTGACCAGCACCGGGAAGCCCTGGGCCTCCAGTGCCTGGATGCCCTCGACAATTGCCGGATAGCGAGCCAGTACCTCTTCGGGCACGTCGGGCAGCACCATCTCCTGCTCGATGATCTCGCGCTTCACCGCCCGCTCGAAGATCTCCGAGAGGCACTGCACCTGGGCTTCGGCCAGGGTGTTGCCGGCGCTCATGCCGTTGCTGAGGTAGAGGTTCTCGATCAGATTCGACGGGAAGTACACCGTCTCGCCGTCGGACTGGCGCACGAACGGCAGCGACACGATGCCCCGCGCCGTCTTGCCGGAGTTGGTGTCGATCAGGTTGGAGCCGCGCAGCTCGCCGTCCGGGTCATAGATCGCCCGGCAGTGGTCGTCGAGGATGCCCTCGGGCAGCTCGTCGTTGGGCCCGGGCTGGAACCACTCCTCGTTGGGGTAGTGGACGAAGGCGCTGTTGGCGATCTCCTCGCCGAAGAACTGGTCGTTGTAGAAGAAGTTGCAGCTCAGGCGCTCGATGAACTCGCCCAGCGCCGAGCACAGCGCGCTCTCCTTGGTGGCACCCTTGCCGTTGGTAAAGCACATCGGCGAGGCGGCGTCGCGGATGTGCAGCGACCACACGTGGGGCACGATATTGCGCCAGGAGGCGATCTCGATCTTCATCCCCAGGTCGGCGAGAATGCCGCTCATGTGGGCAATGGTCTGCTCCAGCGGCAGGTCCTTGCCCTCGATCCAGGTGCTGCCCTCGCCCTCCGGCGCGCCCATCAGCAGGGCCTGGGCGTCCTCGTCGATGTTCTCGACGGTCTCGATCTGGAACTCGGGGCCGGTCTGCACCACCTTCTTGACGGTGCAGCGGTCGATGGAGCGCAGGATGCCCTGGCGGTCCTTGTCGGAGATATCCTCCGGCAGTTCGACCTGGATCTTGAAGATCTGGTTGTAGCGGTTCTCCGGGTCGACGATGTTGTTCTGCGACAGGCGGATGTTCTCGGTGGGGATCCCCCGGGTGTTGCAGTACACCTTGACGAAGTACGCCGCGCACATCGCCGAGGAGGCCAGGAAGTAGTCGAACGGCCCCGGCGCCGAGCCGTCGCCCTTGTAGCGGATCGGCTGGTCGGAGATGACCGTGAAGTCGTCGAACTTGGCCTCCAGGCGGAGGTTGTCGAGATAGTTGACCTTGATTTCCATGGACGGGCACCGGACGTGGGGAGCTTTGGCGAAGCTAGAGCAGAAAACCTGCCATTATCCAGTTTTTCGCCGCTCCCGGCTAGGTGTTGCCGTCCCCTGGGCCGAGCGAGGAGGCGGGTTGCGCGCCACCACGTTTGCTTAGAGCATATCTCGCTTGAAATAGGTGCCCTTATCAAACTCACTGACATTCATGGCAATTTTAGAAACATTGGGAAACAATGCCGCCAGCCTTTCAACGATGGCCCGGGACAGCTCGGCTTTATGCTCAGCGCTACGTCCCGGCATCATGCTCGAGAACACATGAATGAAAGGCGCGGGCTTACCACCCACCAGGCACTTATGGTAAGGATTAAGCCTGACCTTGATGTCGCCAACTTCAAACAGTCCAGATTCAGCAGCCACTGAATGAACGTGTTCTAGCACATGATCCTCAGGATGAACGTCCAATACATCAGCTGAGCAGTCAATGACAAAATGTGGCATAAGCACTCCAAGTATGAAATTCATGCTATCCACCAAGAGCCCATAGTGGATATAACCAAGCCGTTATTAATTAATCAAATGAGTCACTTGACTCCCCATATTCTTGAAACAGCACGCTTTGAACCCAACCCTCCTAACACGATGGCAACCAGACCCACACAAAAGAAAACCACGGCCGGTATAATCGCGCCTGGCTGACCACTTGAATAGCCGACTACCACCGAGCCAAGCGACAGAGTCAAGAACAGGGTGCCCAATATATTAAGCGCAACTCTATGAGACTTTTTATAATTCTCTGGCTCTTCGCCTGTTTCAAAGAAACTCAGAATAGGCCAGAACACCCTGGTTAGCATCTCTTTCATTACAACATTTTCCCTCTTCGGTGAAGGCCATGGTTGCGCGTACACAGGGCCATGGTAGCTGAAAAACACATGGGAGGCCTCCGCGACAGGCCAAGGCCCTGCTCGTAGAACAGCACCGACGCCGCCAGATCCCTGACGCCGAGGGTGATCATGCTGATTCTGGGTTGCATGGTGAGCTACCTCGTTGGCCACGGCACGACGTGCAGCGGTGTTTACTATCCTGTGTCCATGAATTTCCCTTGGCAGGGAAAGCCAGGAAGGCTCAGAAAGGGATGAACCTCCCACTCCACGCGCTTCATTCGCTCCAGGTCATCCAGTGACGAAAAGCGCGGCATGCGTTCAATCGCCTTGAAGAACTCGGGTGAAAAGAGCAAGCAGTAGCGGCCATGATCAGGCAGCTGGTGTGCTGTGAGTAACGCCTCAATCTCCGCATTCGAGAAGCCGGCCAGCACCAACATGGCATCGTGATCCACCATCCCGACACCTCCCGAAGCACTCGCTCGCTCGGCCGTCTGGAGGCACTGCTGCCGACCAATCTCGTGACCGGCGTAGAGCACTGTGCTGACGGACACTACGTGGTCACACAGTTCTGGCCGGGCGGTACGTCTCGCAACGTTAGCAAAACAGCGAGACCGCAGGTACTCCGCACGCGTACCCGATGAGTTTAGCGGTGCGACCGACACGCTATCAGGGGAGATCAGGTAGCAGGGTTTCTCGGATGCAATCTGCCAGGCGAGGTCCACATACGATGACTCTTGCGGCTCAGGCGCAGGGGGAAACATCACGCGTTGGTCTGGGTCACCCAAGAAGCCGCAGCCATTGAGCAGGGCTGCGCACAACAGGTGTAGCGCGATAGCAGACCGTTTCATCAATAGCGTTTACCCGATGTTATCAGTGCCCCTCAATCGGGGCAGACCCAGGAGCGCGTCGTCAGGCTCTGCCTACGCACGCGTCGCAATCGTCAGCAAGTACCGATTCTCGATCACCGCCGTGCCGTCCGTCGCCCGGTTGTAGCGGCTGAATACCGCATGAAGGTCACGCTGAAAATGTTCGCGCACCTCTTCGGTAGAGGCCGTGACTGCACGTATCGCGGGACCGAAGTAATTCAAGAATACGTCGACGGCATGCTCCACGGATCGATAGTACTGCAGGGCCTTGCGCTCCTCACTGACGATGGCGCTGGTGCCTGCGGCGAGCAGTTCATCGAGCCCCGCGCCGGTTCCCCAGCGCAACGGCGGCTGGATACCGGGAGGCGGCGGCATGTATGTCGCATTGGTGGCAAAGAAGTCTCCGCTCCAGCCGTTTGGGACCGGGGTGGCAAGGCCGATCCTGCCACCAGGGCGGCAAACTCGCAGCATCTCCGCGGCAGCACGCTGCTGGTCCGGAGCGAACTGCACCCCGTAGACCGAGAGGAGGACGTCGAAGCTGGCATCGGCAAACGGCAGCGCCTGGGCGTCGGCTACCTGAAAGTCAGCGCTCAAGCCCTCGGCGACGGCTCGCTGCCTGGCGCGCTTGATCAGCGCCGGGACGTAATCGATGCCCACCACCTCACAATAGCGCCGAGCGGCGACCAGCGCGGCGGTGCCGCTTCCGCAGGCAATGTCCAGCACGCGCTCCCCTGCATGAGGGTCCACCGCCGCGCAGAGGGCCTCCGCCATCACCACGTTCTGCCGGGCAATCTCGTGAAAATCGCCGGTGGCCCACACCTCTTTCTGGCGAGCGGTCACCGCTGGGTAATCAACGCTTTCCTTATGACTCATACATTATCCCCTTATAATGCTGAGGCCATCTGAAGGCAGCGTTGGCGCCAAGCTCTCGTCTCGACGCCAGGCATGTCTAACACTCCCTGGCTACTCGCCTCCTTCGTCCAAGGTAATATCAAAGTGTAGAACGTCTTCCCGACTACCGAGCTTGCTGTACAGGGCAATCGCCGCCTGGTCTTCCTCGCCGGTATCGGCCTGGACGAAGACGGCGTGGGCGCCGCGCTGCACCGCGAGCTGCTTGAGCTTTTCGATCAAGGCGGTGGCGATCCCTTGTCGGCGCTGGGCTTCGGCTACCGCCAGATCGTAGATGTAGATCTCGCTGCGCGGCTGCTCGAACTTCTTCAGCTCGTATGCTGCCAGCCCGCCGACCACCGCACCGTCCTTCAGTGCCACCAGGGCGATAAAGCCATCACTCTCGAGCAGCTGGCGCATATAACCGGCATCAGGGGGGCTGCCGGTATAGGTCTCGGGCTGGTCGAACACGTCGCCGAAGGTCGCCAGGAGTCCGTCCATCAGCGCCAGGTCGTCGGGGGTGAGTTGGTGGATGCGATGGCCCATGTTCACCCCTCGCCCTACGGCTGGCCGACGCCTGCGTAGCGCACGCCGCTGAGCAGCGCCATCTCGCGGTGCCAGGTGGCAAGGTCCTCCGGGTTGAACTGGTGGAGGGCGTCGTGGCCACAGGCGCGGGCCATTACCTGCATCAGCTCCACGGAGGCGCCGAAGAAGGTCTTGAGGCGCTCTGCCGAGGCATCGACGTCGAGGCGTTGGCGCAGGTCTTCGCGCTGGGTGGCGATGCCCGCCGGGCAGTTGTTGGTGTTGCAGATCCGCGCACCCACGCAGCCGATCGCCTGGATGGCGCTGTTGGAGAGCGCGACGCCGTCGGCGCCCAGCGCCATGGCCTTGACGAAATCGATCGGCACGCGCAGCCCGCCGGTAATGATCAGCGTGACCCGGCCGCTGGCCTTCTGCTCGTCGAGGTAGCGACGCGCGCGGGCCAGTGCCGGGATGGTCGGCACCGAGATATGGTCGCGGAACATCGCCGGGGCGGCCCCGGTAGCGCCACCGCGGCCGTCGAGGATGATGTAGTCGGCGCTGGCGTCCAGCGCGAACTGAATGTCGCGCTCGATATGGTTGGCGCTGAGCTTGAAGCCCACCGGCACGCCGCCGGTCACTTCGCGAACGCGGTCGGCGAAGCGCTTGAAGTCGGCCACGCTGGAAAGGTCCTCGAAGGTCGGCGGCGAAACCGACGGTTCGCCTTCGGTGATATGCCGTACCTCGGCGATCTTGGCGGTGTTCTTGTTGCCCGGCAGGTGGCCGCCGGTGCCGGTCTTGGCGCCCTGGCCACCCTTGAAGTGGAAAGCCTGGATCTTCTCCAGCAGCGCTTCGCTGTAGCCGAACTTGGCGCTGGCCAGTTCATAGAAGTAGCGCGAGTTCTCGGCCTGCTCTTCCGGCAGCATGCCGCCCTCCCCGGAACAGATGCCGGTACCGGCCATCTCGGCGCCCTTGGCCAGGGCGACCTTGGCTTCCTGGGAGAGCGCCCCGAAGCTCATGTCGGAGACGAACAGCGGAATCTTGAGGGTCAGCGGCTTCTTGGCCTCGGGGCCGATCACCAGTTGGGTGTCCACTGCGGCGTCTTCCATCAGCGGCTTGGTGGCCATCTGCGCCACCATCAGCTGCAGGTCGTCCCAGTGCGGCAGGGTGTGGCGCGGTACGCCCATGGCGGTCATCGGGCCGTGATGGCCAACGCCCTTGGTACCCTCCTTGGCGAGCTGGTGGATGAACTCCACGGTGGGCTCTTCTTCGCTGGCCTTGGGCTCAGGCTGGCCGCTGCTACTCTTCTGCTCGGCGGCGGCGTCCTTGCTTTCGGGGCTCTCCTGGCCCACCTCATCGTCGCTGAACTTCTTGTGGGTGCCGTCGCAGAACGGGGCGTCCTGGGTGTGCTTGCACTGGCAGAGAAAGGCGTCGCCGTCCTCGTCGGCCTTGAACATCTTGGGCGTGATGCCGGTTCCCGAGTGAGAGCCGTCGCAGAACGGCTGGTCACTGGAGCGCCCGCACATGCAGAACGCGTACTCCTCACCTTTCTTCAAGTTCACCTTGACCGGCTTGTTATCCGCGATGATCGGTTGGCTCATGGAGACTCCGTGTCGTGGTTATTGGCGAGTACCAGGTGTCAGGCCCGGCACGCGGTGCTATTCGTCTACGGTCACTGCCACTTTTTATTGAGCTAGCCTAGCCAGTTTTGTTCAATCCCGCCGAGCCAACGCCTGCAATAGACATTGGCTATTATTGGCACCTCAATTTCGTTCAATACCTGTCGCCGCCGACACGCCAGACTCCTGGCACAGTGTTCCAGGAGACGCACGATGAACCTTGCCATGATCCTGCCGATGTCGGCCTTTGCCCTGGCGGCGTCCATTTCACCGGGGCCGGTAAACTTGGTGTGCTTGAGCAGCGGCACTCGATATCCCATCTCACGCGGGTTGGTCTTCGTTACCGGCGCCACCCTGGGCTTCGTGGTCCTGTTTCTAGCCGTGGGCCTCGGGCTCTACTCACTGCTGACGATGGTGCCGGGGTTGAAGGACGCTCTACGCTGGGCCGGCGTGGCATTTTTGCTCTATCTAAGCGTGCGGCTGTTCCGCGATGATGGTCGTCTGCCGGAGGGCGATACCACGCGAGCACCGGGGTTTATGGCAGGCGCACTGATGCAGTGGCTGAACCCCAAAGCCTGGCTGGCGTCGGCCTCCGGCATCGGTGCCTACACCGGCGGCGATGTCGGCCTGCTGTGGCTGTTCGCCGCGCTCTATCTGCCCATCTGCTGGCTTTCGCTGGGTAGCTGGGTCTATGCCGGTGCCTTTCTGCGCCGTTACGTGCAGCGCCCTGGCGTCCTGGTCGCCGTCAACCGAGGGCTGGCGCTGCTGCTAGCGGTCAGCTGCGTCTATCTCTTATTCGAGTAACGGGCTTCGGTACTGATGGGGTGTGGCGGCCACCAGACGCTTGAAGGTGCGCTGGAAATGCGGCTGGTCGCTGAAGCCGGCATTCAGCGCCGCCTCAGCGATCGGCTTGCCCTGCTTGAGCTGACGCTGTCCTAGCTGAATGCGGCGATTGATCAGGTAGGCATGAGGCGTGAGGCCGAAGTGCTGCTTGAAGGCACGGATCAGGTGGCCGGCGCTGTAGCCGGAGCGCTGGCAGAGGGCATCCAGCGATACTTCCTCAGCAACGTGCTCATCGAGGTAGGCAGCCAATTCGCGCAGGGTGGCCGGCGGGAGCGAGCGCGGCTGGGCCGGCTGCCCCGCCAGGTGATGCATCAGCGCCGAGAGATATTCGACCAGCTCGCTCTGCTTGTTCAGGAGGTCACGCTGCGGATCCAGCAGGCCGTCGGTCATACGCTGATAGCCGGCGTACCAGCTCGGGGCGGCGATTACGGCGGCGGAAATGTCCTGCCAGCACGGTGTATCGATCAGCCCCGCTGCATGGCGCAGCCGAGTCAGCCACTCGGCGTCCACGTAGAGCATGCGGTAGGCCCAGGACTCGCCTTCGACAGGATTGCAGGCGTGCACCCAGTCCGGATTCATCAACACCAGGTGCCCGGCGTGGATGCGATATTCGTCATCGAGGTAATGGAAGGTGCTCTCTCCGGCAGTCACCGCCCCCAACGACCACTGGGTATGGCTGTGACGGGCGTAGCCGACCTGGCGGCCATCCTCGACCACGCGCAGCTCCACGTGGGGCATACGCGGATCGCGCCAGAAATGGGGCTGGTGGGCATGTGCCATGCTCGAATCGTCTCGCTACCAAGGAAAGAAGCGCGCTTAGCCTCGATGCGATAACTCTACGACATTCGCCGCCGCCCTTCGAGGATGCTGGCGACTCGGCAGCAGTGCGCGCGGCTGCCAGGTCACCTTAGCCGTTCCAGGTGCCCCTTGCGGCGCACGATGTTCTTGTAGTCCCACTGGATATCCCGCGCCTTGGCGAGCCAGCGGCGCAGCGCCTCTGCGTCGATCTGCTCCACCGCGGTATAGCGGGCCTCGGCGGCCTTGAAGCTGCCCTCGTCGCGTAGCCCACTCTCATCGAAGGATTGTCCGCTCCAGAACAGCAGCCGCACGCAGTGCTTGAGCTTGCTGTAGCCGACGATGGGGTTGCCCTCCAGGAACCATACCGGGTGGGCATGCCATAGCTTGCCCTCTGCCTCGGGTAGATGGCGCTCGATCGCCTGGGCCAAATACTCGCATATCTCCCGGTCGGCCGGGGCCTGGCGCGCGTGATACGCCTGGATATCGGGATGCATGGCGACTCTCCTGTAGCAGTAGCACTCCCAGGACAATCGATCAGACAGGCAGCAATTCGACAGCCGCCCCAAGGGAGCGGCTGTCGCGAGCTGAATCGGCGGTGCCTAGAACTCGGACCAGTCCTCGACGGCCTCAGCGGGCTTCTTGTAGGACTGCCTGGGCGTTTCAGCAGCGGGCTTGGCCGGCGGTTGGCTTCGCTCACTCTTCTGATGGGTCAGCTGGGTGGCGTGCGGTTCGGCCGGCGCGGTCTGGTCGTCGACGCGGAAGGTGGCGATCAATGCGGCGAGATGCTTGGCCTGGTCTTCCAACGAGCTGGCGGCGGCGCTGGTCTGCTGCACCAGCGAGGCGTTCTGCTGGGTCACCGAGTCCATCTCGGTGATGGCGCTGTTGATCTGCTCGATGCCGCTGTTCTGCTCGCGGGTGGCGCTCGAGATCTCGCCCATCAGGGCGGTGACCTGGCGGATCGACTCGACGGTCTCGCCGATGGTGGCGCCGCTGCGTTCGGCCTGCTCGGCACCGCTGGCGATCTTGGCGGTGGTCTCTTCGATCAGCGCACGGATCTCCTTGGCAGACTCGGCGCTGCGCGAGGCGAGGTTGCGCACTTCGCTTGCCACCACCGCGAAGCCGCGGCCCTGCTCGCCGGCGCGGGCGGCCTCTACCGAGGCGTTGAGCGCCAGGATATTGGTCTGGAAGGCGATCGAGTCGATCACGCCGATGATGTCGTTGACGCGGCTGGCGCTGGTGGAGATCTCGCGCATCAGCTGCACGGTGTGCTCGACCTCCTGGCCGCCGGCCTCGGCGCGCTGCGAGGCAGACGCCGAGAGACCGTCGGCCTCGTGGGCGGTCTCGGTGTTCTTGCTCACCGTGGCGGCCATCTCTTCCATGCTCGAGGCGGTCTGCTGCAGCGCCGAGGCCTGCTGCTCGGTGCGTGAGGAGAGATCCTGGCTGCCCAGGGCGATTTCGCCGGCGCCGGTGAAGACGCTGTCGCTGCTGCTGCGCAGCGAGACCACCAGGGTCTTGAGCTTGTCCTGCATGCGCGCCAGAGCGCTGAACAACTGGCCGATCTCGTTACGACCGCGGTCGCGGATCTGCTCGGTGAGATCGCCATCGGCAATCCGCTCGAAGTGCTCGACGGCTTCACGCAGCGGCGTGACCACCACTCGGATCATCGCCAGCCGAATCGCCACCGCGGCGAGCAGCGCCACGACCAGTAGCGTTATGGCGATCATGCCGACCATGTCGCCGAGTCGGCCGACCTGATCGATCACCGCGGTGCCGCGCCGCTCTGAGTAGGCGACGAAGTCCTCCATGGCGGCGTCCAGCTCGGCGCCCAGCTCGGTCATCTCATCCTGGCTGCGCTGAATCTGGAAAGGAGCGGCGTCCATCAGCGGCTCGAGCCCTTCCACCACGTAGGCGTCGTAGGCCGCGATGATCGCCGCCACGTAGGGCGCCCGGGAGTCGTCGGCGTCGATGGGTACGGCGCGGAAGTCGTCGAAGCGCTCATGGGCTCCGGCCAGGGCCTCCAGGGCCTGCTGCTGGCTCTGCTCGCCGCGCTCAGGGTCACCTTGGGTGCTCAGGCTGGCGAAGCGGTCCAGCATGACCTGTGCGCGCAGCACATTGACCTGGGTACGGTTGGCCAGGTTGGCGAGTTCCACGTTGGTCTCGGCAAGCTCGTGCAGCGCCTCCTCGCTGGTGGCACTGGCATAGAAGCCCAGCCCACTGATCAGCCCGATCATCAACACCAGCGCGGCCAGCGCCGCGGTCAGGCTCCACTTTATCGATAGGTGTTTCATCTGCCTCGTCCCCCCTGCGATGGCGATATTCAACACTTCATCGGCACGCGGGGAGTCAGGTTGAGAGAAAACGGCCCAATATCGACTAAAGTATAATGCCCGAGCGCTACTCGTCGACCACCACCTCGAAGCCCCCGTAGATCAATCGTTTACCATCGAACGGCATGGGATTGACGTGGGGCTGCAGGCGCGGGTCTTCCATCACCTTGGCCATGCCGCGGTCGCGCACCTCGCGGGAGGGCCATAGGATCCACGAGAAGATCACCGTCTCGTCGGCCTGGCACTTCACCGCCATGGGGAAGGAGGTGAGCTTGCCATCGGGTACGTCGTCGCCCCAGCACTCCACCATCTGCAGCGCACCGTGCTCCTTGAACACCACCGCGGCATCGCGGGCATGCTGGATGTACTTCTCGCGGTTGGCGGTGGGCACCGCGGCGACGAATCCATCTACGTAGGTCATGATCGGTTCCTCGTCAGGCGTCGCCGAAACGGCGACGCTATGTCGTATATCGATTGCTGACGGGTAGATTCGACATGCCATTCGTCGCTTCGAGTGGCGTATAATCTTGCCGCCCGCTTGCCAACCCTGTCGGCGAACGGGCGGCGCTCGACCACGTTGCAAACCATGCCCTGCGTCTTGAAAAGGAGAGGGTCGCCGTGCCCAGTATCGATGTGGTGATCCGCCTGACCCGCGACGAGTGCCTGGCCCACTACGAGGGCCGCGCCCAGAGCGTGCATACCCGCAGTGTCGACGGCCGCAAGGTGGTCTTTCCCACCAGCGCCCTGACCCGCATCGTCGGCCGCAACGGCATAGACGGCGTCTTTCGGCTGCACTTCTCGGCAGCGGGCAAGTTCGAGTCCATCGAGCCGCTGCCGCGACGCTGAGCGTTTAAACCACCAACTCGACTTTACCCGTTGTTGGACTAGTCTCTGATCGACGACAGTTTCCCTTCGGATGCGCCCATGCCAACCCTGCTGGGCCACCGCTCGCCGCTGCGGTGGCTGCTGTTCAGTGCGCTACTGATCACCGCTCCCTTGACCGCGGCGAATGAGCATGAGCTCGAGCGTGTCACCCTGCAGCTGGCCTGGTATCACCAGTTCCAGTCCGCCGGCTACTACGCCGCCAAGCACCAGGGTTACTTTCGGGATGCCGGCTTCGAGGTCGAGATACGCCATGGTGGCCACGACGATTACGGCCGCCCCATCGACCCGGTGGAGGATGTGGTATTCGGTCGTGCCGACTTCGGCGTGTCGCGCTCCGACCTGCTGCTCTACCGCAGCCAGGGCCTGCCGGTGGTGGTACTCGCCAACATCATGCAGCGCTCGCCGCTGGTATTTCTGACCCTGGAGGAGTTCGGCTTCACGCGCCTGGAAGAGATCGGCGAACGGCCGATCAGCGTCACCCTACCCGACGTCGACGCGCGACTCAGCGCCGAGACCCTGGCCAGCTTCCATCGCGCCGGGGTCGATCTGGCGCAACTCAACAATCACGCACCGAGCTGGAGGCTCGACGACCTGCTCGACGGCACCACCCAGTTGATGCCCGGCTACCTCACCGATGCCCCCTACTTCCTCGAGGGGTTCGGTGCACAACCGGTCACGATCACGCCGGCTTCCTACGGCATCGACTTCTACGGCGACCTGCTGTTCACCCGCGAGGCGCTGATCGATGACCGGCCCGAACGAGTCGAGGCGTTTCGCGATGCCGCCCTGCGCGGCTGGGCCTATGCGCTGGACAATGTCGAGGAGGTGGCCGAGTTGATCACCCAGTACTACCCGACGCGCAATGCACTCTACGACATTCACTTCCTGCGCCATGAGGCCGAGAAGCTTCGCGGCCTGATGCAACCGGAGTTGATCGAGATCGGCCATATCAACCCGACGCGCTGGCAAGCGATCGCCGAGGTGTATCTGGAACTCGACATGATCGAGCGCTACCAGCTGGAGGGCTTTCTCTACCAGCCACCGGCCAACCACGATGGCGCGAATCTGCAGCGGCTGATGCATCTGGCGCTCGGCGGCGGTGCCCTGCTGCTGCTGGTTATCGCACTGGCCAGCTACCTGCTGATGATCAACCGCCAGCTACGCCACGAGGTGACGCAGCGTCTCAAGGCGGAGGAGGCCCTTCGCGAACTGGCCGAAAAGGACGGCCTGACGGGTATCGACAATCGTCGGCTGTTCGACGAACACCTGCAGCAGTGCGTCGCCCATGCCCGGCGCCACAAAAAGCCGCTGACGCTGATCATGTTCGACGTCGATCATTTCAAGCAGATCAATGACAGCCATGGCCACCTGGCCGGCGACCGGGTGCTGGTAGAGATCACCCGGGTCACCCAGCAGCAACTGCGCATCGAGGACCACTTTGCCCGCTATGGCGGCGAGGAGTTCGTGGTGCTGCTGCCGGACACCGCTCACACCGAGGCAATGAAGGTCGCCGAGCGTATCTGGCAGGCCAACCGCCATCATCGGGTAGCCAGCGACGCCGGTACCATCCGCTATAGCCTGAGCCTCGGGGTCGCCAGCCTCGATGAGCGCGACCGCACCCCTCAGGAGCTGGTCAGACGCGCCGACGAACGCCTCTATCAAGCCAAGCGGCAAGGCCGTGACTGCTATTTCGGCGCGACAGATTACTTAGCTAGCAAATAGTTAGCATAAAAGATGCAACGAATTTGCATTGCATAACTTGGGTTAAGGTAACAGCAAATCTAGGAGTCCACTGTGAGTGTGTGGGGTCAAGGACGACCCGTTGCGGCCAGGATGCCGCTCACACCCCTGCGTTGCCCTGATCGGCCAATGGCCGATCAGGGCACTCTTTTTTAGCCTGCAGCCGCTCCCGCCTGATCACGCCGCTCCGGCAACATGCCACGGTCGAGAATGAAGCGAATGATCTCCTCGAGCCCCACCCCGTCGTAGAGGTTGGTGAACACGAACGGCCGCTCCCCGCGCATCTTCTTCGAGTCCCGCTCCATGACCTCGAGGGAGGCATGCACCTGTTCGGCGATATCGATCTTGTTGATGATCAGCAGATCCGACTTGGTGATGCCGGGCCCGCCCTTGCGCGGAATCTTGTCGCCGGCCGAGACGTCGATCACATAGAGGGTGAGATCGGAGAGCTCGGGGCTGAAGGTCGCCGACAGGTTATCGCCGCCGGACTCCACCAGCACCAGCTCCAGGCCGGGATGGCGCGCCTGCAGGTCGTCGATGGCCGCCAGGTTCATGGAGGCATCCTCGCGGATGGCGGTATGCGGGCAGCCGCCGGTTTCCACCCCGAGAATGCGATCCGCCGGCAGGGCATCGTGCTTGAGCAGGAAGTCGGCATCTTCGCGGGTATAGATGTCGTTGGTGACCACGGCAATATCGTAGTGGTCACGCAGCGCCAGGCACAGCTGCTTGAGCAGCGCGGTCTTGCCGGAGCCCACCGGGCCGCCGACGCCAACGCGTAAACAATGGGTCATGGATCGTCTCCTAGCTTCTGAATAGTCGCGAATACTGCGTTTCATGCAAGGCACTGGCCAGCGCCAGGCCGGGCAGCGCCGGGCCAAGCTCATCATCCTCCAGCCCAAGCGCCAGATCCACGGCCTCGACCAGCGCCGGGCGCAGCCGTTCGACCAGCCGCTGGGCGGCGGTGTGCCCCAACGGCAGGGCCTTGCAGGCCACTGCCAGCTGATTCTCGAGCCACGCCCAGGCGAAGCCCAGCAGCGCCTGGCGCTGGGTCACCCCGCGCGTCCGGGCCGTCCAGGCAAACAGCGTGACGTAGCCGGCACCGGCGGGCAGCAGCCCCTGTTGAGGTAACAGCTCGAGGCTGCCCAGCAGCCGCGCCAGCGAGGCGCCAAGGCGGCTGTCTTCGGCGGCCAGCTCGGCGGTCTCGCGGTTAGCGGCGAGCCAGGCATCCCACTCGGCCACGGAATCGCCGTCGTCCTGCTGCCAGGCCGAGTAGAGGCGCGCCAGGGCCGGCAGCTCGCAGTGCGCCAGGCCGTCGTCGAGCACCCCTTCGAGCCATTCACCGAGGCTCGCCTCGTCGCTCACCCAGCCCAGCTCGAAGGCACTCTCCAGGCCCTGGGACCAGGCGAAGGCGCCGATCGGCAGCGCCGGGCTGACCAGCTGCAGCAAACCCAGCAGCGCCAGGTCGCCGCCCTGTGCCGGCGACTCAGTGGGCATGGGAGTGATCATGGTCGTGGCCATGTTCATGTGAGTGGCCATGTGAATGACCATGTGAATGGCCATGCGAGTGCCCGCCGGTCTGCTGGTAGGCGCCGGGCTCGGGGTCGAAGGGGCCTTGGTGGTGCTCGAGGGTCGCCCCCAGCAGCTCGGCCAGCTCCTCGAGCACGTGATCTGGCGGGAAGCGCACCCAGCCCTGGTCGGGCCGAGCATCGTCGCTGCCCAGCGCCAGCTGCACGTGGCGATTGCCGAGATGGTAGGCAAGCCGCGCCAGCGGCAGACCGGCGGCGACCCGAGCGGTGACCACCGGCTCGTCGGCGGCCTCGATGCGGATCACCTCACCGCTCTCGGCGCGCAGGCCATCGCCTGAGCGCAGCACCGGGCCGCGGTCGAGGAACAGGCCCAGTTCGCGGCCGCTATCGCTCACCGCCTTGAGCCGGCCCTTGGTCCGCGGCTCGAAGGGCAGCGTCAGGGTGTCGCTGGCCTGGCCATGCTCGATGGGGCCCAGGCGTTCGGTCAGTTTCAGCATTGGTTACGTCTCGTTGAATTCAGGTTCGGAGCCCAACTGGCGACAGGTCGGCCCCGTCGAGCCACCTTGCGCGACCGCTGGCAGTACGGTCGAGACCACGCGGTCGATCTTCAGGGAAGAAGATCGAGGAAAGCCGGCACAGGGATGTGCCGTCTTTCCGACCGCAGGGGGCCGACCGGGATGCCAGGGTTTCGGGCGCGTGGTGTGGCGAGCACGGGGTTCCGAGCATGGCGCCATCCTCGAAGGCATCAGAACAAATGATAGCGCTGGGCCAGCGGCAGCTCGGTGGCTGGCTCGCAGGTCAGCAGCTCGCCGTCGCAGCGCACCTCGTAGGTCTGGGGGTCGACCGTCAGCTCGGGGCAGGCGTCGTTGAGCTTCATGTCGCCCTTGCGCACCCCGCGCACGTTCTTGCACGCAGCAAGCGCGCTGTTGAGCCCCAGCCGCGCCTTGATGCCAGCGTCGATGGCCGCCTGGCTGACGAAGCTGAGCCGGGTCTTGCTGGCGGCACGCCCCAGCGAGCCGAACATGTGGCGATAGTGCACCGGCTGCGGCGTGGGAATCGAAGCGTTGGGATCGCCCATGGGCGCCGCGGCGATCATGCCGCCCTTGATCAGCAGCGCCGGCTTGGTACCGAAGAAGGCGGGCTTCCACAGCACCAGGTCGGCGAGCTTGCCGACCTCCACCGAGCCCACTTCATGACTGATGCCGTGGGTGATCGCCGGGTTGATGGTGTACTTGGCGATATAGCGCTTGGCGCGGAAGTTGTCGGCGCCCAGCGTCTCATCCTCGGGCAGCAGGCCGCGCTGCACCTTCATCTTGTGGGCGGTCTGCCAGGTACGACACACCACCTCGCCGACCCGGCCCATGGCCTGGGAGTCGGAGGCGATCATGGAGATCACGCCCAGGTCGTGGAGGATGTCCTCGGCGGCAATGGTCTCGCGGCGGATGCGCGAATCGGCGAAGGCCACGTCCTCGGGAATATTGGGGTCGAGGTGGTGGCACACCATCAGCATGTCGAGATGCTCGTCGATGGTGTTGACCGTGTAGGGCCGGGTCGGGTTGGTCGACGACGGCAGCACGTAGGCCTTGGAGCAGGCGGTGAGGATATCCGGCGCGTGGCCGCCGCCGGCACCCTCGGTGTGGTAGGTGTGGATGCCACGCTCCTTGAAGGCGGCCAGGGTGTCCTCGACGAAGCCCGACTCGTTGAGGGTGTCGGTGTGGATCGCCACCTGCACGTCGTACTTATCCGCCACGCTCAGGCAGTTGTCGATGGAGGCCGGCGTGGTGCCCCAGTCCTCGTGCAGCTTGAGGCCCATGGCGCCGGCCTCGAGCTGTGCCTCCAGTGCCTCCGGCAGGCTGGCATTGCCCTTGCCCAGCCAGCCGATGTTCATCGGCATGTCGTCGACCGACTGCAGCATCTTGCCGATATGCCAGGCACCCGGGGTGCAGGTGGTGGCATTGGAGCCGGTGGCCGGCCCGGTGCCGCCGCCGAGCATGGTGGTGATGCCGCTCATCAGCGCCTCTTCGATCTGCTGGGGGCAGATGAAGTGGATATGCGCATCGATGCCGCCGGCGGTCAGGATCTTGCCCTCACCGGCGATGACTTCGGTGCCCGGGCCGATGACGATCTCCACGTCGGGCTGGGTGTCGGGGTTACCGGCCTTGCCGATGGCCGCAATGCGACCCTCCTTGAGGCCGACATCGGCCTTGACGATGCCCCACCAGTCGAGGATCAGGGCGTTGGTGATCACGGTGTCCATCACCGCATCGTCGGCACGCTGGCTCTGGCCCATGCCGTCGCGGATCACCTTGCCGCCGCCGAACTTGACCTCGTCGCCGTAGTGGGTGGCGTCCTTTTCCACCTCGATCCACAGCTCGGTGTCGCCCAGGCGCACCCTGTCGCCCACGGTGGGGCCGTACATGTCGGCGTAGGCCTGTCTCGAGATCTTCATGACTGGCCTCCTTGGTCTGGTTTCTGCGCCTTCCGCGCGGCTTCGGGCGCGGTAGCTGGTTTCTGCGCCTTTCGCGCGGCTTCGGGCGCGGTAGAGAGCAGCGCGCCCATGACGTCGCCGCGGAAGCCGTAGATATGCCGCGTGCCGGCGTAGGGAATCAGCGTTACCTCGCGGGTCTGCCCAGGCTCGAAGCGGATCGCCGTGCCGGCGGCCACGTCGAGGCGATAGCCGCGCGTCGTGTTGCGATCGAAGACCAGCGCCGGGTTGGCCTCGGCGAAGTGGTAGTGGGAGCCGATCTGAATCGGCCGGTCGCCGGTGTTGGCGACCTCGACGGTGATACGTTCGCGCCCTTCGCAGAGCGCGATCTCACCATCCTGCAATTGATACTCACCGGGAATCATGGGGCGGCCTCCTTACACTATCGGCGAATGAACCGTGACCAGCTTGGTGCCGTCGGGGAAGGTGGCTTCCACCTGCACTTCGTCGACCATCTCGGCCACACCCTCCATGACGTCGTCACGGCCGAGGATTTCACGGCCATAGCTCATCAGGTCGGCCACGCTGCGCCCGTCGCGGGCGCCCTCCATGATCTCGAAGCTGATCAGCGCCACCGCTTCCGGATAGTTGAGCTTGAGGCCGCGGGCGCGGCGGCGCTCGGCAAGCTGTGCGGCAGAGAACAGCAGCAGCTTGTCCTTGTCTCTCGGGGTCAGTTCCATAGCGCGCTCCTCGTATCTGGTCGATGTTTGTCGGCAGCGCTGCGCGCTGCATCGCGGTTGAAACCGCTCCTACATTGGGCCGCGGCTCTGCTCCCTTGTGGGAGCGACTTCAGTCGCGATGATGTTGACTGCACCATCATGTCAGCCAGATGCGTGGCGTATGCGCCTCGCGCCTCAGCAGCACAGGTCTGAGCAGTTCCCAGGCCTGCTGGCAGATCGCCCAGGCCTCATTACGCTCGGTGCCCAGGTAGCGCAGCAGCAGCACACCGTGGCGCAGGGTCACCGCCCACCGGTTGCTGTCGGGCAGCGACACCCGCAGCGTCTCGATGGCCGCCGTGGCGTCGCTATGGCTGAGCCCTACCGCCCACAGCGTGGCCTGCACGCTGGCTCCTCCCTGCCCCCAGCGGCCGCGAAAGCGCCGGTGCTGTGGATCCAGCGGCTGGCGCTCCAGCCACAGCGGTTTGCCGTCCAGGGTCAGTCTAAAGCGCTGGTCGATACGCCCGGAGACATACGGCAAGCGGCTGGCTGGCCGGCCCAGTGCCAATACCTCCCAGCCCAGGCAGCGTGCGTCGCCGTGCAGCGCGATCTCGGTCTGCTGCACACCCCGCGAGCCGTCGAAGGCAATGGTCTCCTGGGGTAGCCACTCGAGGCTGGCGCCGTCGGCGACGCTGAGCCGGGTCTGCTGGCACCAGGCCACCCCTTGGCTGTCGGCCTTGTAGAGCTTGTTGGCCGCCGGTGTGGTGAGCAGCGCATGGCTGCCGGGCGCTAGCGAGGCTGAGATGCTCAACGCATCGCCGCTGACCAAGCCGCCGGGAGGGTGCAGCAGATAAACGTGACAGGCCCCCTCACGACCTTCCGGATAGAAGGGCCGCTGTACGCGTAGCGGCCCTTGATGGCGGGCCTGCACCATGCGGGTGACCCGGTCGCGGCGCTCGAAGCCCAACGCCAGCGAGGCCGCCCAGTGACGCTCGGCATCGAAGCGATGCCCCGAGTCGGGAGCCGTTGGCAGGGCGTGCGGGATGGCCGTCATGAAGCGAATTCCGTCAAAGTGGTGAGCGATACACAGTACGTAGCAAGTCGCGTACCATTTTGGTGAATGACCATTACCAGCACTATAAATCAACCAGTTACAGCGTATACAAAAGCCCATCCTGGGGCTTTCATGCACCATACAGGCGCCGAATCGGTAGATTCATGCACCCGAGTGGCGCATCACACTCGGCCGCGCACCAATAAAGGGCAAAGCCCGCCGCGGCGTGACCACGGCGGGCGTCCTTCGCTGGCGCTTGGCGCTGGGCGCTGGGCGCTGGGCGCTGTAGTGCCTACACCGTCAGGTGCTGCTTGATCAGCTCGTCGGAGAGCTCGGCGATGGGCCCCATGGCTACCTCACGGCCGCGGTCCATGATCACGAAGCGGTCGGCGTACTTGCGGGCGAATGGCAGTTTCTGCTCCACCAGCAGCACGGTCAGGCCATCCTCGTCGATCAGCTTGCGGATCACCTCGCCGATCTGGGTGACGATATTGGGCTGGATGCCCTCCCCCGGCTCGTCCAGGATCAGCATCCTCGGCTCGATGACCAGCGCCCGGCCGATGGCCAGCTGCTGCTGCTGGCCGCCGGAGAGATCGCCGCCGCGGCGGTGGCGCATCTCCTTGAGCACCGGGAATAGTTCGTAGATACGCTCGGGAATGCTGCGCTTGCCGTCGCTGCGCGCGGCGAGGCCGGTGCGCAGGTTCTCCTCGACGGTCAGCAGCGGAAAGATCTGCCGTCCCTGGGGCACGTAGCCGATGCCCAGCCGCGAGCGCTCCTCGATCCGCTTGCGGGTCAGCTCGATGTCATCGGCGAAGCGCAAGCTGCCGTCGGCCACTCGCTCCTCGCCCATCACGCACTTGAGCAGGGTAGTCTTGCCCACCCCGTTGCGGCCCATCACGCAGGTGCACTCACCGGCCGGCACCTCGAGGCTCAGGTCCCACAGGGTGTGGCTCTCGCCGTAGTAGTGATTGAGCTTGTCGACCTTGAGCATCAGGCGGCCTCCTCGCTTTCACCGAGGTAGACCTCGATCACCCGCGGGTCATTCTGCACCTGGTCCATGCTGCCCTCGGCCAGCACGCTGCCCTGGTGCAGCACCGTGACCTTGCGCGCAATCGAGCGCACGAAGCCCATATCGTGCTCAACGACGACCACGGACTGTTTTCCCGCGAGCCCGGTGAGCAGCTCGGCGGTGCGCTCCATCTCCTGCTCGGTCATGCCCGCCACCGGCTCGTCGACCAGCAGCAGCCGCGGCCGCTGCATCAGCAGCATGCCGATCTCCAGCCACTGCTTCTGGCCGTGGGAGAGGATACCCGCCGGGCGCCAGCGCAGCTCGGCGAGGCCGGTCATCTCCAGCACCTCGTCGATGCGATCCCGAGCGGGTCCGTCCAGGCGCGCGATCAGGGTCGGCAGCACCCGCTTGTCGGCGGTCATGGCCAGTTCCAGGTTCTCGAATACCGACAGCGCCTCGAACACCGTGGGCTTCTGGAACTTGCGGCCAATCCCCAGCGCGGCGATCTCTGGTTCGTTCATGGTCAGCAGGTTGTGGCGGGCACCAAACCACACCTTGCCCTGATCGGGCCGGGTCTTGCCGGTGATGATATCCATCATGGTGGTCTTACCGGCGCCGTTGGGGCCGATGATGCAGCGCAGTTCGCCGTCGTCGACGGTCAGGTTGAGATCATTGATGGCCTTGAAGCCGTCGAAGCTCACCGTGACGTCCTCCATGTAGAGGATTGGCCCGTGACGCACGTCCACCGGCGATTCGGCGGGCGCCATGAAGTCGAACACGCGGTCACGCTGGGCTAGGGATTTGATCAGGCTCATGAGGGCACCTCCTGGCCGGGAGCGGCGCTGTCAGCGTCGCGCCGCCGCTTGAGTCGGTAGGCGAGCAAGCCGGCCACGCCCTTGGGCAGGAACACCGTGACCAGCACGAACATCGCGCCCAGCGCGAACAGCCAGGCGTCGGGCATCACGCCGGTGAACACCGTCTTGGCGTAGTTGACCAGGATCGCCCCGATCACCGCGCCGTAAAGAGTCGCACGACCGCCCAGCGCGACCCACAGCACGATCTCGATGGAGAAGATCGGCGAGAACTCGCTGGGGTTGATGATACCCACCTGGGGCACATAGAGCGCGCCGGCAAGCCCGGCGAGCATCGCCGAGACCACGAACACGAACAGCTGGAAACGCTCGACCCGGTAGCCGAGAAAGCGGGTGCGCGCCTCGGCGTCGCGAGTCGCCACGCAGACCCGGCCCAGCTTGCTGTCGACGATGGCGCGACACAGCAGGTAGCCGGCACCCAGCGCTACCCCGGTGGCCAGGAACAGGCCCAGTCGGGTTTCGTTACTGCGCAGGTTGAAGCCCAGGATATCGCGAAAGTCGGTGAGGCCGTCGCTGCCGCCAAAGCCCATCTCGTTGCGATAGAAGGCCAGCATCAGGGCGAAGGTCAGCGCCTGGGTGATGATCGACAGATAGACCCCGGTGACCCGCGAGCGGAACGCCAGGAAGCCGAACACCAGCGCCAGCGCGCCGGGGGCCAGCAGCACCATCAGGAAGGCGAACCAGGCCATGTCGAAGCCCAGCCAGTACCAGGGTAGCGACTCCCAGCTCAGGAATACCATGAAGTCGGGGAGCACCGGGTCACCGTAGGTGCCGCGGTCGCCGATCTGGCGCATCAGATACATGCCCATGGCGTAACCGCCGATGGCGAAGAAGGCGCCGTGGCCGAGGCTGAGAATGCCCAGATAGCCCCACACCAGGTCCACCGCCACGGCCAGCAGTGCATAGCTGAGGTACTTGCCGAACAGGTTGACGGTGTAGGCGTTGACGTAGAGCGGATGCCCTGCCGGCACCACCACATGCAGCAGCGTGACCAGGGTCATGGCGGCCAGCAGCACGCCGATGAACAGCTGGGTCGAACGCTCATTGAACGGTTGCGTTAACCACATCGCGATCAGCCCTCCGCCGCGCGGCCCTTTTGCGGAAAGAGTCCGCGGGGGCGCTTCTGAATGAACAGGATGATGAACACCAGTACGATGATCTTGGCCAGCACGGCGCCCGCCCAGGGCTCCAGTACCTGATTGATCACGCCCAGCGAGAGGCCGGCGACCAGGGTGCCCCAGAGGTTACCCACCCCGCCGAACACCACCACCATGAAGGAGTCGATGATGTAGTTCTGGCCCAGGTTGGGGCCGACATTGGTGAGCTGCGACAGCGCCACCCCAGCGAGACCGGCAACGCCGGACCCCAGGCCGAAGGTGAGGATATCGACGCGGGTGGCGCGGATACCCATGGAACGCGCCATGGCACGGTTCTGGGTCACCGCGCGCACCTCAAGGCCGAGCCGGGTGCGGCGCATCACCAGCATCAGCGCGGCGAATACCACCAGGGCGAAGCCGATCACGTACATGCGATTGAGGGTCAGCGACAGGGCGTCGTTGACCACCAGCGAGCCGCTCAACCACTCCGGGGATACCACGGTGCGGTTCTGGGGAGAAATCGCGGTGCGCACCAGCTGCTGGAGAATCAGGCTGACACCGAAGGTCGCCAGCAGCGTCTCCAGCGGGCGTCCCTTGAGGAACTGGATCACGCCGCGCTCGATGGCGATGCCGGCCAGGGCCGCGACCATGAAGCCCGCGGGTATCGACAGAATCAGTGCCAGCCCCGGCTGCCCGGGAATCAGCTGCTGCATCGCCCAGGTGGTATAGGCGCCGAGCATGATCAGCTCGCCGTGGGCCATGTTGATCACCCCCATTACCCCGAAGGTGATGGCCAGGCCAATCGCCGCCAGTACCAGCACCGAGCCCATCGAGAGGCCGAAGTAGAGCGTCTCGGCGGCGCGATTGAGGCGCAGGTTCTGCTCGATGTTGCCGAGCGCCGTGGCGGCGGCCGCGGCGATCTCTTCGTCGTCGCTGTTGGTGGCCTGGTTGAGCGCCACCCGCACCCGCGGATGCAGGCTGCCGTCGAGATGTTCGATGGCCAGGATGTCGCCCTGATCGAGGCGGTGAATGGCCAGCGCCAGGGTCAGGCGCTGGCGGACTCGCGCATCCTCCTCCTCTTCGATCAGCGCTTCGATGGGCTCGGCGAGCTCCTCATCCACCTCGCCGAGCAACCGCTCCGCCGAGGTGCGGCGCTGTTCGAGATTGGGCGAGTAGAGGTCGACCACCGCGATGACGCTGCGCAGCTGATTGCGTAGCGCATTGTTGATGCCGATGCGGTCGAGGTCGCGGCGCGACATCTCGCCCAGGTCCTCGCCGCTCAGGGCGTCTTCGACCGGCCAGTCGCGCCCGCTGTTGTCGAGCACGATCACGAAGCGGCCGTCATCGGCGCGCTGCAGGCGGCCGTCGAGCAGCGCCTGCAGCCAGCCCCGCGCGCGCTCGTCGTCACTGGCGACGATGGCGTCGATGGCCTCGCCCTTGGCGGGAAAGCTGTCGACGTCGAGCGCCTCCAGCAGTTCGATGGCCGCCTCGTCGTCAGCCGACGTCTGGGCGTGCGCGGTCAACGGCATGACCAGCAGCGCCAGCAGCCAGAATAAAAGGAGACTCCTCATGGGTTCTTCCTTTGCGATAGAGAGTAACGAAATGGGTCAAGCGGGCGTGCGCCCCACCGCTGGGCGGCGGGGCCAGGGTGCTATCACTCTTCGGCGAGGGCTTCTTCGGCTTCTTCGGCCGCGGTGCTGCCGCCGCAGGAGCCGGTGGCCACGTTGTAGTTGCCGCAGCGCATCGGCGCCTGCCAGTCGGCCATCAGGTCACGCGAACCCGGCAGGAAGTCGGACCAGGCGTCGCCGGCCACGGTGGACGGGGTCTGCCAGACGATGTCGAACTGGCCGTTGTCCTGGACCTCGCCGATCAGCACCGGCTTGGTGATATGGTGGTTGGGCATCATCGCCGCATAGCCGCCTGTGAGGTTGGGCACCGCCACGCCGATGATCGCGTCCTTGATGGCATCCGGATCGGTGGTGCCAGCCTTGCGCACCGCCTCGGCCCACATGTTGAAGCCGATGTAGTGGGCTTCCATGGGATCGTTGGTGACGGCCTCTTCGTCGCCGGTGTAGTCGATCCAGGCATCGATGAAGTCGTAGTTCTCATCGGTGTCGACGCTCATGAAGTAGTTCCAGGCGGCCAGGTGGCCGACCAGCGGGCCGGTGTCGATGCCGGACAGCTCCTGCTCACCCACCGAGAAGGCGATGACCGGAATATCGGCGGCGTCGATGCCCTGGTTGCCCAGCTCACGGTAGAACGGCACGTTGGCATCGCCGTTGATGGTCGAAACCACCGCGGTGGGCTTGCCCTCTTCGCCGAAGCGGCGAATCTCGCTGACGATGTTCTGCCAGTCGGAGTGCCCGAAGGGGGTGTACTCGATCATGATGTCCTCGTCGGCCACGCCGTGCTCTTCCTTGAGGAAGGCTTCGAGGATGCGATTGGTGGTGCGCGGATAGACGTAGTCGGTGCCGATCAGCGCGAAGCGTTCGATACCCACTTCGTTGATCAGGTACTCCACCGCCGGAATTGCCTGCTGGTTGGGCGCGGCACCGGTGTAGAAGACGTTCTCGGAGGACTCCTCGCCTTCATACTGCACCGGATAGAACAGCAGGCCGTTGAGCTCCTCGAACACCGGCAGCACCGCCTTGCGCGACACCGACGTCCAGTTGCCGAAGACCACGTCGACTTCGTGCTGCTCGAGCAGTTCGCGAGCGCGCTCGGCGAACAGCGGCCAGTTGGAGGCCGGATCGACCACCACTGCCTCGAGCTCGCGACCCAGCAGGCCGCCCTGCGCGTTCTGCTGCTCGATGAGCATCTCGACGGTGTCCTTGAGCACCGTCTCGCTGATCGCCATGGTGCCCGACAGCGAGTGAAGGATACCGACCTTGATCGGATCGTCGGCCAGCGCCTGGCCGGCACCGGTCAGGGTACCGGCGGCCAGCATGGCGGCGATGAGACGACGGGGAGTAAAGGATGCCTTGGGTGCGTTCACGAGATTCTCCTTGCGGAACCTGGTTGTTATGCGCCTGTGGAGGGGCCTGGCCCACTACCGCGGCGTGGTGTCCAGCGACACATCAGCCAACGTCCGGCGATTCGGCGCGGCTGTCGCAAGGAAGCTATCGCAAGGGTTATGCCAACCGCGCACTGGACGGTTTTTTGCGTTCCTTTTCAATCACCTACATACAAATAACCGATCCCGCAAACCCTTAGTGCGCACCATTGCCGTGCATCTCTTCTTCGCTGCACCCCCTTGATGCGCCATAACAGGGAATCGCTGCGCACCCAAGCGGTGCAAAAAAATGCCGCCCTGAGGGCGGCACGGTCATAGTCGCGAGAAGGCCATCGCTTACAAGGGATAGAAGGCCGACTCGTCGAGGGCCATCAGCGGCTCGGCACCGGCGCGGATCTGCTGTTCCAGCGCCAGGGTGTGAGGCAGCATCCGCGCAATGAAGTGGCGCCCCACCGTCAGCTTGGCTTGGTAGAAAGCAGCGCCGGCCGGGCCATCCTGGTGGAGACCACGCTCGGCGGCGCGGGCCATCTTCCACCACATCCAGGCGTAGGTGACGTGGCCGAACAGCTGCAGGTAGTCGTGGGCGGCGGCGCCGAGCTCCTCGGGGTGGCCGTCGGCCCTTGCCAGCAGCTCGTCGGTGACCGCCTCGAGGCGTGCCAGCTCCTGCTCACAGGCGCGCTGGAACGGCGCCAGGGAATCGCTGGCGTCGCCGGCCAGGTCGGCGCGCATCGCCTCGGCGAAGCGCTCGACGTAGGCGCCGCGATTGCGGAACAGCTTGCGCCCCACCAGATCCATGGCCTGGATACCGTTGGTGCCCTCGTAGATCATCGCGATGCGTGCGTCGCGCACGTACTGCTCGGCGCCCCACTCCACGCAGTAGCCGTTGCCGCCGTAGAGCTGCTGCGCCTCGACGGTGGCGGCGAAGCCGCGGTCGGTGAGAAACGCCTTGGCCACCGGGGTCAGCAGCGCCACCAGGTCGGCGGCCTGCTCACGCGCCGCGGCATCGGGGTGAAACTTGACGCAGTCGAGCTGGCTGCCGACGAAGGCGGCGAAGGCCCGGCCGCCCTCGTTCCAGGCGCGGGTATTGAGCGCCATGCGACGCACATCGGGATGCACCAAAATGGGGTCCGCGGGCTTGTCCGGGGCCGCCGGGCCGCTCGGGGCACGGCTCTGCAGGCGCTCGCGGGCGAAATCCATGGCGCTCTGATAGGCCACTTCGCCGAGACCCAGCCCCTGGATGCCGATCGACAGCCGCTCGTAGTTCATCATGGTGAACATGGTCGCCAGGCCCTGGTGGGGCGCGCCGATCAGGATGCCCTCGGCGCCGTCGAAGTTCATCACGCAGGTGGCGCTGCCCTTGATGCCCATCTTGTGCTCGAGGCCGCCGCAGCTCAGCGCGTTGCGCTCGCCGAGGGTGCCGTCGGCATTGACCTTGACCTTGGGCACCAGGAACACCGAGATGCCGCGGGAGCCGGCGGGTGCGTCGGGCAGCTTGGCCAGCACCAGGTGGACGATATTGTCGACCATGTCGTGCTCGCCGCCGGTGATCCAGATCTTGCTGCCGGTGATCGCGTAGCGGTCATCGCCGAGCGGCTCGGCACGGGTCTTGATCAGCCCCAGGTCGGTGCCGCAGTGCGGCTCGGTGAGGCACATGGTGCCCAGCCACTCGCCGCGGTGCATGGGTGGCAGGTAGGCCTGCTTGATGGCCTCCGGCGCGTACTGGTCGAGCAGCAGGGTGGCGCCGTTGTTGAGTGCCGGGTAGAGCGCGAAGCTGGCGTTGGTGGCGTAGAGCATCTCCTCGAAGGCCACGGTGAGCATCTTGGGCAGGCCCTGGCCGTCGTAGTCGGGATTGCCGCCGAGCCCCAGCCAGCCGCCCTCGGCGAGGGTCTTGCAGGCCGCCTTGAAGCCGGCAGGCGTGGTGACCTCGCCGTCCTTGAGATGGCAGCCCTCGGCGTCGCCGCTCTGGTTGAGCGGGAACAGCTCGGCCTCGGTCACCTTGGCGCCCTCCTCGAGGATGGCGTCGGCGAGCTCGGCACCGAACTCGGCGGTGGCCGGCATGGCAGCCCACAGCGTAGGAGCCTGCATTACCTCGTTGAGGACGAAACGCATATCGGTCAACGGTGCCCGGTAAAAGGCCATGGTCTCTCTCCTGATCGACGGCGGCACCCTCCAACGCAGCACCGGCCAAAATTCAAACGCTTGCTTGAATTCTAGACCAGTCACCCACGCCCTGTCATAGCGACCTTGGGCGTAGACCGCCAATAGCAACGCGGGGGCGCCGGCTGTGCCGACGCCCCCGCGAGGGTAGTGCTAGCCAAGAACCTTAGGCGCGGGCGCGCGCCCCGGCAATGGCCTTCTTGACCAGCGGCAGGATCAGCGACAGCGCGGCGATGATCAGCAGCCACATGGAGATCGGCTTGTCGATGAAGATCGACCAGTCGCCGCCGGAGATCTGCAGCGCGCGGCGCATCGACTCCTCCATGATGTCGCCGAGGATCAGCGCCAGGATCAGCGGTGCCGCGGGGAAGCCGAACAGCCGCATGCCCAGGCCAATCAGGCCGAAGCCGAGCAGCAGCAGCAGGTCGAACACGCTGAAGCTCATGCCGTAGACCCCGACCATGCAGAAGATCAGGATCAGCGACAGCAGCAGCGGGCGCGGCATGTCGAGGACCTTGGCGATCAGCGGGATCAGCGGCAGGTTGAGCACCAGCAGGAAGATGTTGCCGATGTACATGCTGGCGATCACGCCCCAGAACACGTCCGGGCGGCTCTCGATCATCGCCGGCCCCGGGGTCACGCCCATCACCAGCAGCGCACCCAGCAGCACGGCGGTGGTGCCCGATCCCGGCACGCCGAGGGTCAACAGCGGCACGAAGGAGCCGGTGCAGGCGGCGTTGTTGGCCGATTCCGGCGCCGCCACGCCCTTGATGTTGCCTTTGCCGAAGGTATCACCGTCCTTGGCCAGGCGCTTCTCCATGCTGTAGCCGAGAAACGAGCCGATGGTCGCGCCGGCGCCCGGCAGTACGCCGGTGAAGAAACCCAGGATCGAGCTACGCCCGATCGGGGCGGCAATTTCACGACACTCCTTGCCGGTGAGCTTGAGCGAGCCAATGGCATTGCGCGGCGGCTGCTTGCCGCCGCCACCGCGCAGCAGCATGTAGAACACCTCGGCCAGGGCGAAGATCCCCAGCGCCACCACCAGGAAGTCGATGCCGTCGAGCAGGTGGGCGCTGCCGAACGTATAGCGCTCGGTGCCGGTCTGCAGATCGATGCCGATGATCGAGATCATTACCCCGATCACCGCGGCGATCAGGCCCTTGACCAGCGACTTGTCGGACAGCGAGACCACCGCGGTCAGGCCCAGCACCATCAGCGAGAAATACTCGGCGGGACCGAAGCTCACCGCCACGCGGCCGAGCATCGGCGCGACCAGCATCAGGAAGATGATCGACACCGTGCCGCCGATGAAAGAGGAGTAGGCGGCAATCGCCAGCGCCTTGCCGGCCATGCCCTGCTTGGCCATCGGGTAGCCGTCGAACGAGGTGGCGACGGTGCCGGCGACGCCCGGCGCGTTGAGCAGGATCGACGAGGTCGAGCCGCCGAAGATTGCGCCATAGTAGACGCCGGCCATCAGGATCAGGCCCGACGACGGCTCCATGGCAAAGGTGATCGGGATCATCAGCGCCAGGGCACTGATCGGCCCCAGGCCAGGCAGCATGCCGATGATGGTACCGGCGAACACCCCGAAGAAGACGTAGGCGATGTTCATGGGCTCCAGCGCAATGCCGAAGCCGTACATCAGATTCGTGAAAGCTTCCATGGATTACCCTCCGGCCAGATTAGAACGGCAATACGCCGGTGGGCAGATAGACGCCCATGATACGAGTCAGGGTCAGGTACAGCGTCAGCACCACGCCTAGCGATACCGCCAGATTGATGCCGTGACGGGCAAAGCCGTAGTACCAGGCCAGCCCGAAGGCCAGCGTCGACGACGCCAGTACGAAGCCGAGTATCGGCAGCAGCACCGCGTAGGTGGCAACCGCCACCGAGGTGATCACCACTCGTGACCAGGGGCGCAGCAGCAGCGGCAGCGCCTGCTCGTCGGGATCGAGTTCGTCGGGAATGTCCTGGTTCTGGGGTTTCTCCAGGAACAGCAGCAGCGAGAGGCCGAGCAGCGTGAAGCCCAGCACCTTGGGAAACAGGTCGGAATCGACCGGGCGCGGCAGCGGAAAATTGGGAATCTGCCAGGCCATGGCCAGGTAGCCGGCGGCGACCAGCGCCAGGCACAGCGCCAGGATCTGGTTAACGTTGAGTCGTGTCATGAGGAGTCTGCCCCGAACCCTGTGAAAGCGGATTCAAGTGTCGCATTCGAGAATGCGTGGGCCTCGCCAAGCGAGGCCCACGCCGCAGCAGCGTTGCGTTGTGGCTTAGTCGCCGAGCAGGCCGAGCTCGCTCAGCACTTCGCTGAACAGCTCCTTTTGCTCGTCGAGGAAGGCGCCGAACTCTTCGCTGTCCTGATAGGCATCGAGCCAGCCCAACTGGTCGCGGGCGTCGGCCCAGCCGTCGGTCTCGAGCATCTCGGCAAAGAGGTTCTCGTAGTAGGCCACCGCCTCTTCCGGCATGTCCGGTGTGCCCATCACGCCACGCCAGATGTCGAAGGTGTAGTCGATGTCCTGCTCGAGGTAGGTCGGAATATCGGCCAGGGAACCCCCCAGACGCTCAGGCGCAGACACGCCCAGCGCACGCAGGTCGCTGTCTTCACCCAGCTGGCCTGCGGCTTCGCCGGCGCCGGTGATCACCGCCTCGACGTGACCGCCCATCAGGTTGGTCATGGCTTCGCCGCCGCCGGAGAACGGGATGTAGTTGACGTCGGCGGCGTTGAGGCCAGCGGCCGAGGCCAGGCCGGCAATGGAGATGTGATCCATGGAGCCCGGGGCGCTGCCGCCACCGACGCTCAGGCTAGCGTTCTCGGCCATCGCCTCCAACAGGTCGTTGAGGCTCTGGTACTCGGAGTCGGCCGGCACCAGCACGATGGAGTAGTCGGTGATCAGGCGCGCGATCGGCGTGAAGTCGGTGTGGTCGTAGCGCGAGGTGCCGGCCAGCGGTACCAGGATGATCGGCGGGCTGGTGGCGAAGATCTTGTGCGGGTTGCCTGCGTCGCGGGCGATCTGCGCCCAGGCCACGGCACCGCCGCCCCCCGGAGTGTTGATCGCGGCGAAGTTACGCTCGGCCAGGCCCTCTTCCTGAATCACCCGCGAGGTGGTGCGCACCAGGGTATCCCAGCCACCACCCGGGTTGGCCGGGGCGATGAACTCGACAGAGCTGGTCGGCTGCCAGTCATCGGCCTGGGCAGTGGCGGCGCCGAAGGCCATGGTGGCGGCTAGCGGCAGGGCCAGGAAGGATAGACGGGTAAGTTTGGCGGTCATGGCGTTCTCCACATGTTGCTTTGGTTGTTATCGGCACACTGGCGGTGCCTCGATATCACTCGACTTGCACCCTAGTTCAAGGCGAATCGAACCGACAAGCTTGTGGCGATAAACGATAAAAAGCGCATAAGCGGCATTTTGTGCATTCTGCTCACGGCGCCATCCCGGCCATTATCCGCCCTCGCCCAGCCACTCGCCGGCGCTGCCCTCCAGCCGATAGCGGCGTTCCGGCCTACCTACATCACCATAGCCCAGTTCGGCGCGGGCCACGTTTTCGGCGACCAGAAATTCCAGGTAGCGGCGTGCCGTGGAGCGGCTGGCACCGATGTGCGTGGCCAGCTGCATGGCGGTGAGCGGGCCGCCCTCCTCACGCAGTGCGGCGACCACGGCCCCCAGCGTCAGGCGGTCGATGCCCTTGGGCAGCGCCGCGCGCCCGGTAGGTGATGGCTTGTCGGCGCTGGCGCGCATGCGCCCCAGGGTGCGGTCGAGCTCCTCCTGGCTCATCTCGGCCTTGTGGTCGAGCGCGGCACGCTCCTGACGGAAGCGGCGCAGCATCTGCCCCATGCGCTCGCTCTCGGTGGGTTTGATCAGATAGTCGAAGACGCCGCCGCGCAGCGCCTCGGCGATGGTCTCGACCTCCTTGGCGGCGGTGATCATGACGATATCGAGATGCGCGTGACGGCGGCGCATCTCCCACAGCAGTTCGAGCCCCTCGACGTCGGGGATATAGGCATCCAGCAGTACGAGATGGATGCTGGCCGCGTCGCGGGCGAGGATCGCCATCGCTTCGGCGCCGGTCTTGGCCATGCCGACCACCTCGAAGCCATCGCTCTGCTCGATGAAGGCGCGATTGATATCGGCGATACGGAAATCGTCCTCGACGATCAGGATCCCATACACGGGTTCACTCATCTGCGTCCCTATTGTTGTAGGCGTTACTGACGTGTGGTCGCCCTGCTCAGGCGTTGCTGGCGCTGGCCGCACGGCACAGCGTCTTGTCGAGCACCACGGTGAAACCGGCACCGCCCAGCTCGCTGTCCTCCAGGGTGATGGCGCCACCGTTTTCCTGGCACAGGCGGCTGACCAGCGCCAAACCGATGCCGCGATGCTTGCCGGGCTTGGTCGAGAACCCCTCGTTGAAGATCGACTCGATCTGCTCGGGCGGCACACCGGGGCCGTTATCCTCGACCTCGATCAACAGCTGCTCGCCGAGGTCGGTGAAGAACAGCCGCACCCGCGGCTGGCGTGGCCCGGCATCGGCATCCAGGCCGGCGGCACTGGGCGTGCCGATGCCCTGCACTGCGGCGTAGCAAGCATTGTCGAGCAGGTTGCCGATCACCGTCATCAGCACCTCCTGGCCGTGCAGGGTCAGCGGCGCACTCAGCGAGCTCTGCTCGTCGATCTCGAGGACCACTCCCAGCTCCCGGGCACGTGTCAGCTTGCCCATCAGGGTACCACTGAGGACCGGGTCGGCGACGTGGCCCATCAGAAACGCCATCTGCGCCTGGGCCCGCTCGCTCTCCTGATGAATCAGCGCCAGCGCCTCCTTGACCCGGTCGAGCTGCAGCAGGCCGGAGATGGTGTACAGCTTGTTGGAAAACTCGTGGGCCTGGGCACGCAGCATATCGACGTCGCGGGTCACCGCGCTCAGCGCCTGGGACAGGTCGACGATCTCGCGCCGGCTGCGGAAGGTGGCCACCGCGCCCTCCACCATGCCCTCGTGAATCACCGGCACCCGGTTGACCACCACCGGGTGGTCGCCCAGCCACATCTCCTGGTCGAACTGTCGCTCGCCGCTGTCGAGCACCTCCATCAGCCGCGAATTGGGCACCACGTCCTGGACCGGCTGGCCGAGCACTTCGCGATCGCTGGGCAGGTCGAGGAAGCGCCGCCCCTGCTGGTTGAGCAGGGTGATCTCGCCGTCGTGATTGACCGCCAGGATACCTTCGTGGATCGACTGCAGGATGGCCTCCTTTTCCATCGCCAGACGGGCGATCTCGTGGGGCTCGAGCCCCAGGATCACGCGCTTGAGATGGCGCGACAGGCCGTAGGCACCGGCGAACCCGAACACGATCATCATCGCCACCAGCAGCCAGCCGAGGCTGGTATGCTCGCCGACGTCGAGCTCGACACGATCGAGCATGAAGCCCACCGAGACGATGCCGATGATATTGCCGTCGTCGTCGAACACCGGGGTCTTGCCGCGCATCGCCTCACCCAGCGAGCCTTCGGCCTCGGAGACGTAGGACTCGCCGTGGATCAGTGCCCTGTCGTTGTCGCCGCCGACCATCGGCAGGCCGAGCCGCTCCTGCAGCGGATGGGAGTAGCGGATGCCCTCTTCATCGCCGACCACCACGTAACGCGCGCCGGTCTCGCGGCGGATGCGCTCGGCGATGGGCTGGATGGTAGCGCTGGGATCGTCGTCGTCGAAGGCCTCGATCAGGGCCGGGATGCTGGCGACCGACAGCGCCACCGAGAGCGCGCGCTGACCAATCTGGTCGGCAATGATCTCGGCCTTGCGATGATTGAGATAGGCGCCCTGGGCAAGCAGCATGCCGGCCAGCAGCGCCCCCACCAGCAGCATCACCTGCAGCCGGAAGCTGCGCAGCTTCAAGCCGCGGCGGGTGCGACCACGCCGCCGCCAGCGGGCGACTTCGGCGATGAATTCGGGACGGGTGGAGGGCATCGGGAGCCTCGGGGAGCGTGCGACACTGCATTGTCGCACGCCGGGGGCGCCGATCAAGCCATCTGGCCCCAAGGGCTCAGGCGCTGTCGGCGTTGGCCTCGGGGGTGGGGTGCTTACCCTGCTGCCAGCCGCCGCTGCCGGCCCCGCGCGGGTCGAACCACGCCAGGCGCGCATGCAGCGCCACTACCTGGCCTACGATGATCAGCGTGGGCGGCTTGATCGTGCCCGCCGCCACCTCCGCCGGCACATTCAGCAGGGTGCCGACATGCACCCGCTGGCGCGCCGTGGTGCCCTGCTCGATCAGCGCTAGCGGAGTGTCGTCGGCCAAGCCGTGGGCGCGCAGCTCGGCGCTGATGATCGGCAACCCGCCCAACCCCATGTAGAACACCAGCGTCTGGCCGGGGTGAGCCAGGGTTGCCCAGTCGAGATCGCAGCTGCCGTTCTGCAGATGGCCGGTGATGAAGCGCACCGACTGGGCGTGGTCGCGGTGCGTCAGCGGAATGCCGGCATAGGCGCCGCAGCCGGACGCCGCCGTGACCCCGGGGATTACCTCGAAGTCGACGCCGGCTGCCGCCAGGGTCTCGAGCTCTTCGCCGCCGCGACCGAAGATGAACGGGTCGCCGCCCTTGAGGCGCACCACGCGCTTGCCCTGGTGCGCCCAGTCCACCAGCGCCTGGTTGATGCCCTCCTGGGGCACGCTGTGGTGGGAGCGAGCCTTGCCGACATAGAAGCGCTGCGCCTGGTGATTGGCCATGGCCAGGATCTCCTCGCTGACCAGGCGGTCGTGGAGGATCACCTCGGCGAGCTGCAGGCGCTTGAGCGCCTTGAGCGTCAGCAGTTCGGGATCGCCCGGACCGGCCCCCACCAGGGCGACCTGGCCGCGCGGGAAGTCACGGTGATTGGCCAGGTCGACATCGACGGTGGGCGGGGAAGAAGAGGAGTCGGCCATTGAAAGAACCAAAAAGAATAAAAGAGGCGATATATATTACTAAGTTTAGAGCATCGCGACAGACGCCGCCAGCCTGTGGCACATACGACACTGCCCCGCCGGCCGCGGCCGACGGGGCAGTAAATGGCGCTCCAGGCGGGATCAGGCGTCGCGCGCACGCCGCAGGCGCGGGCTGGCCACCTCGCCCGGGTCCATGCCGTTGGCGAAGATGATCGGGAAGATCGCCAGGCCGGCCATTAGCGCCACCACCTTATCGGCAGCCGCCATGCTGCAGGTGGTGCGGACAATTGAGCTGCGGTCGGGCAGATAGGCGTCGTAATATAACGTTACTTTTGAAACGATATGCCTCGTGGAGTGCCCCCGACAAGCGCTGATCAACGGCGGCTTCCCCGACCGCACCAGAAAATCGTCACGAAAACCTGACACCTGCACCCGAGCACCATCCCACGCTCCCCTCGGTTACACTGGGCATGACCTCGACCGACACGACACAGGATCCTCGCCGTGAGCCACGCCCCCTCTTCGCCGCCGCCCGAGCTGCAGCTGGAGCAGTTTCTGCCCTATCGCCTGGCCCATCTCGCCGAGCGCATCAGCCAGTCGCTGGCCCAGATCTACGCCCGCGAGTTCGAACTCAGCATCGCCGAGTGGCGGATCCTGGCCTGGCTGCACCAGCGCCGCAGCCTAACCGCCAGCCAGATCTGCGAGCTCACCGACATGGACAAGGCGCGGGTCTCGCGGGCGGTCAAGTCGCTGGGCGAGCGCGAACTGCTGGCCCGCCAGCGCACCCGCCGCGACCAGCGCAGCATGCGCCTGAGCCTCACCGAGGCGGGTCAGGCGCTGATGGCCGAGGCGATCCCGCTGGCCCTGGCGTGGGAGGGCGAGCTGGTCGGCGCCCTCAGCGGCGCCGAATATCGCGACCTGTTCCGGCTGCTCAACAAGCTCGACGCGCGCCTGGATCAGCTGGTCGAGGCTTGACCCGCCCAGGGCCTCCCGCTAGATTTAGTTTCAAATGAAACAATATAAGTCTAGCCAGGAGATTCGCCATGCCCTCCCAGCATGCCGTGCCGTCGTACCACAGCGGCTTTCGCAATCACGTCTCGAGCGAGGCGCTGCCCGGCGCCCTCCCCGAGGGCCAGAATTCGCCGCAGCGCTGCGCCTACGGGCTCTACGCCGAGCAGTTGACCGGCTCGGCCTTCACCGCGCCGCGCGGCCACAACCTGCGCAGCTGGCTGTACCGCATTCGCCCCTCGGTGGTGCAGAGCGCCTATCGCCCGCTCGACCATCCGCGCTGGGCGACCGCCCCCGACGCCTCGGCGCTGGCCGATCCCAACCAGATGCGCTGGGACCCGCTGCCGCTGCCCAGCGAGCCCACCGACTTCATCGACGGCCTGACCACCCTCGGCATCAACGGCGACGTCGCCGCACAGGCCGGCTGTGGCGTGCACGTCTATGCCTGCAACCGCAGCATGCAGCGCTTCTTCTACGACGCCGACGGTGAACTGCTGATCGTGCCGCAGCTCGGCGACCTGGTGGTGCGCACCGAGATGGGTGTGCTCGAGGTGGCCAGCGGTGAGATCGCGGTGATCCCCCGCGGCGTCAAGTGCCAGGTGCGGCTGGCCGAGGGCGTCGAGACGGCGCGCGGCTATGTGTGCGAGAACTACGGCGCGCCCTTCGAACTGCCCGGGCTTGGCCCGATCGGCGCCAACGGCCTGGCCAACCCCCGCGACTTCCTGGCCCCGGCCGCCACCTATGAGGACGTGTCGGGCGAGTTCGAGCTGCTGGCGCGTTTCGCCGGCCGGCTGTGGGTGACCCGGCTCGACCACTCGCCGCTGGACGTGGTCGCCTGGCACGGCAACTACGCGCCCTACAAGTACGACCTGGCCCACTTCAACACCATCAACACGGTGAGCTTCGACCACCCCGACCCGTCGATCTTCACCGTGCTGACCTCGCCCTCGGACACCGCGGGCATGGCCAATCTCGATTTCGTGATCTTTCCGCCGCGCTGGATGGTGGCCGAGAACACCTTCCGCCCGCCCTACTTCCATCGCAACCTGATGAGCGAGTTCATGGGCCTGATCCACGGCGAGTATGACGCCAAGGCCGAGGGCTTCGTGCCCGGCGGTGCCAGCCTGCACAACTGCATGTCACCCCATGGCCCCGACGCCGAGACCTTCGACAAGGCCTCCAGCGCCGCCCTCGAGCCGCAATACCAAGGTGCCACCCTGGCCTTCATGTTCGAGAGCCGCTACCCGTTCCAGACCGTGCCCGGCGCCCGCGATGCCGACTTCCGCCAGCGCGACTACGTCGATGTCTGGTCGACGCTGCGCTCGCACTTCGACGCCGAGCGGCCCTGACCCCTGACGACAAGGATTCCACCACGATGAAACTCGCCACTCTCAAGCTCGACCCCAAGCAGCAGCGCCGCGACGGCGAACTGGTGATCGTGTCCCGCGATCTGCGCCAGGCCGTCAGCGCCAGCGATATCGCCGACACCCTGCAGCAGGCCCTGGAGAGATGGGACGCCGTCAGCCCCCGCCTCGAGCAGCGCTACGCCGAGCTCAACGCCGGCAGCGCCATGGGCACCTTCGCCCTGGAGGCGAAGTCCCTGCATTCGCCGCTGCCGCGCAGCTACCACTGGGCCGACGGCTCGGCCTATCTCAACCACGTCAAGCTGGTCCGCCAGGCGCGCGGCGCCGAACTGCCGGAGAGCCTGTGGAACGACCCGCTGATGTACCAGGGCGGCGGCGACGCCTTCCTCGCCCCGCATGAAGACATCGAAGCGGTCAGCGAAGAACACGGCATCGACTTCGAGGGCGAGATTGCGGTGATCACCGACGACGTGCCCATGGCGGTGACGCCGCAGCAAGTCGCCGGCCATATCAAGCTGATCATGCTGGTCAACGACGTCAGCCTGCGCGGGCTGATCCCCGGCGAGCTGGCCAAGGGCTTCGGCTTCTTCCAGGCCAAGCCAGCCTCGAGTTTCTCGCCGGTCTGTGTCACCCCCGACGAGTTGGGCGACGCCTGGCAGGACGGCCGCGTGCACCTGCCGCTGACGGTACACCTCAACGGCGAAAAATTCGGCGAACCCGAGGCCGGGCCCGACATGATCTTCGGCTTCCCGGAGCTGGTGGCCCACGCTGCCAAGACCCGCCACCTGGGCGCCGGGGCCATCGTCGGCTCGGGCACCGTGTCCAACCCCGACCCCGACGGCGGGCCGGGCAAGCCGATCAGTGAAGGCGGCGTGGGCTACAGCTGCCTGGCCGAGGTGCGCATGGTCGAGAAGATCCTGTTCGATGAGATCAAGACGCCCTTCATGCGCTTCGGCGACCGGGTGCGCATCGAGATGTTCGACCGCCAGGGCCACAGCATCTTCGGCGCCATCGACCAGCAGGTGGTGAAGTACCAGCCCCACAGCGGCCAATAGGCGCAGGAGCCAGCCATGACCACGCTATACGGTTACTACCGCTCCTCGGCGGCCTACCGGGTGCGCATCGTCCTCAACCTCAAGGGCCTGACCTACGACCAAGTGCCCGTAGACCTGGTGACCGGCGAGCAGCGCGGCGCGGCGCACCTCACCCGCCAGCCCCAGGGGCTGGTGCCCAGCCTGGAGACCGATGACGGGGTCCAACTGACTCAGTCGCTGGCGATCTGCGAGTACCTCAATGAGTGCCACCCCACCCCGCCGCTGCTGCCGGCGGACCCCGCCGGGCGGGCGCGGGTGCGCGCCCTGTCGCAGCTGATCGCCTGCGAGATGCATCCGCTCAACAACCTGCGCGTGCTCAGGTACCTGGTGGATGAGCTGGGCGCCAGCGACGACGCCAAGCTGACCTGGTACCGCCACTGGATCGCCGCGGGCTTCAGCGCGCTGGAAGCCCAGCTCTCCCGCGCGGCGGGGGGCGGTGACTTCTGCCACGGCGACTCGCCGACGCTGGCCGATATCTGTCTGGTGCCCCAGGTGTTCAACGCCGAACGCTTCGACTGCGACCTCGGCGACTACCCGCGCATCAGGCAGATCGTCGCCCACTGCCGTGCCCTGCCAGCCTTTGCCCAGGCCGCGCCGGCGGCGCAGCCCGACGCACGCTAATACTCCCACCCACGTCACGATGCGGCGCCGTGCGAGACGCACGGCGCCGGCTTCTCACCCCACGCTCATGCCATCCCCTCGCACCAGCACGCCATTAGCGGAACCATAGCGCATCGAGGAGCCCCGTCGGGTAAGTGAGACTCATGAAATGAGCCATCGCCATCAGGAAAACCCCCGCGCCCGCTGCCAGTAGCACGGCAGTCCATGGCTTGGCCCTGGCAATGAACAGCAGGAAACCCAGACAAAACAGTATCGCCGAGGACACCAGACCGAGGCTTAGAATCATGCCCACGAGAGCGAAGAACCCTAGTATCCAGAGCATCTCTTCACGCAGCGGCAACCATGTCCAACCGGCACCGGCGAGCGTTAGCCTGACCGCCTCGGCCGCCATGGAGGCCAGGATGATCGTCATGGCCAGCAAGGGGAACACACTGCCCAGCAGGGACATCCCGCGCGTTTCGTACCAGGTCAACAGCGACAGTGCGAGCAGGCCAACGAACAACAGGATATCGATGTTGCTGAGGCGAAGCTTGCCTCCCTCCTGAGTCTCCGAAGCCCCCGCCCCATCACGCTTGAACTGCGAGCTGGACTGATTGGCCTGCGCACGCTTACGGCGGAAGCGCTGCAACAACGGCAGCAACAGCGAGACGGCAATCATGGTAGCAATGATGCCCACACCGGGCCGGGCAAAAGCGCTGCTACCCTGGAACTGTACGGCTTGATAGAAATACGTTTCAGCGCCGGCAGCGAGTACGAAGCCGATAAGAAAGGCAGGACGCGACCAGCCAGCGCGCTTCATTAGCACACCCAGCAGACCGACCAGGCCAAGCGCTATCAGGTCGCCAGTGGAGCGTGTCGCTTGATAGGCCGCAAACAGGATCAGCGTGGTGATCAAGGGCGCCAGAATGACAAAGCGCACCCGGGTCAGGCTGG
The DNA here is from genome assembly GCA_001971685.1 of Halomonas sp. 1513. Classification (NCBI taxonomy): domain Bacteria; kingdom Pseudomonadati; phylum Pseudomonadota; class Gammaproteobacteria; order Oceanospirillales; family Halomonadaceae; genus Halomonas; species Halomonas sp. 1513. The sequence continues at coordinate 2,511,844 of CP019326.1, forward strand.
CAACTGGCCCTGCCAACCCGATACAAAGCGCCGCACCGAGAATATTGGCTAATGCCAGCGACCAGATGATCGTATACGTCAGATCGAGGTGCGTTTCTATCATGCCGACACCCGGCTGCAGGCCCAGCAGCAAGAGCCCGCCTAGAAACACGGCGGCTGTTCCTGACCCGGGAATACCGAATAGCAGGGTAGGCACCATGGCACCACAGGCGGTGGCGTTGTTGGCCGACTCGGGCGCAATCACACCGCGAATGTCGCCTTTACCAAACTGCGACGTGTCCTTGGCACTCTGCACGGCATGACCGTAGGTCAGCCAGTCCACTACCGAACCGGCCAGACCGGGAATGGTGCCGATCAGGCTCCCCGCCCCGGCGCAACGCATCACCAGGCCGCGCTCTCTTGCAACGTCCCCGAAACCCTGTCGCCATCCCTTGCCGAGCGCGTAGGTCTGATTGGCAATGGCACCGCGCCCCTTCAGCAGGTCGATGATCTCAGGCAGCGCAAAGATGCCCAGGCCAACGACGACGAGGGGTAGGCCATCGTAGAGATAGTCGATATCGAGGTTGAGCCTGAATTCACCCGTGGCCGGCGCCATGCCGATACCGCCTACCAGCAGTCCCAGGCCGCAGGCCGCCAAGCCCTTGAACATGTCGCCCCCCGAAAGGACGGCCACCATGGATAGTCCCAACAGCGTCAACATGAATAGCTCTGAGGACGAGAAAGAGAGCACCACCGGCCGTGCCACGACGATGAACAGGGTAAGAATGATGGCGCCTATCAGGCCGCCGATCATCGACGAGAGAAAGGCACTCGACAGGGCACGTGCCGCCTGGCCCTGCTTGGCGAGGCTGAACCCATCCAGCACGGTGGCTTGCGACGCACTCGAGCCGGGAATACCCAACAGCACCGATGCAAAGGTGTCGCCGGTCGGAATGACCGCCACCAGCCCCATCAGCATTCCCAGCGCAATCGTGGGCTCCATACCATAGAGAAAGGGCAGCAGTATCGACATGCCGGCGATGCCGCCTAGCCCGGGAATGATGCCTACGATTAGCCCGATGGAAACGCCAAGCATCATGTAGAGCAGATGAGGCAAGGTAAAGACTTGCCCTAAGCTGGAGAGCAGTACATCAAACATAGGAAAAATCTCGTTGTAAATGGCAGCCTCCCGGGCTGCCCGCCAAGGCGGGCAACCCGATGCTCAGGTGCACCTTAGATCGAGGCACCGAAGCGGCTATCGAGCCAATCGGACAACCATTCACGAGTGCTCTCATCGAGGGTCATCACATCGCTGAGATGACGCTCTGCCACGTCTCCACTTACCAGACTGTAGGGTCCCAGCTGGGCCTCGGACTCCTCCAGAAAGCGCTCGTCCCCGATGAATGCGTTGACAGCATTGCGGTACTCGTCGATGACGCCCTGAGGCGTATCGGCAGGCAGCATGATCAGCTTTTGCAGCGCAAAGCCGGCGGCAAAGAACTGACGAAATGCCTCGTAGGCCGGCCCCTCGGGGTCGACGCCGTGCTGTTCTACATAGATTTCACTGAAGGTAGGCAGATCGGGGAACGCCGGGTCGCGGACCAGCTCCCCCTCATCATTCAACATGCCCAGCGAGAACAGGGGTATCGCATCCCCCGCCTCCACCAGGGGCTCGACGCTGCTGAAATACGCGGAGGTGGTCTGAAAATCGATCTTGGCCTCTCCACGCTCGAAGGCTAGGCGCCCTTCGCCACGGCTGCGCATGCCAAATACCGCCGTCACATCCATCTCCAGCATATCCAGCGCCATCAGTACAGGCATCTCCAGACCAGTGGGCGTTTGCGCGGCAAACTTCACGGGGGTTTCGAGAAGTGCTGCCATGACGGCATCCTTGTCTTCGCCCAGTTCGCTACTGGCATAGACCACTCCACCGGTAGGCGAGGCCAGCACCGGCACCCAGTCGGCGTAATCGTAGCGAACGCGGTCCTCGTTCAACATCGCCGGGAATTGCGTCGAGGCCGAAGTGGCAAGGATATGGCTGCCGTCACTGCTGGCCCGCCTGGCAAACACATTGGCCCCATTGATCGAGCCGCCGCCAGGCACATTATCGATCATGATAGTGGGTTCACTATCCAGGTATTCAGTAAGCCATGGCGCAAGGAACCGGGCCCATACATCGGTACCGCCACCCACGCCAAAGGGCACGGTGAAGGTGACATTGCTCGGCACATTGCCATCGGCGTGGGCGTAGCCGCCAAGTAACAGTGCAGCGCTCAGGACGCCGGCTTTTATGAACTTACCAGCTCCGGGGGTCGAGCCGACTTCGTTGTGGTGAAACAGTTTCATGGCGTTACTCCTTTCTACTTATAGGATATAGGCGTTACTGGACTTACCATCCACGCGCCAAGGCGCCTGCCATTCGAGGCCGACAAGGCCTCTACAAGGTCAAACGCATGCACTCAGCGGTGGATAGAAGATGTCTCCACTCATGATCTTGCGCGCTGTTCTTATCATCGACACACGCGATACATCGTGGCTTCCGCCACTACCGTGGGACACGTCGAGCTCCATGACACCGAGGGGGTGCTCGATACTCACACTTTGCAGAAGATCGCCCGGTTCAAGATGACCGGCCTTGACTGCCATCCGGTTGGCCAGCGTTCCCTCGACGCTTATGGCACTTGCCAGCGCTATCGCGCCGGTCACGGCTATCGATTTATGGCAGCTATGCGGAACGAAGTAGCGGGCGCGCAGCGTATATTCCGAGTGATCAGAGCAGGAGATGATGATTGGCTTGGGCAGAACGCTATGCGTCACATCTCCCATGCCCATGCGCCGCCCCGCCTTGCATCGAATCGCCTCCAGGCGGTCCAGCATGTCACGGTTGGCATCCAGACGATCGGCCGTTTCACTACCCTGGATGCCCAGTGAGCTTGCTGCTATAAGCACTACGGGAGTTGCCGCATCGATACAGCTCACCTCGACGCCATCAATCACATCGACGGGACTGCCAGTAGGTAACAAGTAGCCAGTCTTGGCGCCAACCACATCCAGAAAGCTCATGCGTATACCCGCGGCACTCCCGGGTACGCCACTAATGGATATATCGCCCTCGTAGCAGACCTGCTTCTTCGGTGTGGGAACCTGGCATTCGATGAAACGCTGCGTATTGAGATTGCGCACACGCACGCTGGTGATGCCATCCTTTGCCTCGACCAAGCCGGTTTCAATGGCGTACGGGCCAACTGCAGAGAGCATATTGCCGCAGTTCGGATTGAAATCGACATATCGCTTCATCACGTCGACCTGGGCGAACAGATAGTCTACGTCGGCATCGGGATGCAAAGATCGCTCGACAATGGCCACCTTGCTGGTCAATGGATTCCCGCCACCGATACCGTCGATCTGCAGCAGGTGACCCGAGCCCATAAGTCCCAGAAGCAAATCGGCTCTGGCTGCTTCTGACTCGGGCAAATCTCTCATTCTCAAGAAGGGCCCCCTGGAGGTACCGCCTCTCATGATGAGGCAGGGAATGCTATTGCTCATATGGGTCATTTCTCAGCTCATTTTGACGTTGTATGAGCTTGTCACCCAGTCTTTGATGTCTCAAATGCAAATATAAGTGTCATTTATGGCGATACACACATTAATGTGCTAGCGTTATTAGTTGAAAACAATGATGCAAGAGATATGCGATGCTCCATAGAGTCGAGTTTCTGGATCTTCAGGCGTTCGTGCTGGTCGCCGAGCTGGGGAATTTCCATGAGGCGGCCAAGCGTCTACACCTCTCACAACCTGCGCTATCACGCCGCATACAGAAGCTCGAAGAGGTGCTGGAGGTGTGCCTGCTCGAGCGCACCACCCGGCGTACACGCTTGACGGCGATCGGAGTGGACTTCCTGCCGCGGGCGCGACGGGTCATCGAAGAGTACGAGTCATCGATCTTGGGCATCAGGGAACTTGCGACCCATCAGAAGGGCACGCTGACCATCGCGTGCCTGCCGACGGCCGCCTTTTACTTTCTGCCCAGCGTCATTCGGGTGTTCAGCGAAGCCTGGCCCGGCATACGCATTCGCATTCTCGATGTGAGCGCCAACGAGGGATTGGAAAAGGTGGTGAGGGGGGAGGCGGATTTCGGCATCAACATGATCAGCGCGCAGACCCCCGAGGTGGCCTTTACTCCCTTGCTGAAAGACCCCTTCGTACTGGCCCTGCGCTCCGACCATCCGCTGGCCCACAAGCCCGAGATCCACTGGGACGACCTTCACGACGTGCGCTTGATCACGGTGAGTCGCGACAGCGGCAACCGCATCCTGCTGGACAATGCCCTCTCCGCCGATGGTATCCGCTTGAACAGCTTCTATGAGGTGCAGCACCTATCCACGTCACTGGGCCTTGTCGAATCGGGATTGGGCGTAGCGATCCTGCCGCGCATGACAATGCCCGGGGCAGACCACGACATTCTCTGTTCACGGGAACTTCCGGCCCCTACTATTCAACGCACCATCGGTCTGGTGACCAGCAACTCGCATAGCCTGTCGGGAACCGCGCAGCTGTTTATCGAGCTGCTTCTCGAGAAGTGGGGCCACTACAGCGAGGATGAACCCGCTTAGGCTGCCTGGGAGCGAGCGTCAGCCGTACCAGCCCATCATGTAAAACCCCGCGGCACGGGCCGCGGGGTCGGGTGTCAGGAGCGGTGTCTTGCCAGGCTCAGTCGTCCTTGAGCACGCCGCGGCGGATCTGGTCCTCCTCGATGGATTCGAACAGCGCCTTGAAGTTGCCTTCACCGAAGCCGTCGTTGCCCTTGCGCTGGATGATCTCGAAGAAGATCGGCCCGATCACCGTCTCGGTGAAGATCTGCAGCAGCACCCCTTCGCCTTCGCCGCCGTCGACCAGCAGGCTCAGCTCGCGGAGCTCGGCGACGTCCTCCTCGTGGTTGGGCACCCGTGCATCGACCTTCTCGTAGTAGGTGTCCGGGGTCGAGAGGAAGGTCACGCCGTTGGCCCGCAGCGCTCGCACCGTGGCATAGATGTCGTCGGTGGCCATGGCTAGGTGCTGGATGCCTTCGCCGTTGTATTCGCGCAGGAATTCGGCGATCTGCGAGTTGTCGTCGGCGGACTCGTTGATCGGGATGTGCATCTTGCCGCACGGCGCGGTCATCGCCCGCGACAGCAGCCCGGTCTTCTTGCCCTTGATATCGAAATAGCGGTTCTCGCGGAAGTTGGCGATATCGGTATAGAAATTCGCCCAGACGTCCATCTGGCCGCGGTCGACGTTGTGGGTCAGGTGGTCGAGCACCTGCAGGCCCACGCTGCGATCATTGGCGCTGCGGCCGGGAATCTTCTCGAAGTCGATGTCGTAGATGGTGCGACCCTGGCCGTCGACCTTGCTATCGACGAAGTAGAGCAGCGAGCCACCGATGCCGCGTACCGCCGGGATACCCACCTCGTCGGGGCCGACCGGATTCTCCACCGGCTCGGCGCCGTTGGCCACGGCATGCTCGAAGGCCTGCTGGGCATCGGCCACCTTCCAGGCCATGGCGCAGGCGCTGGGGCCGTGAATCTTGCCGAACTCGGCGGCGTGGCTGTTCGGCTCGGCGTTGAGCACGAAGTTGACGCCCTCCTGCTGGAACAGCGAGACCTGCTTGGAGCGGTGCTTGCGGGTCTCGGTGAAGCCCATCTGGACGAACAGCTGGCGAAGGGCCTCGATGCCTTCGTCGCTGGGCGCGGTATACTCGACGAACTCGAAGCCGTTGGTGCCGATCGGATTGCTGGCGCTCTGCTGCGGCGCGACCTGTGCCGGTGCGTTCATGGTGACCTCCTCAGGGTGTTGTTGTGGGTCGTGACCAATGTCGTGCCCCCAGCCTAGAGCCCTGGCCGCGCCGCGAGCAGGGCTATTTCATGCCCCTGGCGGAGTGTTTTGGCACCGCAGCGTCGGCCGCTGTAACGATTCCTTGCCAGCCACCGGCAGCCGTGATGGTGCGCCGCCGCCGCGGTCGAAAGACCTGACACCCCGTAACGAAACCCTTACAGATCATGGCAGCATCGCCCCGCTGGCAAGCCGCCAGGCCACCCAGGCCAGTATCAGTGCGATCAGCGTATCGATGATGCGCCATACCCGAGGACTGGCCAGGCGCGGCGCCAACCAGCCGGCGGCAGCCACCAGCCCGAAGAACCAGCCGAACGAGGCCAGCGCGGCGCCGATGAAGAACCCCAGCGGGCTTGGCTGCACCGCGCCGATGGCGCCCAGCAGTACCAGGGTTTCCAGATAGACCTGGGGGTTGAGCAGGGTTACCGCCAAGGTCGCCGCCAGCGCAGCACGCCAGGACCCTTGAGAGCCGCTGGCGGCCACCAGTGCATTGCTGAGCATCGCGCGGCGCAGTGCCAGCCACGCCTGCCAGGCCAGAAACGCCGCTCCCGCCCAGCGCGCCACCTCCATCAGCAGTGCCTGCTGGGCAATCAGTGCCCCCAACCCCAGCACCCCCAGGCCAATCAGCAGCCAATCGCACAGGGCGCAGACCCCGGCCACCAGCCAGGCGTGCTCTCGACGCAGCCCCTGCTGCAGCACGAAGGCGTTCTGGGCGCCGATGGCGACGATCAGGCCGGCACAGATCAGTAGTCCATGGGTGAGGGAAATCAGCACGCGCAGCTCCTCTTGGCAGCATCGATTGGAAGATCGTGCCGAGCAGGCTACGCTGGACGCTTAAATTAATGAAATTACTATAGCAACTGAGTGATTAGAAAAAATGATAACCAAGCCGACTGCCCGGGACCGTCAGAATGCTCGACTATAAGCTGCTTGCGGCACTGGCCGCGGTGGTCGACCAGGCTGGCTTCGAGCGCGGCGCGCGCCAGCTCGGCCTGACCCAGTCGGCGGTATCCCAGCGTATCAAGCTGCTCGAGGCCCGCCTCGGCCAGCCGGTACTGATGCGCAGCCCGCGCCTGGCGCCGACGCCACTCGGTCAGCGCCTGCTCAACCATGTGCAACAGGTACGCCTGCTCGAACACGACCTGCTCGATGAAGTCCCTGCGCTGGGCAGCGGCGATGAGCCGCGACTGCGCCTGGCCATCAACGCCGATAGCCTGGCGACCTGGTGGCCGGAGGCCGTGGGCCGCTTCAGCGACCGGCATCGGGTGCTGTTCGAGCTGGTGGTGGAAGATCAGGAGGTGGCGCTGAAACGGATGCGCGACGGCGAGGTCGCCGGGTGTCTCTGCGACTCACCGCGTCCGGTGCAGGGGGCACGCAGCCATGCGCTGGGCAGCATGCGCTACCGGGCGCTGGCAAGCCCGGCCTTCATCGCCCGCTACTTTCCCCACGGGGTGACGCCGAGCGCCCTGAAGCGGGCCCCGGCGCTGGTGTTTGGGCCCGATGACCGCCTCCAGCATCGCTTCCTGGCGATGTACGGCGTCGAGCCGCCGTTTCCCTACCACCTGTGCCCGTCGTCGCAGGGCTTCGTCGGCCTGGCCCTGGCGGGTCTCGGCTGGGGCATGGTGCCAGAGCGCCAGGCGGCGCGCGAACTCGATGCCGGGCGGCTCGAGGAGATCGACCCCAGCGGCCATCTCGCCGATGGCCGCCTGGTCGACCTCTCGCCCCACCAGGCGGTGGACGTGCCGCTCTACTGGCACCACTGGCGACAGGGCGGCCAGGTGCTGGATGCCCTGACCGCCCATCTGCTGGCACTCAGCGATAGCTGGCTGGTGCCGCCGGACGCCTCGCCCGGCGGCTGAGGCACTCAGGCAGCCACGCTGCCGTGGGGGTCGATGACGAATTTCTTCGCCACGCCGCCATCGAAGTCGGCATAGCCGCGCGGGGCGTCGTCCAGCGAGATCACCTGCACATTGACCGCCTGGGCAATATGCACCCGCTCGAACAGGATCGCCTGCATCAGCTGGCGATGGTACTTCATCACCGGGCACTGGCCGGTGTGGAAGGAGTGCGACTTGGCCCAGCCCAGGCCCAGGCGCATCGACAGGTTGCCGTGCTGGGCATCGGCGCTTTCGGCGCCGGGATCCTCGGTGACGTAGAGCCCCGGGATGCCGATCTGGCCGCCGGCACGGGTGATGTCCATGCAGGCGTTGAGTACCGCCGCGGGCTGCTCGTGGGAGTGATCGTGACCGTGACAGCGCGCCTCGAAGCCCACCGCATCCACCGCGCAGTCGACCTCGCGATCGCCGAGGATCGGTTCGAGCATATCCGCCATCGGCGTGTCTTCACGCAGATCGAGGGTCTCGCAGCCGAAGCTTCTGGCCTGGGCCAGGCGCTCGGGGTTCATGTCGCCGACGATCACGCAGGCCGCCCCCAGCAGCTGCGCCGAAACCGCCGCGGCCAGGCCTACCGGGCCGGCACCGGCAATATAGACGGTGCTACCCGGCCCCACCCCGGCGGTAACGCAGCCGTGGAAACCGGTGGGAAAGATATCCGAGAGCAGCGTCAGGTCGCCGATCTTGTCCATGGCGAGTTCACGATCGGGGAACTTGAGCAGATTGAAGTCGGCATAGGGCACCATCACGTACTCGGTCTGGCCGCCGACCCAGCCGCCCATGTCGACGTAGCCGTAGGCCGCCCCGGGGCGCGCCGGATTGACGTTGAGACAGATGCCGGTCTTGCCCTCCTTGCAGTTGCGGCAACGGCCGCAGGCAATATTGAACGGCACCGAGACGATATCGCCGACCGCGACGAACTCCACGTCGCGACCGCACTCGATCACCTCGCCGGTGATCTCGTGGCCCAGCACCAGCCCCTGTGGTGCGGTGGTGCGACCGCGCACCATATGCTGGTCGCTGCCGCAAATGTTGGTGGTGATCACCTTGAGGATCACCCCGTGCTCGCACTTGCGCTTGCCCAGCGCCAGTTCGGGAAAGGGAATGGCCTGGACCTCGACCTTGCCGGGGCCCATGTAGACCACCCCGCGGTTGGCTTGACTCATGGCTGGCGTCCTTCATTTATGCTGTGATTGGCGCCTACAGCCTAGTCAAGCTAGCCCCGCCCAACGTCTCAGGCGAGGCATCGGCATGCCCATTTGAGACATCCCGGCACTTACCCGCCCACGCTCGCCGAGTTACCACGCCAGTAACCGATCGGCTATGCTCATTAGAAAAGTCGTCAACAGCCATGACAAGACGTCGCCGCACGCCCTGCCGTCACTCTAGCCAACGCCCGGAGAGCCCACGCTAACGGAACAGGAGACTGCCATGACAAGCGACCCCAGAATCGGCCCCGTTCCCCTCCCCGATACCCGCGCGCGTCGCGTCGTCGAGCAGCTCCTCGAAGGCTCCGGTGTGACCCTCAACGGCAGCGCCGAGTGGGACATCCAGGTGCACCACCCCGACTTGTTCAGCCGCGTGCTCCATCAGGGCACACTGGGCCTCGGCGAGGCCTACATGGACGGCTGGTGGGAGTGCTCGCGCATTGACGAGATGGCCTGCCGGCTGCTGATGCACGGGCTAGGCGAACGCGCCCATACGCCCTCCGAGCGGCTCATGTACCGCCTGCAAACCGGCTTCTTCAATCTGCAGAGCAAGGCGCGGGCATATATCGTCGGCGAAGCGCACTACGACCTCGGAAACGACCTCTTCGAGCGCATGCTCGACCCCACCATGTGTTACTCCTGCGGCTACTGGAAAGGCGCCGACTCGCTGCACCAGGCTCAGCTCGACAAGCTCGACCTGGTGGCACGCAAGCTCGAGCTAGAGCCCGGCATGCGGGTACTCGATATCGGCTGCGGCTGGGGTAGCTTTGCCGAATACGCCGCCCACCACTACCGCGCCGAGGTCACCGGCATCACTATCTCCCGCGAGCAGGCGAGGTTGGCCCGGGAGCGCTGCGACGGCCTGCCGGTCAATATTCTGCTGCAGGACTACCGCGATCTCGATGGCCACTACGACCGCATCGTGTCGATCGGCATGTTCGAGCACGTCGGCCACCGCAACTACGCCACCTACTTCAGGACAGTAGAACGACTCCTCGAGGACGATGGCCTGTTCCTGCTGCACACCATCGGCTCCAACAACTCCGATATCACCGCCGACCCGTGGGTCAACAAGTACATCTTTCCCAACGGCGTGCTGCCCTCGGCAATGCATATCGCTCGGGCCGCCGAAGGGCACCTGCTGCTCGAGGACTGGCAGAATTTCGGCGCCGACTACGACCCCACCCTGATGGCCTGGCTGGCCAATCTCGACGCTCGCTGGCACGAGATTGCCGAGCACTACAGCGAGCGCGTTAGGCGCATGTTCCGCTACTACCTCTCGGTGTGCGCCGGCGCCTTTCGCGCCCGTGACCTGCAGCTCTGGCAACTGGTGTTCTCGCTCGGGCGTGCCGGGCGCTACGATGCGCCACGCTGACCGTACCATGACAAAGCGTCACACCTTGTAGTCAATCGCTTACATCCTTTGCAGGGTGACGCCTCCTCATGCTTAGGCGTATATTTGCCTGCTTATATTACGAGGTGCCAAGCACCCGACGAACAACAAGAAACACCAACGCAGCGGAACGCCTAGCCAGGAGGCCACCCATGCCTGCCGATGACAGCGTGCTGCCCGAGACCATGGAGAGTCTCGCGCAGCTCAAGGCCATGACCGAACGTATCCCCGGCATGATCTTTCAACTCTTTCGCAGTGCCAGCGGCCAGCTGCGCTTTCCCTATCTGGCCGGCAACGCCACCCTGATCCGCGACGGCGAGCGCCGCCTGCTCGCCGACGATGCCAGCTACGCGTTTGCACGCATTCACGCCGAGGATTTTCCGCGCCTGATGGCCGCCATCGAGCGTTCGGCCAAGTCGCTGACGCCGCTGGCCAAGCAGTTTCGCCTCTATCAGCCGTGCGGCGAGATTCGCTGGATCTCGGTGCGCGCTCAGCCCGAATGGCGCGGTGGCGGCACCCTGTGGCACGGCCTGATGATGGATGTCAGCGAACAGGTCGCCCATGAGGCGCACCTGCGCGAACTCTCCGACACCGACGAGCTCACCGGGCTGGCCAATCGCCGCAAGCTGATGTGTCGACTGGACGAGGAGATCTCCTCCGCGCGTCGTCACGGCTCGCCGCTGTCGCTGATGCTGCTCGACCTCGATCACTTCAAGGGCATCAACGACACCTGGGGGCATCTGCAGGGCGACCAGGTGCTCGAGGACCTGGCGCGACTCTGTGAGCAGCAGCTACGCGAAGAGGACATCCCGGCGCGGCTCGGCGGCGAGGAGTTCGCCGTGGTCCTGCCGCTAACACCGCTCTCGCACTGCCAGCCGCTTGCCGAGCGCCTACGCGAGGCGATTGCCCGCCACGACTTCGGTATCGGCCTCGGCAAGGTCACGGTCAGTATCGGGATTGCCGAGTACCGCCTGGGCGAGCCCCGCGAGGCCTTTATCGAACGCGCCGACCGCCACCTCTACGCAGCCAAGCATCAGGGGCGGGATCGGGTCATCAGCGCACCCTGAAGCCCTTCAGCGGCGCCGACACATCTCCGCCGGATGGCGCAGCTGGGCCAGCAGATAGGCCTTGAGCTCGGCATCCACGCCCTGCTCGTCGAGCGCCGTGGCCATGCACAGAAGCCAAGCATCGCGCTCCTCGGGACCGATATCCAGGTGAAGATGCGCCCCCGGGATGCTGATCGGCCCGAAGCGCTCGCGATAGCGCTTGGGGCCGCCCATCCAGCCGATCAGGAAGGTGGTCAGCTTGTCCTGCGCCTCGGCGAGGTCATCGGCATGCATGGCGCGAATCCGCTGCGCCTCCGGCAACCGCTGCATCGCCGCGTAGAAACGCTCGACGAGCGCGGCCACCGCCGCCTCACCGCCCAGCGCACGCAGGGTGCTGTCGCCGACACCGTAAATGCGCGGCGTATCGCTCATCCTACGTCTCCTCGCCGACCGGCTCGCTGACATGGATGCCGAACAGGCTGGCTTCGCCGGCGCTGCGACCGAGCTGCTCGGGTTCGACGCTGCGCCCGTCGCGGACCATCACATGGCCACCCTGCCCCTGGGCGCCGCCAATCACGCTGCCCACCAGGTAGGTGGGGAAGATCGCCGGGTCGTTCTCGTAGTTGGGATTGTGGATCAGGCCGATCATCTGGAAGCGCCCGCGGGTATTGCGCAGCGACTCCAGCGAGTCCTGGATCAGCCGCCGGTGGGAGAGCTTGGAGAATAGGCCGTCGAGCAGGATCACGCTCTCGCGGCTGTTGCGCGCGCGGCGCTTGTGGTGGCCGGGCAGTTCGCGCAGCTCACGCTCGATGGCGAACTCCGAGAGCTTGACCAGCCACATCAGCGACACCGCCTCGCGCTGGCCCTCGGACATGTCCTCGTTGAGCGAGAACAGCCGGCCGTGGGGGCGGATGGCGTCGTGCTTGAGGCGAATCGCCACGTCGTGGAACAGCCCGCGGTAGATGCGCCGGCGAATCTGGCGCAGCAGGTCGTCGTCGCGGCGCCGCGCATCACCGTCGGGCATGCCGCCGTCGCGCTCGGCGCGGCGCTTCTGCGCCAGCTGGTGCTCGTCGATATCCGCCAGCAGGGTGGTGATCAGCTCGCGCAGCGGCTCGCCGTCGATCAGCGACGCCTTGACCTCGAAATAGGCGCCGCCCTCGCCGTGGCTGCGCGCCACGCGCTTGAGGATATCCAGGTTGCCGGCGGCGTCGGCGATGATCGAGCTCAGCCGCTCGACCAGGGTGCCTTCGATCTGCTCGCGTGAGGCATGCAGCCGCTCGACGCGCTGGCGATGCTCGCCGAGCTGGGCGTCGAGCTGGTCGTGCAGCGCCGCCAAGTCGGCCAAGGCCGCTGCACTGACGCCCTTCAAAGCCGCCAGCCGCGCGCGCTCGGTATCGCTGAAGGCACGGCTCTGGGCGGCTGCCTCCAGCGCCTCGGCCAGGCGCCGCTCGAGGGCACGCACCGCCTTATCCTGGCGCTCGCGGTCGCGCGCCCGTTCCCCCAGGTTGAGATCATCAAGCGCATCGATCAGGGTTTGCTGGCAGGCCTCCAGCGCCGCCGGATCGGGCAGCGCCGCCTCACTGCCTGCCAGCCGCCACCAGTCGTCCAGCGCTGTCTGACGCGTCGTCTGGTCCGGGTCGTCGAGGGGCCAGGCGCTCTGCGGCTCGGCCTCTGCCAGCCGCTGCCTCCAGCCGCTGGGCAGCTCACGGACCACCGCCAGCCACGCCAGGGCCAGCTGGTCGACCCACTCCATGGCCCGGCGCTGAACGCTCAGCCGCTCGCTGACGCTGTCACGCTCGTCGCGCTTGGCCTTGAGCTGTTCACGGCACTCGCCGCGTTCGCGCTTGACCCGGGCGATCTCGCGCTCGAGTTTCTGCCCGCCACCGCCGGCATCGCGCACGTCGAGGTAGGCGCGGATCCGCGTGAACGAGAAGTCGGCGCGGCGGTTGGCCGTGGCCAGCTGCGTCTCGAGCTGCTCCTGCACCTCGGCGGCGGTCTCGATAAAGGCCACGCCGCCCTCGGCCTCGAACTCGGCCAGGGCGCGCAGCCGGTCGCGCTCGCCGTCGGCGAATAGCCCGCGCTGCTCGGCGTCGAGCTCGCTGAGACGGCGCTCGAGGGTCTCGCGCTGGGCCTCGGCGTCATGCAGTCGCTCGCCGACCTCGGCCTGGCGCTCGGCCAGGGCATCGAGGCGCGCCTCCAGCGCTTCGAGCCGCTCCGCGCCACCGGCGTTGGCAAACTGCTCCGCCGCCAGCCAGGTCTCACCGTGGCGCTCCAGCGCCTGCTGCGCATCGACCAGCTGCGGGCGTTGCTCGGCCAGTTCGCTCTCGGCCGCCAGTGCCGCCTCGGCGGTGGCCTCCAGGGCCAGCTCACCGCCGGCTTCCAGGTAGCGCTGGTAGTCGTCGATGCAGCTCAGCGCGGCGTCGCTGAGGCGCGGCGCCAGCGCCGCCTGGCGCTCGGCCAACGCAGACTGCTCGGCACCCAGTGCCTCCAGCGCATCGACCACCCCGGCTTCGTCGGCCTGCCTGGCGCGTACCGCCAGGGCGTAGGCCTCGCCGTGGGGGTCGAGACGCCGGCATTCGACCTCGAGTGCCACCTGGCGCTCGCGGTCGGCGGCCAGGCGCCGCTCGGTGGCCTGACGCAGCTCGTCCAGGTAGCGCGGGTCGAGGGCCGCCTTGACCGCCAGCGTCTCGACGCCCTGTACCGCACCAAGCGGCGAGCGGCCGGCCTCCAGCCGCGCCGCCAGGGCCCCGGCTTCGAGTACCGGCAGCGCCAGGCCGGCGTCGACCAGCAGGCCGGCGACGTCTTCGGCATTGGCCTCGCCCTCGACCACCGGCGCAAACAGCACCCCGGCGGCCTGGGCCAGCCACTCGCGGCGCCGGGCTTCTGGCCAATGCGCGGCGTTGAGCACTTCGTGCAGCGGCTGCCAGGCGATCTCCTCGCGCTGCAGCAGGCGCTCGGCCTCGGCTTCCACCGCACGGCGTTCGAGCGGGTCGCCGCTCAGGCTCTCCAGGTAGCGCTGGCGCTCGGCGATGGCGCTATCCAGCGACTCCGCCTCGCTGAGCAGTCGCGGATAGCGGCGCTGGGCATCGCGCAGCCAGTCCGCCGGGGCCAGTTCGCTGCGCTCGGCGAAGCTCAGCCGCGCCTGATGCAGCTCGCGCAGCTCGGCCTCGCGCTGGGCGAGGCGGTGCTCGGCATCCGCCAGTTCACGCTCGCGCTCGCGCAGGCGGCTACGCAGGTGCACCGGTTCGTCATCGCCATGCAGCTCGGCGTAGCGCCGTGCCGCCTCGGCCAGCGGCGCCAGCCGCGCCTGCTCGCGGCGGGCATCCTGCTGGCGCTGCTCGGCGTCGCGGCAGCGGGTCTCGAGTTCGGCCAGCTGGGTCTTGCGCCGCGACCAGAAACCGCGCGGCTCCTCCTCCGGCCAGCCCTCGACGAAGGCCTGCCACGGCCCTTGCCCCTGGCTCAGCAGGCCCTGCTCGCCGGCCAGGCGCTGCTGCTCGTCGCGCAGGGTGGCCGCCTCGTCGCGCAGCTCGCGGCACTGCTCGAGCAGCGGTTGGCGCTGCTGCTCAGCGGCCTCGCGGGCCTCCTCGATCAGCGCCTCTCGCTCGTGCTTCTCGGCCAGGCGCTCGGCGGGCACTTCGTGGGGGTGACGCTGGCGGAACTCGGCGTGCCAGGCGGCGACCTGCTTGAGCTCGCCGCTGCGGCCCAGATGCGCGTTGAGGGCGCGGCGCGCCTCCTCGGCCTCGCGGCGGCTGGCCTCGGCGGTGTGTTCCGGCGCCTCCAGCTCGGCCTCGCTGAACAGGCCATCGGCAAGCGCCTGGGTATAGAAACTCTGGTTATCGACGAACTCGCGCTGCTGCCCCTCGAGGCGCTCACGGTCGTGCTCGAGGCCCTCGAGCTGCTGCTCGAGGTCGTCGAGGTCATGGCCTAGCTCATCGAGGTAAGTGCGGTCGGCGATCACCTCTTCGCGGAAGCGGTTGCCGTCCAGCGCTTCGAAGGCGTCGGCCGCACTATCCAACGCCTCCAGGGCACGGTGGCGAGCGCTGTCGTCGTTGAAACTCAGCGTCTCTGCCAGCCAGTCGCGGGCGGCGGCAAAGGTCACGTGGCCCAGGTCGCGAGCGCTCAGCCACTCGGCGTCGGGCAGGTGAATCAGCCGGCGGTGGGCATCGACCCTCGCACCGCGCTCGGAGAGCGCCTGGCGGACGCTGCGCTCGCTGGCGCCGCTGAGTCGTGCCAGCAGCCAGGTCGAGACCCGCGGCCGGCCGGTGTCGCCCACCGCCCAGGCCAAGCCCGCCAGGGTCGCCGCATCGACGTCGGCGTCGGAGGGCTGCTGCGGCAGCCCCGGCAGGCCGGCCACGGCCTGGCCGCCGAGCAGGCGCTCGAGGCTGGCCAGCCCCTCGTCGAGGCGCTCGCGGGCCTCGCGGGCCTCGAGCAGCGCCGCGCCGTCGGCACTCAGCGTCGCCAGGTTGGCCACCTTGTCGGCGGTGCGGCGCTGGTCGCTCTCGGCTTCGTCGAGGCGATGGCGCAGCTCGGTGATATGGGTGCCGGAGTTGAGGATCACCTCCTCGATCAGCTCCTCGCTCTCGTCGGTCTCGCCGCGGGTCGCGCCGGAGAGGATCTCCGGCGCCAGCACCTCGAAGAAGAACGCCTGGTCGGCCTTCTCGCCGCCGCGCGGCTTGATGGCGTTGAAGATCTGGCTCTTGTCGGCGCCGCCCTCCTTCTGGAAGGCGGCCAGCTGCGCCAGCTCGCGGCGCGACACATGGGCACCCACCGCGTCCAGCCACTCCTCGCGGTTGTGGGTCAGGCGCACGTTGCGGCTGGCCATGGCGGTCTTGATGTCGCTGTTGGCGTACAGCGCCAGCATGCCGTCGGCGGTCAGGTGGTGGACCGGGATGTCCTCGAGTCGCCCGGGGTAGTGGTAGAACGACAGGCCGCTACCGTCGCTGTAGCCATAGAAGCCGAACACGAAGGTCTCGCCGGCGACCTCTTCGCCGGCGGCGGCGAGCATGTCCTCCTGGCGCTCGCCGCCGCTGCGCGAGCGAAACTCGACGCGCAGATGGCTCCAGCTGCGGCCCTGGCCGGCGACGGTCGACGGCGAGCACTTGCGCCGCGTGCGCGAGATCAGCGTGCGGTCCCGCGACAGCAGGCCGATCAGCGCTTCGGCGAGAGTGGTCTTGCCGAAGCCGTTCTCCATGCTGATGGCGCTGGACTGGCCGCGCAGGTCGAGCAGCAGGTGACGCATCTTGGCGTCCCACGGCGAGGCGATGTCGCCGTGCTTGTTGAGCAGGTTGGCGACCTCGATACGATTGATCACGCTCATGCGTCGGCCTCCTGGTGGGCGGCTTGTGGCATTGCCGCTGATGCCTCGTCGGCCAGGCGTCCCTCGGCCAGCGACTGCAGGTGGCCGAGCTGATGCAGGCCGACCTGCTCGCTCTCCAGGGCGCCGAGCAGCGTCTGCTGCCAGATATCGCCGCCGGCCTCATCGCCCTCCTCGGCCAGCGTCTCCCGCGGCGACTCGAGCAGCCCGGCACGGGCCTGCAGGTCGATGAAGGCACGCACCCGGCGGTTGAGGTCCTCGCCGCGCTCGTCGAGCAGCGCGCGGCTGGCCTCCGGCGCCGCCTCGCCCAGGCTGCGCAGCGCCTCGAGCT
Source organism: Halomonas sp. 1513 (assembly GCA_001971685.1). Classification (NCBI taxonomy): domain Bacteria; kingdom Pseudomonadati; phylum Pseudomonadota; class Gammaproteobacteria; order Oceanospirillales; family Halomonadaceae; genus Halomonas; species Halomonas sp. 1513. The sequence goes on from CP019326.1 coordinate 2,528,875, forward strand.
GCTCGCGCAGCAGGTCGAGCAGCTCGTTGCTGGCGAAGGTCGCCTCCTGGTAGCGGCTGACATCGGACAGCGCGCGGTTGTAGCGGGTGTAGAGCAGGGTATGCATCAGCAGCCACAGCTGCAGGTACCACTGGGCCAGTTCGGCGCGGCTCTCCTGGCGCAGCTTGAGGGCCTCGAACACCGGCTCGCGGGTGTACAGCGGCGGCTGCTCGAGGTCCGGGTCGGGCAGCAAGGCGTAGTAGCGTGAGCCCGGTGCGATGCCCGGATAGTCGCCGGACTCGAAGGCCTTGAGGCGCAGGCCCTGGCCGGCCAGGAAGTCGCGCAGCGCCTCGCGTTCGAGGTCGCTGGCGTCATCGATCAGCGCGCAGACATCGCGCTCGGAGAGCTGTCCCTCGCGGGCGGCACGCCGCTTGCGACCGCTGCCCGGGGCGCGTTCGGCGCTACGGTAGCGCAGCAGGTAGGCGACCACTTCGCCCATTTCACTCATGTTCATTGCAGATCATCCTGATCGGAGAGGCGCAGTGACGGGGTCACCGCGCCGCGGACACATCGGCCGTCAGCGAGGGTCAGCTCGAACGGCGTGGCGTCGATGCCCACCGCCAGGCGGTCATCGAGCAGTTGGGTATCGACGAAGGTGTTGAGCAGCTGAGCCAGGCAGTCGCCCTCTTCGAAGCGGTGCCAGCCCTCGGCCAGCGCCGCCGGCAGTGACAGCGGCTCACGCTGGATGCGCTGGCGCAGCGCCGGGCCGCGGGCCTCGAGGAAGCGCGCCAGCAGCGGGTCCTCGGGGGCCGCGTCGTGCTGCTCGTCGAACACCAGGGCGGCGTGGCTGGTCTCAGCGCGGCGTGACTCCAGCAGCGGAATCAGCGGCGCCATGCGCGGCACCGCGACCTGCACGTGCAGCGGCATCAGCCGCGCCACCAGCGCCTGCTGTAGCGCCGCCGCCGGGGCGCTATTGAGCAGTCCGCGGGCCAGATCGGCGAAGTCGACCACGCCCATCGACTGGATACGCCCCTCGGCGATATCGGCGAGCAGCTCGGCGAGGCGCCGCGAGAGATTCTCGATGGCGGTCAGTACCCGGCCGATGGCGCTGGACAGCATGCGCAGGTCCCACTCCTCGCCGCTGGCCGCCTGCTCGGCCTCGCGCCACTCGGCGAAGCGCTCCATCAGCCGCGGCGCGGTGAGCTGGGCGCGGGCGTCGAGCAGGGTACGCTGAATGCTCGACAGCGCGTTGTGATAGTGGCGCTGGTTGTCGAGCAGTGCCGCCAGCTTGCCTTCGCGAGTGGGATTCTCGCGCACCCGGCGCAGCTCCTGGGTCAGCCCGCGGATCGCCAGCAGGATCTGGTTGGTGATATCCGGCACCCGAGCGAAATCACCGCGGGCCAGCGCCGCCAGTACCTTGGCGGCGTCGTATTCGGAGTACAGCAGGTCCTCGACCTGACTGGCCAGGGTTACCGCCTGGCGGCCGCTGGCGGTCAGTCGCACCTGCCCGGTCTGGCCCTGCTTTTCGATCAGCGCGGTGCGCTTGGTGCTGAGCGAGGCCCGCGCGGCGCTATCCTCGACGCCGAGCTGGCGAAAGTGCAGCTCGCTGGGAGTGGCCAGCAGGTTGATGACGAAGCTCAGGTCGTCGTGGGGCAGGTCCGGGTAGGTCTCGCGCAGCTGCGCCAGGCAGCGGCTCTGCGAGACGAAGGCGCTGTTGGTGGCGAAGTCGACGTCGAGCAGATAGTCGAGCAGCAGGCAGCCGAGGTCCAGCCAGTAGCCGTCGCGCAGCCCGCGGCGGCTCTCCTGGCTGACCTGCACGAACGGCGAGCCGGGCTCGTGGCCGCTGTCGTGCAGGTCGATTAGCCGCGTGGTGGCGACGAGTAGCTTGCTCCAGGCGGTCATGGGTCTTCCCTGAGGGCAAAGCTGCCATTATGCCAAGGAGTGCCCCTCCGGGTCATGGACGATTATGGCAAGCTGGCGCAATCAAGGTCACCCAGCGCCAGTGCTGCCGCTCTTAGCATAAGCGACCACTCCCTGCGACATGAGGGGCGCCGGGGACAGCTCGAAGAGGAGGTGTCGATGCCAGGGATGGCATCGGTAGCGCCCAGGGACGGTTTACAGCGCCTCCTCGCAGAGCTGTCGCCGGATCAGCCCCGGGCTGGTCACCACACGCAGCCGAGTTGTGCAAAGCCGAGCGGCGCCCAGCGGTGTAGGATAGAGGCTTTGGCCAGACAGGGAGGCTCGCCATGCCCCGCGATTCACTCGACACCACGCTCAAGCAGGTCTTCGGCTACGACGACTTTCGTCCCGGCCAGCGCCAGGTGGTCGAGGCGCTGGTGGCAGGCCGCTCGGCGGCGGCGATCTTCCCCACCGGCTCCGGCAAGTCGCTGTGCTATCAGCTGCCGGCGCTGCACCTGCCGCACCTGACGCTGGTGGTGTCGCCGCTGCTGGCACTGATGCAGGACCAGCTCGACTTCCTGGCCCGCCACGGCATCGCCGCCGCCAGCATCGACTCGCGCCAAAGCCGCGAGGAGGCCAGCGCGGTGATGGAAGGCGTGCGCCGCGGCGAGATTCGCGTGCTGATGATCTCGGTGGAGCGCCTCAAGAACGAGCGCTTCCGCGGCTTCCTGCGCCAGGTGCCGGTGTCGCTGCTGGTGGTCGACGAGGCCCACTGCCTCTCGGAATGGGGCCACAACTTCCGCCCCGACTATCTCAAGCTGCCCGACTACCAGCGCGAGTTCGGCATTCCCCAGGCGCTGCTGCTCACCGCCACCGCCACGCCGCGGGTGATCGAGGACATGCGCGCCAGCTTCGCCATCGACGCTGAGGACGTCACCCTGACCGGCTTCTATCGCCCCAATCTCAACCTGCTGGTCGAGCCGGTGGCCGCCGAGCAGCGCGCACGCGCCTTGCGCGACTGGCTGCGCCCGCGCCTGGAAGGGCCCTCGCCGCAGCCGAGCATCGTCTACGTCACCCTGCAGAAACGCGCCGAGCAGCTCGCCGCCTACCTCGTCAAGGCCGGCATCGACGCCCGCGCCTATCACGCCGGCATGCAGAGCGAGGCCCGCGACGCCCTGCAGCAGGCGTTCATGGCCGGCGAGGTCAACTGCATCGTCGCCACCATCGCCTTCGGCATGGGCATCGACAAGGCCAATATCCGCAACGTGGTGCACGTCGACCTGCCCAAGTCGATCGAGAACTACAGCCAGGAGATCGGTCGCGCCGGGCGCGACGGCCAGCCCTCCGACTGCCTGATGCTGGGCGGTCGCGACGCCCTGGCGGCGCTCGAGAACTTCGTTTACGGCGACACCCCGGAGCGCGACGGCATCCTGCGGGTGCTGGAGGTGATTCGCGAGGCGGCACCACAGGGCCAGTGGGAGCTCACCCTGAATGCCCTCTCGCAGCACAGCAATATCCGCCCGCTGCCGCTCAAGACGCTGCTGGTGCAGCTCGAGCTGCGCGGGGTGATCGCGCCGCGCTACGCCTACTTCGCCGAGTACCGCTTTCAGTACCAACTCGAGCCCGAGGCGCTGATCGAGCGCTTCAACGGCGAGCGGCGCGACTTCGTCGCCGCCATCGTCGAGGCCGCGCCGCGCGCCAAGACCTGGTGCAGCCTGGACCTCGACGCGCTCAATCGGCTGGGCGCCGAGCGCGGCCTGGATGTGGCCCGGGCGCGGGTGATCCGGGCGCTGGAGTACTTCAGCGACCAGGGCTGGATCGCGCTGGAGAGCAAGCAGATGACCGAGGTCTATGCGATCACCCAGCCGGATCTCGACGTGCAGGCCCTGGCCGACGCGCTGTTCGCCTACTTCCGCGACAAGGAGCGCGCCGAGATCGCCCGGCTCGAGGCGATGCTGGCGCTGTTCGAGTCAGAGCAGTGCCTGAGCCGGCGCCTGGCCGAGTACTTCGGCGATGCCCGCGCGCCGCAGCAGTGCGGCCACTGCTCGGCCTGCCGCGGCCAGGTCGCTCGGCTGCCCGGCGGTGAGGCGCCAGCGCCGCTGGACGCCCGGCAGGTCGCCGCACTGTGCCAGCCGGTGCTGGACAGAATCGCCGCCACCACTGAGGCGCCGGCGCCCAGCGTCGATCTGCTGACGCGGTTTCTGACCGGTCTGACCACGCCGCTGCTGACCAAGCTCAAGGCGCGCCAGCTCGACGGCTTCGCCGCCCTGGAGGCGTGGCCCTACGCCGAGGTGCGCGAGGCGCTTGACCGGCAGTTCGAGGGCTGACCCCGGTCAGTGCCGCCAGCGCTGCCAGGCGATCATCAGCAGATGCACCGGCAGGTAGACCGCCAGCGGCCACAGCAGCGTCAGCAGGAACAGGTAGAGCAGCGGATCGAGGGTCTCCTGGGTCTGGCCGAAGGGGCCATGCACCCAGTTGATGTTGCGCTCGGCCTCGGTGAACAGATAGGTCAGCGGCACCACCACCCAGGTCAGCAGGGTCTGCCACAGCAGGGCGCGACGCTTATAGCCGAGCTTGGCCACGCCAATACCCGCCACCAGCGGCAGCACCACGTGGTAGAGCGACATGGCGCGTGCCATGGGCGGGTGCTCGGGGTCGAACATGTACTCGGTGCCGCCGATGGGGTGGACGCCGGTAAGCGCCGCCACGGCGACATCGAGGGTCCACAGCCCACCGACCAGAGACACCGCCAGCCACTGCATCGACATCAGGGTGCGATGCTCGGCCCACAGCGCCACCAGCAGCAAAAAGCTCGCCACGTTGCACAGCCAGAAGAAGTTCTGGGCACCCAGTAGCACCACGTAGCTCGGCGCCCAGATCAGGATCCATAGCGTAAAGGCCAGTTTGAGCCAGCGCGGCACCACTGCCGGTGGAAAATCGACCATGACCGTCTCCTTGTCGATGCACTGCCAACACTCTAGCAGTTCAAGGCGACCCGTCGCCGATAGCGTGGCGCTTGAGCTTGTTGGCGATGGTGGTGTGTGACACCCCGAGCCGCTTGCCGAGCTGACGGCTCGAGGGGTACTGCGGATAGAGTGCAGCAAGCACGCGCTTCTCCACCTCGCCGAGAATCTCGCCTAGCCCGCCGTCGAGGTCGATACCGGCCAGGCCGGGTGCCTGGCCGACGTCGGGCAGGCGCAGGTGCTGCGGCTCGATGGTCGCCTGTTCGCACAGCGACACCGCCTGGAACAGCACGTTCTCGAGCTGACGCACGTTGCCCGGCCAGTGGTAGCTGGAGAGCCTGGCCAGCGCCGCCGGCGAGAGCTGGGGCAGCGGGCAGCCGATCTGGCGCGCGGCGCGGTCGAGGAAGTGCCCCGCCAGCTCGTCGATGCCGTCGAGGCAGTCGCGCAGCGGCGGCACCTGCAGCGACAGCACGTTGAGCCGGTGATAGAGGTCGTGGCGGAACAGGCCCGCGGCGCACAGTCCCGGCAGGTCCTGCTGGGTGGCGCAGATCACCCGCACGTCGAGGTAGGTCTCCTCGTCGCTGCCGACGCGGCGAAAGCCGCCGTCCTGCAGGAAACGCAGTAGCTTGACCTGCAGCCGCGGGCTCATTTCGCCCACCTCGTCGAGGAAGATAGTGCCGCCGGCGGTGAGTTCGAGCAGCCCCAGCTTGCCCTCGGGCCGGGCGCCCTCGAAGGCGCCCGGGGCGTAGCCGAACAGCTCGGTCTCGGCCATCGACTCGGGCAGGCCGGCGCAGTTGAGCGCCATGAACGGCGCCTGCCCGCGCGGGCTGGCCAGGTGGCAGGCCCGCGCCAGCAGCTCCTTGCCGGTACCGGTTTCGCCCTCGATCAGCAGCGGCGCGTCCAGCGGCGCCATACGCCGCGCCTCGCGAATCAGCTCGGCGAGCCGTGGGCTGGCCTGGAAGATCGCCTCGAAGCCGCGCAGCTCCTGGCGCTGCACCTGGTAGATCCGCTCGCCGATGCGATCGGCGCGATGCAGGGTCACCACGGCGCCGGCCAGCGACGCCACGTCATCGTCGTTCTCGCTGTGCAGCGGCGCGATATCGGCCAGATAGGTGGCCCCCTTGAGCTTGAGGCGCAGGCCGTTGACCCGGGCATTGTTGCGGCGAACCAGCTCGGGCAGGTCGAAGTCCGGCAGGTAGCGGTCCAGCGACAGCCCCGGCACTTCGTCGACGCGCACCCCGAGCATCTGCCCCGCGGCGCGGTTGGCGGCGACGATGCGCCCCTCCATGTCGATCGACATCACCGGATCGGAGAGCGACGACAACAGCGCATCGAGCTCCAGGTGGCGCCGCTCGCTGGGCATCAGGTTAACGCGCTTGACGCTGAATACCCCGGGGATGGTTTCCAGGGTCGGCCTGAGCGTCGCCAACTGGGCATTGAGCAGCCGCGGCAGGAACAGATAGATGGTATTGCCGTGATCGCCGCCCACCTCGCCGCGCGCCACGTTGACGCCGTAGTCGGCGAAGTGGGCGACGATATCGCGCAGGATACCGATGCGGTTCTGGCAGTGAATCTTGAGACGCATGCGGGCTCCTCGAAGGCTATCGCGGGATGCCGCTAACGTCAGCGTCAAGCGGCCGTGACTCTACTGTCAACCTAGCGTGACAGCTAGCCTCGTCTCAAGCCGCCAAGGGGGGCAATCCCGATTTGCTCGTCGAGTCACTGTGCTTTTATGTAACGTTTATTTTACACGTAGCGCGACACTCCCTCCTCCCCCATCCGCATTTCCCCCTACCCGCGCCACGCTACGGGATCGACACTGAAGCGGATTCCCATGCTCGACAATAACCACAATCTCCAGGGAGAGCCTGCCCATGACCGAACACAAGACCGCCAAAGCGAGCAAGTACCAGGCCCGCATGCCCGATGAACGCGGCCATATCCGCTACAGCGACCAGGATCACGCCACCTGGCAGACGCTGATCGAGCGCCAGACGGCGATCATCGACGGCCGCGTCTGCGAGGCCTACCTCGACGGCCTCGAGCGCCTGGCGCTGCCGCATGATCGCATCCCTCAGCTGGCCGAAGTGGACCGGGTGCTGGAAGCCGCCACCGGTTGGCGCACCGCCCAGGTGCCGGCGCTGATCCCCTTCGACACCTTCTTCGAGCTGCTCGCCAGCCGCCGCTTTCCGGTGGCGACCTTCATCCGCTCGCCGGAGGAACTCGACTACCTGCAAGAGCCGGATATCTTCCACGAGATCTTCGGCCACTGCCCGATGCTCACCAATCCCGACTTCGCCGAGTTCACCGCCACCTATGGCAAGCTGGGCCTGGACGCCACGCCCAAGCAGCGGGTCTACCTGGCGCGGCTCTACTGGCTGACCGTGGAGTTCGGCCTGGTCGATACGCCCCAGGGGCGGCGCATCTACGGCGGCGGTATCATCTCTTCGCCCAAGGAGACCTTCCACGCCCTCTCCGAGGCCCCCGAGCACCACCCCTTCGATCCAGTGGATGCGCTGCGCACGCCCTACCGCATCGATATCCTGCAGCCGCTCTACTACGTGCTTGACGATCTGCACACCCTGCACGACCTTTCACGGCAGGACATCATGGCCATGGTCGAGCAGGCCATGGCGCTCGGCCTGTTCGAGCCCAAGTTTCCGCCCAAGGCGGCCTGAGGCCCTCGGCGCGCCGCGCGAGACATTTTCCGACCGTTACGGTCCCATCTATTACCGTTCCGTCAATCAGGAGACCCCATGAGCGATCTATCACAACAGCAGTGCGAAGCCTGCAGCTGGGACGCCCCCCACGTCACCGAGGCCGAGATCAGCGAGTATCGCCAGGCCATTCCCGAGTGGCAGATCATGGAGCGCGATGGCATCATGCAGTTGGAGCGGGCATTCACGTTCCGCAACTTCAAGCAGGCCCTGGCGTTCACCAATCGCGTGGGCGAGATCGCCGAGGAAGCCGGCCACCACCCGGCGCTCTTGACCGAGTGGGGCAAGGTCACGGTGACCTGGTGGTCGCATGAGATGAAGGGCCTGCACAAGAACGATTTCATTCTTGCCGCCAGAACCGACGAGGTAGCCGAGTAAATGTTCGAGCCGATTCAGCGGGTCCCCGGGGATGCCATCCTCGGGTTGATCGAGGCCTTCAACCAGGACACCAACCCCAACAAGGTCGACCTCGGGGTGGGAGTCTACCGTGATGCCCAGGGCAACACGCCGGTGATGCGGGCCGTCAAGCAAGCCGAGGCGCTGCTGCTCGACAACCAGACCACCAAGACCTATATCGGCTCCCACGGCGACCCGCGCTACGGCCAGGTGATCCAGCCGCTGATCTTCGGCGCCGACTCCCCGGTACTCGAGGCGCGCCGCGCCAGCGTCACCCAGTCGCCGGGCGGCACCGGCGCACTGCGCCTGGCCGCCGACTTCATCCATACCCAACTGCCCGGCAAGGGCATCTGGGTCAGCGACCCGACCTGGCCCAACCACCTGGGCATCTTCCAGGCCGCCGGCCTCAAGCTCAGCAAGTACCCCTACGTCGATGCTGAAAACCGCCTCGACTTCGACGGCATGCTGGCGGCGATCAAGCAGATCCCGGTGGGCGACGTGGTGGTGCTGCACGCCTGCTGTCACAACCCGTCCGGCTTCGATCTCTCCCAGGCCCAGTGGCGCGAGGTGCTCGAGGTGGTCAAGGAGCGTGAGCTGCTGCCGCTGATCGACTTCGCCTACCAGGGCTTTGGCGACGGCCTCGACGAGGACGCCTTCGGCGTGCGGCTGTTTGCCGAGAGTCTCGACGAGCTGCTGATCACCAGCTCCTGCTCGAAGAACTTCGGCATCTACAGCGAGCGTACCGGGGCGCTGATCGCGGTGGCCAAGAACACCGAGCAGATGGAGAACGTGCGCTCGCAGATGGCCATCGTGGCCCGCGAGAACTACTCCAATCCGCCCTCCCACGGCGGCGCGGTGGTCACCGAGATTCTCGAATCCGCCGAGCTCGCCGCCGTCTGGCGCGAGGAGCTCACCGAGATGCGCAACCGCATCAACGGCCTGCGCCAGGACTTCGTCGCCGCCCTCAAGCCTTACGGCCTCGACGCCAAGTACGCCTGCATCGCCGAGCAGCGCGGCATGTTCTCCTATACCGGCCTGACCCCTACCCAGGTCGACCGCCTGCGCGACGAGTTCGGCATCTACATGGTGCGCTCCGGGCGCGCCAACGTAGCCGGCTTCTCTACCGAGAACCTCGACTACCTGGCCAAGGCGATCGCCGCGGTCAACTGAGCCAGCCTTTCGCAACAGCTCCAGCAGCGCCCGGGATCCTCCCGGGCGCTTTGCCGTGTGGCATCTGCGTTGAGGGCATCGCTTGACCATTCAGTCAAGCAGAGCGACACTGCCGTCAGCCTTGTATACAAATTAAACAACCCGTGAGGCACCACCATGGCCACCACTGCTGTGCACTACCCCTGGTACAAGAAGGAGGATACCGACGCCTTCTTCGCCCTGTTCCAGAACAATATCGCCAACTTCGTGATCATCGCCCTGACCATGCTCGGCATGGGCTTTCCTGCCAGCATCGTGTTCGGCCAGGTGCTGCCCGGCGCTGCCGTGGCGGTGATGGTAGGCAACTTCTACTACGCCTGGAGCGCGGCACGCCTGGCGCGCAAGGAGAACCGCGCCGACGTCACCGCGCTCTCCTACGGCATCTCCACGCCGGTGATGTTCGTGTTCCTGTTCGGCGTGCTGCTGCCCGCCAAGCAGCTCACCGGTGACGCCGACCTGGCCTGGAAGATCGCCGTGGCGGCGTGTTTCATCAGCGGCGCCATCGAGGCGCTGGTCAGCCTGATCGGCCGCTGGGTGCAGCGCCATCTGCCGCGGGCGGCCATGCTCGGCGCGGTGGCCGGCGTAGCGCTGACCTTCATCGCCGGCGAGATGCTGTTCAAGACCCTGGAGATCCCGGTGATCGGCCTGCTGGTGATGGCGATCATCATCGTCGGCCTGATCGGCCGGATCAGCATGCCGTTTCGGATTCCCACTTCACTGTTCGCCATCGTCATCGGCACCGCGCTTGCCTACCTGATCGGCGCTACCGAAGACGGCCAATTCAGCGACGCCTTCACGCATCTCGGCTTCTACCCGCTGCTGCCGACCCTGGCCTGGTTCGAGGGCCTGGGGCTGCTGTTCACCAGCATGCTGGCGGTACTCACCGTGGTGCTGCCGATCACCCTCTACAACGCCATCGAGACCATGAACAACGTCGAGGCCATGGAAGCCGCCGGCGACAAGTACGACGTCCGCGAGTGCCAGGCGGTGGACGGCGCCGGCACCATGATCGGCGCGCTGTTCGGCGGGGTCTTCCCGACCACGGTGTATATCGCCACCGTCGGCGCCAAGTGGATGGGCGCCGGACGCGGCTACAGCATCCTCAACGGCGCGGTCTACGCCGTGGCCACCATGTTCGGCCTGATCGCCATGCTGGCGGCGATTATTCCGGTCTCGGTGGTGGCGCCGATCCTGGTGTTCGTCGGTATGTCGATGATCGCCACCGCCTTCCAGACCAACGACACCCGCTACTACCCGGCGGTGGCGCTGGCGATGCTGCCCTACTTCGCCAACTATGTGATGACCCGCTTCAACAACGCCGCCGGCGAAGTGGTCACCGATATCTCCACCGCCATCGTGGCGCTGGGCCAGGGGGCGATGTTCACCGCCATCCTGCTCGGCGCCATGACCGTGTCGGTGATCGACCAGCAGTTCCGGCGCGCCGCGGTGTTCGCGCTGTTCGCCGCCGGTTTCTCCTATATCGGCCTGATGCACGCCCCGCGCCTGGCCTTCAACGCCGCCCCGGACTTCGCCCTCGGCTATCTGGTGATGGCGCTGTTCTTCGGCTTCTACGCCCTGCAGGGCGCCCGGCGAGAACGCCCGCTGCCGGCCGGCGACTGAGTCGTCAGGCTGCCTTGAAAGCAACGGGCCCCGTCCACTGGACGGGGCCCGTTGGCATTCAGCCTTGGCGGGTGATCCGATAGAGCTGCCAGGCCAGCGCCCCCGCCAGCAGGTTGCCCAGTGCCGCCCCCATCGCCAGGCCCGGCAGGCCACCGGCCAGCATGCCCAGCCACAGGCAGGGCAGATAGCATATGAATAGCCGAGCGGCGGACATCAGCATGGCGCGCAGCGGCCAGCCCAGGGCATTGCCCGCCGACACCACGATCATGCACAGCCCGAGCAGCGCATAGCTGGGCAGCAGGAAGCGGATCAGCAGGGCAAGGTCGCCGCGAATTTCAGGGTTACCCGACAGCCCCTGTGCCACCCACGGCGCCAGTGCGGCCATCACCAGCCCGAGCAGCAGCTGCCAGGCCACCACGACCTTGGCCGCCAGTATCATCAGACGCCGGATCTGCGCCCAGTCGCCGGCACCGTAGCAGCGCCCCAGCCAGGGGGGCAGCGACATGGTCAGCGCCAGTACCAGCATCAGCGACAGGGTCTCGAGGCGACTCGCCAGCCCCCATGCCGCCACCGCGGTTTCGCCCAATTGCGAGACCACCGAGATCGCCAGCATCGCCGCCAGCGGCGGCATCAGCTGACTGACCATGGCCGGGCCAGCGATACCGGCGAACGGCAGCGCCGAACGGCGTGCCTCGAGCAGCAGGCCGCGGCGCCCCAGCCAGTCGGCGCGGAGCAGTCGCGGCCACAGGATCAGCCCGCCGCTGCCAAAGGCGATCACCGTGGCCCAGGCGGCACCGGGGAGCCCCAGGCCCGGCCAGCCGCCGATACCGAAGATCAGCAGAGGATCGAGCACCAGGTTGATCAGGCTGGTCAGCACCATCAGCTTGCCCGGCAGCCGCGTATCGCCATGCGCGCGGCACAGGCTATAGCCAAAATAGAGCAGCGCACCGAGCCACGCCGCCAGCAGCTGTGGCGGCCAGTAGCCGCGAATCAGCGCCAGGCTCTCCGGCGATGCGCCCAACCGCGAAAAGATCGGCGTCTGGGCCAGCCACAGCAGGCCGACCAGCAGCCCGATCACGACCCCACCCAGGCCCAGCACCAGGCTACCCAGGCGCCTGGCGCGCTGCGCCTCACCTGCACCCAGCGCGCGGGAGATCAGCGCGGCGATGGCGATGCCAAGGCCAACTTGAATGCCGATGATCAGAAACGTCAGCGGAAAGGTGTAGGACTGGGCCGCCAGCGGCGCGGTGCCCAGGCGCGCGATAAAGGCGCTATCGACCAGTTGGAAACCCAGCAGGGCGAATACGCCGATGGCCATCGGCCAGGTCTGACGCCAGAGGCGAGCGGCGAGTTGCGAGGACGAAGGGACAGCAGCGGACACGGGCACTCCATTCGATCAGGGGCGCACTAGTCTACTCGATCTCGCCAGCGGCTTGGCAGCCGACGCTGCGTAAATTCGCTAGCTGAGAATGCGCGGCTGGCCACCGACCAGGCCGGTCAATAGTCGGGTGGTATCCGCAGCGCTCATCGGCTTGAAGAAGTAGTAGCCCTGAATCAGGTCACACTTCATCTCACGCACCAGCTCGA